>JABMMM010000319.1 GCA_013205565.1 Alcaligenaceae bacterium | reverse complement strand
TAAGAACAGACCACAATATTGTGTTGGCCGAAAGTGCTTCGTTAGGAGGCTCGGACGCGGCGCTTGTCGCTGCGGTTGGCGCAATATCGTTAACGTTGCCAGTAGAACGGACCGCCACGCCCATGACGTCAGCCTGCGCGGTGGTTTGAACCGTGACTGACTCCGCCTCGCGACTGAACTCCTGTGCACAGCGCTGCGCGAAGACGTCCATCAAGGCCTGAGTGACGGCAATACCGCCTGTGCTGCCAAAGTCTGCCAAGACTCCGCCGAGTTCGGCGTCAGAGGTCAGTGCAACGATACTGGTGGGAGTGGTGGCAGTCGTATCGTCGCGCACGGTGTACACGACCTTAACCTCTGCCCGCGCGCCCGCACGCATATCGGCAGCGCCGCGAACATATAACGTGCCTGCTAAAGATTCTAAGTCGACCGAGGCGGTCACCTTGCCCTTGAACTTAATTTTCTTGGGTCCAAAGGCAACCAGCATCCCACCTTGATAGTTGCCGTCGTCGTCACGTCCGTCGATACTTGCGCCGGGCATACATTTGACCATGCGCTCAACTTCGGCAAAGCGCTCAAGCACCGCGCGTGGTTGTCCCGGCACGCGAAATTCTCCTTCAAAACGCATGCTCAACCGCCTTTAGTCAACCGACGCAAATGCGGCGCGCGATTTTCTCGGCCAAAGTGAATTTTGCCATAGGGGTCGCTCATCTCGGTGGGCGACACGCGTGCATCAATAATGAATAAGCCGCCTGCTTTGATACCGCGTTCGATGGTCGGTGCTAGGTCGGCTTCCGAGGCTAGGCGTACACCATCGCCACCAAACGCTTTGCCGATTGCCGCAAAATCTGCTGATTGCCATTGCGCCAGAGCCGGGTTAAAACCTTTTGCTTTGAGTTTGTGCACCTCTGCACCATAGCCAGCGTCGTTCCAGATGATTAGCACCAGTTGAATCTTGTGACGCGTGACGGTGTAGAGCTCTTGCAAATTCATCATGACACTGCCGTCGCCTTCCATCGCAACGTGCGGTCGTGTGGGATGCCCCACACTCGCGCCAATTGAAAGCGGTAGCGCCTGGCCAACTGCGCCGAAGTGATGCGAGAAGTGAACCAAAGCACCCTCGGGTAAAGCGGTGTACATCGCAGGAAACGAAAAATAATGCGCAGCACCGATGGTGAGCACAACATCTTTAGGTAAACCCTGCGATAGATTTGTTGCAAGCAGGCGAGGATCTAAACCATCGGTAGGTTTCGTAAAGACAGCATCCGGCGCGTTTAAAATGTCGCGCGTCGCGGCGGTACGAAAACCTTCTTTTTGAACCTTGTGGGCTTCAAGCAGCCTGCTCAGGGCCGCCGCAGTTTTTTTGGCATCACCGCACACATACATGCCGGGGAGCACACCAATTTCGTCTGGTGCGGCTTTAATGTCGATACGAGCGACTTCGGCTGAAGGGAACATGAGACCGCCTTCAGCGGTGTAGTAACCCAACTCAGCACCAAGCGCCAACACAAAATCTGCCTCGGCAAACAGATGCTCGGCAGGCGCCGACGCAAAAGTACCCGAGATACCCAAGTTGTACTCTTCTCCCAAAAACAAATCTTTGGCTTGCAACGACGTGCCAACCAACGCGCCCAATTGCCCTGCAAGCGTAAGAATTTCTGACTTGGCACCTGCACGTTGCGCCCCAAGTCCTGCGATGATGACAGGCCGCTCGGCGGCGATCAGCTTCTCTAAAAGTGGTTGCAGTGACTCGTCGCTCGGTGCGCCAATCGGGGTGGGTAAGAAATTGGTCGAGGGACGATAATCAAAATCCCAGTCAAAAGATTGTTCTTGCAGCGCCATATCAAGGTTCAACACAACAGGGATGCGATGCACGCGTGCCGCATAAAAGGCTTCGGCCATTTCGTCAGCCAAATTGTCGGCGTTGCTGATATCGTGAAACCGGGCACTACAGGCTTCGACGAAACGTCGCTGATCCATTGACTGGATGTTGTTTTTTGCACCCGCAGCAATTTGCCCGGTGATCAGCACCATCGGCGAGCGATTACGCACTGCAATACTAAGCGAGGTGCCCACTTGGGTCAGGCCTGGGCCACAGGTGATCGTGCACAAGCCGACTCGTCCGGTGCTGCGAGAGTAGCCGTCTGCCATGGATACGGCGCCGGCTTCGTTAAACGACGAGACGATATCGATTTTGCCCTGGCGCCCTAAAGCGCCCCAAAGCGACATGTTGCCATCGCCCATTAAGCCGAACAGCGTTTTGCAACCTTCGGCAACCAAACCAACCGTAACAGCTTCGTATACTTTCATGCGAGTCTCCTAATTAACGCACCGCTTGAGTGGATGCTTTCTATTATTTTGTCTATCATAACCGTTCATCAGCTAGAAATTTCTAATAAATACTTGTAGCATAGGGTCAAGGTTAGTGCTTAAACGCTAATCGAAGCGCGCCATTAAAAATCTCAAAACAGGGCAGCGTGGTACCAAACTAGGGGAATTCAATGAAGATGCTTAAGGTCGGCTTCGCTGCCGCAGCGTTGTTTTTTGTCGCTTCCGTGTGTGTTGCTCAACAATATCCACAGCGAGACGTGAGAATGATTGTGCCGCAAACGACCGGAGGCGCTACAGATTTGTTGGCGCGATTGTTTGCTGAGAAATTGTCGCAGCGCTGGGGCCGTTCAGTTTTTGTTGAAAATAAAGCGGGTGCGGGCGGAATTATCGGCGTGCAATCGGTCGCGACGGCCCCGAATGATGGGTACACCCTTTTGATGTCCAGCGATGGCCCTCAAGCGATCAATGCAAGTCTTTACAAGTCTTTGCCATACGACCCCATTAAAGACTTTACGCCGATCGCAATGATCGGCGCGGTGGCTTTTTTAATCGCCACGAATAATCAGTTGGGGGTATCTGATTTTCCAGCGCTGGTGAAACTCGCTCAATCTAAACCTGGGCTGACGTTTGGCTCAGCCGGAACGGGCTCTTTAAATCATTTGATTGGCGAAATGATCAACCAGGCCACGGGTATGAAATTGGAGCATGTTCCTTACAAAGGCGCGGCGCCCGCCTTGACGGATTTGCTAGGTAACCATGTCTCGACCGTTGTTGCGAGTGTGCCTTCAATTGCGCAGCAGGTTGACAACGGTAGTTTAAAAGCGCTGGCCGTAACAAGTGCCGCGCGATCCCAACGCTTGCCTAATTTGCCGACGATCGCTGAATTAGGTTACCCGCAGTTTGGCGTCAGTCCTTGGGTTGGTTTGCTTGGGCCGAGCAAAATGCCTGTAGATGTTGTCGCCAAAATTAGTGCAGACATCACTGTTATTTTGAAAGATCCCGCCGTGATCGCGAAGATTCTCGCCATTGGTATGGAGCCTCTAGCCACGACGCCCGAGCAGTTCAAGACCTTGCTGGCACAGGACATTGAAAAATGGGGCCGTGTCGTTAAAAAAGCAAATATTGCGCCACAGTAAAAATCAACCCTTTTGTTCTTGATGGAAAACAAAGTCATGTCGATCGCTGCACAAGTGAAGGATGTTTCGGCGGCTGCAACAAACACCAAACGCTATGACGCGGTTATTGTTGGGGCGGGCTTCGCGGGGCTCTATATGCTTAAACGTTTGCGCGCGCTTGGCCTGAGTGTTCGGGTGTTTGAAGCGGGCTCAAACGTCGGAGGCACTTGGTTTTGGAATAAGTACCCGGGTGCGCGATGCGATGTTGAGAGTCTTGAGTACTCTTATTCGTTTGACGAAGATCTTCAGCAAGATTGGGTTTGGCCAGAGCGTTACGCTGAGCAACCTGTTATTTTGAAGTATCTGAACCACGTGGCGGATCGGTTTGACTTGCGTAAAGATATTGAGCTGAATCAGAGGATATCGTCAGCGCACTACGACAGTGAGCGCTGCCTATGGACCCTGTCGACGCAGCGTAATGACGTTGTCGAGGCGCAGTTTTGTGTCATGGCAACTGGCTGCCTTTCGACGGCAAAGCTCCCAGAGATTCCAGGAATCGATCGCTTTCAAGGTAAGTGGTATCACAGCGGATTGTGGCCGGAGCAAGGTGTTGATTTTAAGGGCCAAAGGGTTGGCGTGATTGGTACGGGCTCTTCGGCGGTGCAAATGATCCCTTTGATTGCCAAAGAGGCTAAGCAGTTGTATGTGTTTCAGCGTCACGCCAATTTTGTGGTCCCGGCACATAACAGGCCGCTTGATGCCGCAGTGCATCAAGCACACCAGGCGAATTACGTCGAACATCGGGCAGAGGCTCAGCTGACGCCATTTTGTATTGGGGGGCACCCTAAACCAACCAAGAAGGCTTTTGAGGTCTCAGCCGAGGAGCGCCGAGCAACGTACGAGACCAAATGGGTGAAGGGCGGTGCAATCAGCTTTCTCTATACCTACACCGACCTCTTGGTCAGCAAAGAGGCGAATGAAACTGCCGGAGAATTTGTTCGACAAAAAATTCGGCAGACTGTGAAAGACCCACAAACGGCTGAAGACTTATGTCCAAATGATCACTATATTGGAACAAAGCGTTTGTGTGTGGACACGGGATATTTTGAAACATACAACCGCGATAACGTTCGGTTAGTGAATGTCCAGAAAGCACCCATACAGGAGATTGAACCTGAAGGCCTGAAAACAGAAAACGAGAGCTTCGCATTAGATGCGATTGTTTTTGCAACGGGATTCGATGCGATGACCGGCGCGCTCTTTGAGATTGATATTCGAGGCAAGCAAGGCGTTGAGCTCAAAACAAAGTGGGCGAATGGCCCAGCAACCTATCTGGGCTTGATGACTGCCGGATTTCCCAACATGTTTATTGTGACTGGACCTGGAAGCCCCTCTGTTAAAACCAATATGGTGTGTGCCATTGAACAGCATGTCGACTGGATCGCGGATTGCATCGAACAGATCCGATTGCAGAGGCTACAAGAGATCGACGCAGACCCAAGTGCTCAAGCGCAGTGGACGCAGCATGTCAATGACGTGGGTGACTCGACACTCTATCCCTTAGCGAACTCTTGGTATGTTGGCGCAAACGTACCAGGAAAACCGCGCGTGTTTACACCGTACGTGGCCGGGCTAGATGTATACCGAAAAAAATGTGACGAAGTTACAACTCAAAACTATTCGGGATTCTTGAAGCGCTAACGCACAATTTTTGCTGGAGCAACTAAGAATTCAATGTTTTAATTTTTATTGAGAGAGATCAGAATGACAAAGAGCCGCTATTTCATCAAAGAATCTGACGTGACCCCTTACAGCCCGGCCAACCACGG
>JABMMM010000318.1 GCA_013205565.1 Alcaligenaceae bacterium | reverse complement strand
GTTCATGTTACGGATCCTTAGCTTTTTTCTTGTCGCAGGTACTGTTGCGCTAGATGCTAGCGCAATGGGTAGGCATCTGTGGCGTTCGCCTAAGGGTTTTTATCGATACTGTCGTGTTTTCCGGCATAGCGCATATAGGCCGTACCATTTTCAAGAGTAAAGCTTGCTTTGTAGTTATCGTCAGGGGTTATATGTACCGTGTAACACTTAACTTTAGCTTTTGGATTTTCGATGGACCAGGCAGTTCTATTTTGTAAATTATGAAGGTGAAGTTTTGAAGGCGCCTTAGTAACATCTAGAAGTAACAAGTGGCCAATAATTTTCTTGGCTACGCGCAACACTTCATCTGGCAAACTACCGTATGACTTCACAAAAGTAGCGGCACTTGCATCTATGCGATAAATGATGTTTGCAGACATCAAGTTACAGCGTTAATTTTCTCAAGAATTTGCTGTATGTCTTCTGCAGAGTCAGCAGAGCAATTATCTACACGCCCTAAAAAAGCAGCATCGTGAGTGCCTATTTCCCATCTGATTGAAGAAGTGAACCCGTAGATTTGTGAGAACGCAGCAAGCGACCTATCAATGCTCTTAATAGTGTGTCTAGCTTCTGGACGGATTTTTGATCGAAATTGCTGCAACTTACTTGCGAGGCTGGAGACTCTCTCCTCTAGCATTAAGATGCGATTGCTTAAAGAAAAATCCTCATCAATTGCCTCTTGCGGGAAATTTCCTTGCTCTAATCTTTCTTTTAACGACTTCAGAGATGAAAAGTGGCTTTGAAGATCTTTAATCATGCCCTCTATTCTTAGAGCGGCGCCCCAGCAAAGAAAATCCAGTGCCCATCGAGCAGACATAGTTTTTCCCAGCAGACGAAACTTATCCAAGCTTTTACTAAGTCGGTCTACATCAGAATCGATGTCGCTAAAGTTTATTGCAGTTGAGTTCATGTTTTTATACCTCCAAAAAAATAGAGGTATACAAGAAAGATTTGATATAACTTAATTGTATCCTTCAAGTGGAGCAAGTTCTGGAGCCTTTCAAGCAAGAAAATCGACTAGCGACTCATCGAATATCGCGCACCCCGCTCAAACGAGACACTCATCCCACCGCAGCATAAAAAGCGTTACTAAAACAGTTGGTGATGGACGATGCTGAAACAATTTGATACACAAAATAGGTGTGTGCTCAGTCTATTTTAGCTCTTTCAAATACTAAAATTGAGTTCTGCTCTTGCACAATTCATTCAAGCCCAGACCAAGTCGAAATTATCGACCATCACTGAAAGGCAGATACATATGACCACCAACAAAATGCGTCCGATTCACCCTAGTGAAATCTTGCGAGAAGAATTTCTTGTTCCGCTCGGCCTATCCGCCAACGCTCTTTCGATGGCGTTAGACATATCAGCCCTACAAATTCACGATATCGTTCGCGAACAAACGGCTGTAACGTCTGATATTGCCTCACGGCTTGCTAGCTATTTCAATACGACAGCACAGTTTTGGTTGAACCTGCAAAACTCGTTTGATTTGAAGCGCGCTGAGTAGGATGTGTGCCCACTCTAGTAAGCAGGAATTTAGCCCTCACTCGCAGCGAACCGCTTGGCGGTTAACCGGTAGGTCAAAGATTTAGGCTCGAAACGCATGCGAGCTTGCCGTTGGTGAGTGGGGATGCAGGACCTCAAGAGGCATATGCTAAATTAAGACAAAATATAAAAATAAATTGATTTTTTGAATAAAAAGTTCATAATATTGATTTATTTATTAATTTAAATTAACTATATGTTAATAGAATTCAAAGTCAAAAACTTTCGTTCTTTGCGAAACGAGCAAACTCTAAGCCTCGTGGCCACCAAAGATAAGTCTTTGCAAGAGCTAAACACCCTACCCTCCGGCATCAAGGCGGCACCGCTGTTGCTGCGCAGTGCGGCCATCTACGGGCCCAACGCGGGCGGAAAATCTAACCTACTTAAGGCCTTGCAGTACATGCGCGCAGTAGTGCTTGAGTCTGCCTCGGTCATGCAGCCAGGTCAGGTCTTTAACCTGCAACCTTTTCGCTATGGCGCTACTGCGATGACTCAGCCCACAGAGTTTGAGGTGACGTTTATCCTAGACGGGGTTCGCCATCAATACGGGTTTGAACTCACTGCCCAGCGAATCACCAAAGAGTATCTACTGGTCTATAAGGCGTTTAAGCCGCAACAATGGTTCGAGCGCCACTACGATCAGGCAAGCGGCAAAGATGTGTACGACTTTGGCACCGGCTTAAAGGGCCCCAAAACCGTGTGGGAAGGCGCAACACGCCCAAACGCATTGTTCTTATCGATGGCGGTACAACTGAATAGCGAGCAATTAAGCCCCGTCTTTGCATGGTTCGTGAATCAGTTGACCGTCTTTAACGAGATCACGCCGTTAGGCCAACACGTCGCGGTTGAGATGCTTCGCAATCCCGAAGGCAAGCGGGCGATCTGCGATTTCTTAACTTCGGCCGACATCAGCATTTCTGACATTGAAGTGGTCACGCGCAAGGTGTCTGCCAAAGCGGTCCACTTTGATGTGGCAGCTGGCAAAACTGAAGTTCACAACGAAGAACAAGAAATCAGCGAATTGCTATTTCATCACGCCACCGATCAAGGCAAGGCAGTATTTAGCTTGGGCGATGAATCAATGGGCACCCGTAATCTGCTTTTTCTAAGTGGACCAGTGCTAGACATTCTCGCAAAAGGCACAACGCTAGTAGTCGACGAACTCGACAGCAGCCTACATCCGCTCTTAGTACGCCGGCTAGTAGAGCTTTTTCAAAGCCCTAGTGTCAACACAAACGGAGCTCAACTGATTTTTACAACTCACGACACGTCGTTACTTGACCCAGAATTATTTCGTCGCGATCAAATATGGTTTATTGAAAAAGATAGCGATCAAGCCTCAAAACTTTATCCACTTTCAGATTTCAGCCCACGCAAAAATGAGGCGCTTGAGCGCGGTTACCTGATGGGACGTTACGGCGCGCTGCCGTTTTTTAGCGAGATCGAGAAATAACATAGATGGCACGTGATAACTCACCCAAAATCCGACAACGCGCACATCTGGCGCGAAAGCAAAATCAACGAGCTAGCTACGACCGAGTCTTGATTGTGTCTGAAGGTAGCAAGACCGAACCGCTTTATTTCAAAGAAATAAAAAATACGTACCGTCTGCGCACAGCAAACGTTGAAGTACACCCCTGCGCACTCGGTACCGAACCGATCCAAGTGGTACGTTACGCCGAACAACTATTTGAAAAGGGAGCCCCTCACAAGCGTGTTCGCGCAAAAGGTTTTGAAAAAGTATTTGCTGTTTTCGATCGTGATGATCACCAGTCTTACTTTGACGCTCTCAAAATTGCTGAATCGCTCGACCGAAAACTACGTAATGACGCCAATCAGCACGTTTCTTTCAGAGCCATTGCCTCGGTACCCTGCTTTGAACTTTGGTTGTTACTACACTTCGAAGATGTTCACCATCTATTGCACCGCGACGAGATTTTGCGTCGACTCAAGCAACACATGCCAGGTTATTCGAAAGGCGCAGGTCAAAGTTTTGCTGCCACCAAGCAATGCCTAAACCTCGCTACCCAGCGAGCTAAAAACTTGAATGCGCTTAGCAGTACATTCGATGACACTATGCCCTCAACCGCAATTGTTGAGCTTGTGACGCTATTGGTTGAACTTGAAAATTAACGACGAGGGCTAGGCGGATGCGCAACGGCGAATCAGTTGACCGTGCAATGCCGCCGATATGTAAACGTGGCGACCTTGAAACAATTTGATACAAAAATAGTCTCGTCGCCCGTGTGTTTAGCTCTGATCTAAAACTACAATTACGAATTGCGCGAAGACAGAAGCAATATCGCAGTGAAGCTGAACTGTAAGTAGGAGCAATCATCAATATCCACCCCATTCACGACGAGCAATCCTATCAAGCTGCGCTCAAAGAAATCTCTAGGCTAGCAGATATCGACCCAGAGTTAGGCCCCCCTGAGGGCGACCGTTTAGATATTTTGGTGGACATTGTTCAGGCTTATGAAGCCCATCACTACTCAATCGCCGTACTCGATCAAATTGAAACCATCAACTCCAGAATGGATCACGGCGACATCTATCTAACTCGATTGCAAAATCGAGTTTTATTTTTTCGACCCAATAAAAATCATCGTTCTTTGCGCTCTCGACAAAAGAGCTCAGATTTTTGCTTAGCTTAATAGTTTTTCTGATTGCGATCACCAAGTCAGTTTTGATCTTGAGCTGTTCAGCATCAGCTAAGCCAAGGTCAGCATATACGTTGCCAGAACTAGAATGCACTTCAACGCCGTCAATAATTCGAGTTTTCATTGGCGCAACTACTTTAGGTAGAAACCAATAAAGTCTTTAGCCACTAAACCCAAGATAACAAATGCAATAACGAAATTCAAAGCTAGAAGGCAGAAAAATATTGGATCAAAGCGATTTTGTAGATTAACGAAGCCAGCGGTCGTCTCTCGATGCGATTTTTCTGGGACTGAGGAAATTTTATTTTGTAGTTTTTCGTAATTAGCAGTCATCTCTCGGAGCAACTCGATCTGACCTTGCGCCATCTCTTTGCGAAAGTCAGCCTGACCCTGTGCCATTTCTTGACGAAAGTCAGCAAACCCCTGCCCCATCTGCACCCGCAAAGCGACCATCGACTGATTAAGCTGCGCCATTGAGCGATCAAGGCGCTCGAGCATTTTGGTGTTTTGTTCAACGGCAAATTCAAGTTTGAGCACGCGTTCTTCCATCACAAAATTCAAAACATTATTGTGAGGCTTTTCTATTCGAAAAAGTACGTGTAAGTCGTATCTTTGGTAACTGAATTGTTAGCGATTGCAACAGCTAGATAGTCTCAAAAGCACACCACCGCGCTTGTCTGATCTAAACAAACAAAACGCTATTTTTTTTCACTTGGCACATTAACGTAGCCAAAGGGGCAATGCCGGCAGCGGTTACCGCAGCAGACCCCACGCTTTAAGTGGGCGTGGCTTGTCAGCACTTGGTAACCCGATGCGGGGTCAATGTAAGTATCTTGACCCTTTTCACAGGCACTACGATTAAGTTCTTCAATGCTTGGCATACGTAATAATTAATCTTGTTCGCGGGGATTTGATCAAAGTTACTAGGTGCAGAAAGCTGAAAAAAACGTGCGTACTCTGCTTTGATATATTAGCCGCTTTAATACCCCCTACCCCGCTCAATAAATAGCAGTTATATTGACTGAAGCCAGCCGATCACAGACGCTAGCATGACAACCAATCGATAGAGACACGCAGACATGACGATCACGCCTTTATTACAAGACAAAACAATTATCGTGACTGGCGCCTCAACCGGTATCGGCCAAGCCTTT
>JABMMM010000317.1 GCA_013205565.1 Alcaligenaceae bacterium | reverse complement strand
GTCATGTATTCTTCTTTGGTGGGAATCCGGCCGAGTTTTGAGCAAATGGCGGCAAGCTCGGCAGACCCCAGGTACACGTTTGCATTTTTGCCTAAGCGATTGGGGAAGTTACGTGTGCTGGTTGACATCACCGTTGCACCTTCGCGCACCTGTGCCTGATTACCCATGCACAACGAGCAGCCAGGCATTTCGGTGCGCGCACCGGCAGAGCCAAAGACACCGTAGTGGCCTTCTTCAGTCAACTGCGCGGCATCCATTTTTGTGGGTGGTGCAATCCACAGCTTGACTGGCATGTCGCGCTTGCCTTCAAGCAGTTTTGACGCTGCACGGAAGTGACCGATATTGGTCATGCAACTGCCGATAAACACTTCGTCGATCTTGGCGCCAGCGACGTCTGACAAGGTTTTGACATCATCAGGGTCATTTGGGCAGGCGACGATCGGCTCGTGAATCTCGGCCAGATCAATTTCAATGATTGCTGCATATTCAGCGTCAGCATCAGGCTGCAACAGTTGTGGGTTTTTGAGCCAGGCTTGCATAGCTTGAATGCGACGCGTGATGCTGCGCTCGTCAGAGTAGCCATTGGCAATCATCCACTTCAACATCACGATGTTGCTGTTAATGTATTCGATCACGGGCTCTTTATTCAGACGAATGCTGCAGCCACCAGCAGAGCGCTCGGCCGAGGCATCAGACAATTCGAATGCCTGTTCAGCTTTAAGGTCAGGCAAACCTTCAATTTCAAGAATGCGACCTGAGAAGATATTTTGTTTGTTCTGTGTACCAACCGTTAACAA
Organism: Alcaligenaceae bacterium; assembly: GCA_013205565.1. GTDB lineage: Bacteria > Pseudomonadota > Gammaproteobacteria > Burkholderiales > Burkholderiaceae_B > Zwartia. The sequence continues at coordinate 15,118 of JABMMM010000317.1, read as the reverse complement.
ACCTGTTTTGATGGCATACAGTGGGATTGCGTTGACCAGATCACGCAAGGTCACGCCGGGTTGCATCTTGCCTTTGAAACGCACCAACACTGACTCTGGCATATCCAAAGGCATGACGCCCGTGGCAGCTGCAAAGGCCACCAGGCCCGAACCGGCTGGGAAGCTGATGCCGATTGGGAAGCGAGTATGTGAATCACCGCCAGTGCCTACCGTGTCAGGCAACAACATACGGTTGAGCCATGAGTGAATGATGCCGTCGCCTGGGCGCAGCGAGATGCCGCCACGGTTGCTCATAAACTGGGGCAAGGTGTGGTGGGTTTTAACGTCGACTGATTTTGGGTAAGCCGCAGTGTGGCAGAAAGATTGCATGACGAGGTCGGCTGAGAAACCCAGGCAAGCCAAATCTTTGAGTTCGTCGCGTGTCATCGGGCCCGTCGTATCTTGGCTGCCGACTGAGGTCATCGCAGGTTCGCAGTAAGAACCGGGACGCACGCCTTGGCCTTCTGGTAAGCCACAAGCACGACCGACCATCTTCTGGGCAAGCGTGAAGCCCTTTTTAGAGGCAGCAGGGACGTGAGGAAAACGGAACAGCGTCGAGGGCGGTAAGCCCAGTGTTTCGCGCGCTTTGCTGGTCAGGCCGCGGCCAACGATTAAGGGGATACGACCGCCTGCACGCACTTCGTCAAACAACACTTCAGATTTGACTTCAAACTTAGCGATGACCTTGCCGTCTTTCAAGGCTTCGCCGTCGTAAGGGCGCAGTTCAATCACATCACCCATGTTCATGTTTGACACGTCGAGTTCAATCGGCAGGGCGCCCGCATCTTCCATGGTGTTGTAGAAGATTGGTGCAATCTTGTTGCCTAAGCACACTCCGCCAAAACGCTTATTTGGTACGAAAGGAATATCTTTTCCGGTAAACCACAGCACCGAGTTGGTAGCTGATTTACGCGACGAACCTGTACCGACCACGTCACCCACGTAAGCAACTAAATGACCTTTGTTTTTCAGATCATTGATGAAATTGATAGGCCCAGTTTTGCCCGCCTCTTGAGGCTCAATACCAGGACGTGGATTTTTGAGCATTGCCAGCGCGTGCAACGGAATATCAGGGCGTGTCCAGGCATCGGGGGCCGGTGACAGATCGTCGGTGTTGGTTTCGCCGGTGACTTTAAACACTGTAATCGTCAAACTTTTTGGCACCTCAGGGCGACTGGTAAACCACTCGCCATCTGCCCAGCTTTGCATCACAGCTTTAGCGTTGGCGTTGCCTTTTAAAGCTTTTTCTTTGACATCGTGAAAGGCATCAAACATTAATAAGGTTTTTTTCAAACCTTCGGCCGCAACCTTGCCGATTTCAGCATCGTCAAGCAGTTCGACCATGGGGCCAATGTTGTAGCCGCCGAGCATGGTGCTTAGTAATTCGGTTGCCTCGCTGCGCGAGATCAAGGCACATTTTTCAGTGCCCAGCGCCACAGCCGCTAAGTAAGACGCTTTGACTTTTGCCGCGTCATCGACACCAGCAGGTACGCGATGCGTCATCAACTCGACAAGCGCATCACCTTCGTCAGCGGGCGGCGCTTTGAGCAGTTCAATCAGATCCGCCGTTTGTTGTGCGGTCAGGGGAAGAGGAGGGATACCAAGGGCTGCGCGTTCAGCAACGTGTTGGCGATAGGCTTCAAGCATGATGGCGCCTTTCAAAAGTTAGAAATGTAAATCGAAGGAAGAAAAATTCTGACAACCTTGTCAGCCTTTTCGTAATTTTTTGGACCGACAATCGATGTCAAGATTGTAGTGGTAAGTGTGTCATCGATCAAGTGTCTTATATCTTATATAAGACTGGATTAAGCCAACAAGGACGTAAACTCAGCATGGCGCTGCATATAGGCCGCCACGTAACTGCAGCGAGGCATGACTTTCCAGTGCTGCGCGCGCGCGTACTCGAGCGCGAAGTGCGTGAGTTGAGCCGCAAGGCCGCGGCCGCCCAAGGCTTCAGGTACGCCAGTGTGGGTGATCGTCATCAACGTGCCCTGTCGCGTGTAGTCTAGTACACAGCGTTGGGAGTCGACCACCATAAAAAAGCATTGAGCCGGGGCGTCATGCTCAACGAGGGGGTTTGCCGCAGCAGTCATTTGGTGGTTCCGATAATCAGTAAAGTCCAGACTGTGAGCATGGCGACCATACCAATCAAGCAGCCCCCCCAGAGTCCAACGATCGGCCATTTGATATTGGTGGGAATATCTTGAGGATCAACGTGCTTTAACAACTCGTTGGCATTGGCGGCGATCCATTTTTTTGATTTTGGAAACGCGAGTCGCAAAAAATAATCCAGCACAATCGTCATCTGAATGGAAAGCGAATATTGATTAAAGGCGCGTTCTTTTAAATAAGGATGCTTAAACAACTCGTTGGCGTAACGAATTTTAAAAAGCATTAAATAAGCGCCCGAGATAAAAAACACCATCGCGCAGGTGACAAAAGTGGTGAACGCAAAATGTAAAGCCACTGACAGGTATTCAGACATCAGAGCAGCCCACCGGGTACGCGAACCCAGCCTTCCATCAGCACACGTGCGCTGCGGCTCATGATGACTTTTGTCACTGTCCATTCGCCCTTCACTTGGGTGGCTTGCGCGCCGACTCTGAGTGTGCCCGAAGGGTGGCCAAAACGTACCGCTTGAAGATCGCCACCACCTGCCGCCAAGTTCACCAGTGTGCCCGGCACGGCTGCGGCCGTGCCGATGGCAACCGCCGCGGTACCCATCATCGCGTGATGAAGTTTGCCCATCGACATGGCTCGCACCAAAACATTGATCTCTTTTGCGGCGATCGCCTTACCGCTTGAGGCGATATAGTCGGCGGGCCTGGCAACGAACGCGACTTTTGGCGTGTGTTGCCGGGTCGCGGCCTCGTCGATATGTTTAATTAAACCCATACGCACGGCTCCGTAGGCACGAATGGTCTCAAACATTGCCAGCGCTTTTGGGTCGCTATTGATGTCGTCTTGCAGCTCTGTACCCTTGTAGCCAATGTCAGCCGCATTGACAAAAATGGTGGGGATGCCTGCATTAATCAGCGTTGCTTTGAGCGTACCAACTCCGGGTACCTCTAAATCGTCCACGAGATTGCCAGTCGGAAACATCGAACCGCCCCCGTCTTCGTCGTCTGCGGCAGGATCCATAAATTCGAGCTGAACTTCTGCAGCCGGGAAGGTCACACCATCAAGTTCAAAGTTGCCCGTCTCTTGAACCGCACCGTCTGTCATCGGGACATGGGCAATAATCGTTTTGCCAATATTCGCTTGCCAGATTCGAATAGTTGCCAACCCATTTTGTGGAATTCGCGCGGCATCAACCAGGCCGTTACTGATCCCAAACGGTCCGACCGCAGAGGTCAGATTTCCGCAATTACCGCTCCAGTCAACAAACGGCTTATCAATCGACACTTGGCCAAAAAGATAGTCGATGTCGTGATCGGGCCGAGTGCTTTTTGACAGGATGACTGTTTTACTGGTGCTTGAAGTGGCTGCACCCATGCCGTCTGTTTGTTTGCCGTAAGGGTCGGGGCTGCCAATCACTCTGAGTAAGAGCGCGTCTCGCGCAGCACCCGGCACTTGGGCCGCGCTTGGCAAATCTTGCAGACGAAAAAAAACGCCTTTGCTGGTGCCTCCACGGATGTAGGTGGCAGGAACTTTGATCTGTGGGGCGAGACTCATGGCGTTATCCTTCAAAGTTTGGCTGTGTCGTTGAACGTGAGCGGTGCTAGGCAGCGGCGTTTGACTCAAGAAAGTCTTGCGCAAAGCGTTGCAGGACGCCGCCGGCTTCATAGATCGAGACTTCTTCCGCGGTGTCGAGTCGGCAGGTTACCGGGACTTTGACTTGTTCGCCGTTTTTACGGTGAATCACCAGCGTGAGTGTTGCTAGCGGGGTACGCGCACCTTGGACGTCGTAGGTTTCGGTGCCGTCCAGGCCTAGTGTGAGCCGATTCACGCCCTGTTTAAATTCAAGCGGCAAGACACCCATGCCAACGAGGTTGGTGCGGTGGATGCGTTCAAAGCCTTCTGCAACAATCGCCTCGACGCCCGCTAGTCGGACGCCTTTGGCTGCCCAGTCGCGCGACGATCCTTGGCCATAGTCGGCGCCCGCCACGATAATTAAAGGCTGCTGACGTTCCATGTAGGTTTCGATCGCCTCCCACATGCGTGTGACTTTGCCATCCGGCTCTAGGCGTGCCAGCGATCCTTGTTTGACCTCGCCGTTTTCGAGCACCATCTCATTCAACAGTTTTGGATTAGCAAAGGTCGCGCGTTGCGCCGTTAAATGATCGCCGCGATGCGTGGCATAGGAGTTGAAGTCTTCTTCGGGCACGCCCATCTTTGCCAAGTATTCGCCAGAGGCGCTGTCGAGCATGATGGCATTAGACGGCGATAAATGATCGGTCGTGATGTTGTCGCCCAGCACGGCCAGGGGGCGCATCCCTTTAAGCAAGCGTTCGCCGGCAAGGGCACCCTCCCAGTATGGGGGGCGCCGAATGTAGGTGCTTTGCGGGCGCCAATCGTAAAGCGGGCTAATGGTCTCGCCACTGGCAACGCTTGCTGCGAACATGGGCTCGTACACTTTGCGAAACTGCGCGGGCTTCACACTCGAAGCGACGATGGCGTCAATTTCTTCATCCGAGGGCCACAGGTCTTTTAGGGTGATTGGGTTGCCCAGTTGATCGAGGCCCAGTATGTCTTTTTCGATGTCAAATCTGATGGTGCCAGCCAGCGCGTAGGCGACGACCAAAGCAGGCGAGGCTAAGAAGGCTTGCTTGGCATAGGGGTGAATCCGACCGTCAAAGTTTCTGTTGCCTGATAAGACCGCAGTGGCGTATAAATCGCGGTCAATAATTTCTTGCTGAATCACAGGATCTAACGCGCCACTCATGCCGTTGCAGGTGGTGCACGCGAACCCCACGATCCCGAAGCCCAGTGCTTCGAGTTCAGTCAGAAGTTTGGCTTCTTGCAGATACAGTTCGACGGTTTTTGAGCCAGGCGCGAGTGAGGATTTCACCCAGGGTTTGCGACTCAGGCCCTTGGCATTAGCGTTGCGCGCCAGTAAGCCTGCGCTAATCACGTTGCGCGGATTACTAGTGTTGGTACAACTGGTGATGGCAGCAATGATGACCGCACCATCAGGCATCAGGCCCGGTTCGTTTTGTACAACGCCCGAGATGCCTTTTGCCGCAAGTTCTGAAGTTGGCACTCTGCGATGAGGATTAGAGGGGCCTGCGATATTGCGAACGACGCTGGTCAAGTCAAAGCGTAAAACGCGTTCGTATTGGGCGTCTTTCAGGCTGTCGGCCCATAAGCCGGTTTGCTTGGCGTAGGTCTCAACAAGCTGAATCTGCGACTCTTCGCGACCCGTTAGGCGCAGATAGTCGATCGTTTGTTGATCGATATAAAACATCGCCGCCGTCGCGCCATATTCGGGCGTCATGTTTGAGATCGTGGCGCGATCGCCTAGCGTCAGGTGCGAGGCGCCTTCGCCAAAAAATTCAAGATACGAGGAAACCACTTTTTGGTTACGCAAAAACTCAGTCAGGGCAAGCACCATATCCGTGGCTGTAATCCCGGGCTTGAGTTTACCCGTCAGTTCAACCCCGATGATCTCGGGTAGACGCATCCAGGAGGCTCGGCCGAGCATGACGCTTTCGGCTTCAAGGCCACCCACTCCAATCGCGATCACTCCCAGCGCATCGACGTGCGGCGTGTGACTGTCGGTACCGACCAGCGTGTCCGGAAACGCAACGCCATCCAGGGCATGTACAACGGGCGACATTCTCTCTAAATTGATCTGGTGCATGATGCCGTTTCCGGGGGGAATCACATCCACATTCTTAAATGCTTTTTTAGTCCAATTAATAAAGTGAAAACGATCTTCGTTGCGCCGATCTTCAATCGCGCGATTTTTGTCAAAAGCCTGAGGATCGAAGCCGCCCCATTCAACTGCGAGGGAATGATCGACAATCAGTTGAGTGGGCACCACCGGATTGACCAGTGCGGGATCGCCGCCCTGGGCCGCGATGGCATCGCGCAGGCCAGCCAAGTCGACCAACGCGGTTTGCCCCAAGATATCGTGGCAGACCACGCGCGCCGGGAACCACGGAAAATCAAGCTCGCTCTTGCGTTCAATCAACTGCTTCAATGCAGAAGGCAGCAACCCAGGCTCGCAGCGCCGCACCAGGTTTTCGGCCAGCACACGCGAGGTGTACGGAAGCTTGTTGTAGGCTCCGGGCGCAAGCGTGTCGACCGCCTCTTGTGCGTCAAAGTAATCTAATTTGGTTCCGGGCAGTGGCTTGCGATTTGCGCTATTCATTTGGATTTACTTGCGCTTGGCGAGAGGGACAAACTTTTGATCTTCCGGGCCGGTATAGTTTGCAGCGGGACGAATAATCTTATTGTCGATACGTTGTTCAATGATGTGCGCAGCCCAGCCAGCCGTGCGAGAGATCACAAACAAGGGCGTAAACATCGCAGTCGGTACACCCATCATGTGATACGACACTGCTGAAAACCAGTCAAGGTTCGCAAACATCTTCTTCGAATCCCACATCACAGCCTCGATGCGGTCGGCGATGTCAAACATTTTGGTGGTGCCGGCTTTCTTGGACAGACGCAGCGCCACGTCTTTAATGACCTTGTTACGTGGATCAGCGATCGTGTAAACCGGATGGCCAAAGCCAATCACCACTTGTTTGTTTTCGATACGCGCACGAATATCGGCCTCGGCTTCGTTAGGATCCTCGTAGCGTTTTTGTATCTCGAAGGCCACTTCGTTGGCACCGCCGTGTTTGGGGCCGCGCAGCGCGCCAATGCCACCGGCAATGGCCGAATACATGTCTGACCCAGTGCCAGCGATGACTCGGCAGGTGAAGGTCGAGGCATTAAATTCGTGTTCCGCATACAAATTCAACGAGGTGTGCATTGCACGCACCCAGTCTGCGTTAGGTTTTTTGCCATGCAACAGGTGCAAGAAGTGCTCACCGATCGAGTCGTCGTCGGTTTGCACGTCAATGATGCGACCGTTGTGGCTAAAGTGATACCAATACAGCAGTGCTGACCCAAGATTGGCCATTAGACGATCGGCGATATCGCGCGCGTCTGGCATGTTGTGATCTTCTTTTTCGGGCAGCATGCAGCCAAGCGCTGAGGCGGCGGTGCGCATGACATCCATGGGATGGCTGGAAGCCGGAAGCGATTCGAGTACGGTCTGCAATTGTGCCGGCAGGCCCCGCAAGCTGCGTAGCTTGTCTTTGTAAGCGGTTAGTTCAGCCTTGTTGGGCAATTTTCCGTGAATCAGCAAGTGAGCGATTTCTTCGAACTCGCTGGTGTCTGCGAAGTCAAGCACGTCGTAGCCGCGATAGTGCAGGTCGTTGCCGCTGCGGCCCACGGTACAGAGCGCCGTGTTACCCGCGGTCACGCCTGACAGGGCGACTGATTTTTTAGGTTTAAAGGTGGATGCGACAGTTAGTGCAGCAACGTCTGCAGGCGCTGCAACTGTTTTTGCAGCAGATTTTTTTGCGGGTGCCATAAGATCAGTCCTTAATCAGATTATTTCGATTTGCCTTGGGCGAACAACACATCGAGTTTGCCTTCAAATTCATGGTAATTGATGCGGTCGTAGAGTTCATCGCGAGTTTGCATCATGTCGACGACGTTGCGCTGGTGGCCATCGCGACGCACTGCTTGGTAAACCGTTTCGGCGGCTTTGTTGGCGGCGCGAAAGGCCGACAACGGATACAGCACCATACCAACGCCGGCAGATTTGAGCTCTTCGACGCTAAACAAAGGCGTTTTGCCGAACTCGGTGATGTTGGCGAGCAAGGGCACGCCCGCCGCTTTGCCAAATTTTTCAAAGGTTGCGAGGTTGTAAGCCGCTTCTGCAAAGATGGCATCTGCGCCGGCCTCGACACAGGCCAGCGCGCGTTCAATGGCGGCATCCACGCCGTGCGAGGCGATTGCGTCGGTGCGTGCGATGATATAAAAGCTGTCGTCCGTGCGCGCATCAACAGCGGCTTTTACGCGATCGCGCATTTCCTCTGTTGAGACAATTTCTTTGCCAGGTCGATGCCCACAGCGCTTAGCGCCGACCTGGTCTTCGATGTGGCAACCTGCCGCACCAAACTTAGTCAGGCTTTGAATCGTGCGGGCAATATTGAACGCCGAGGGGCCAAAGCCGGTATCGATATCAACAATCAGCGGTGTGTCGCATACGTCGGTGATTCGGCGTACGTCGGTCAAGACATCATCGAGGGTATTGATGCCCAGGTCGGGTAAGCCTAAAGAACCCGCGGCCACGCCTCCGCCTGACAAATAGATTGCGTGAAAGCCAGCGCGCTTGGCGAGTAACGCATGGTGCGCGGTGCTCGCACCAATAATTTGTAGGGGCTGCTCAGCCGCGAGGGCTGCACGAAAACGTTCGCCGGCGGTTGCTTGCTTAGACATTGGTTTCTCCAAGAACAGATAAAAAAAATGAACCCTCTAGACGAGGTCTGTCGGGGTTCATTTTTAGGGGTGCATGATGACTTAGTTAAGCAGATGCGCAACAGCGTCGCGTTCTTCGAGCAGTTCTTTTAACGTCAAATCCATGCGCTCGCGCGAGAAGGTGTCGATCTCGAGGCCGGTGACGCGTTGGTATTCTCCGCCTTGGCAGGTGACCGGCACGCCATACATCGTGCCTTCAGGAATGCCATAGCTGCCATCCGAGGCGATGCCCATCGTGACCCATTTGCCGTTTGTGCCAAGTACCCAGTCGCGCACGTGATCAATCGCGGCATTGGCGGCCGAAGCCGCTGAGGACAGCCCGCGCGCTTCAATGATGGCGGCACCGCGCTTGCCGACCGTTGGCAAGAAGATATCGCGGTTCCAGGTGGTGTCGTTGATGAGTTTTTCAACGCTTTGGCCCCCGACTGTGGCAAAGCGATAGTCGGCGTACATAGTGGGTGAATGGTTGCCCCAAACGGCCAGTTTTTGAATGTCTGCAACGGGCTTGCCCATTTTTGCGGCTAATTGCGACAGCGCGCGGTTGTGGTCTAGACGCAGCATGGCGGTAAAGTTTTTGGCCGGTAGTGCAGGGGCCGATTTCATGGCGATATATGCATTGGTATTGGCAGGGTTCCCGACGACCAAAACTTTGACGTTTGGGTGCGCCACGTCATTCAAGGCCTTGCCCTGAGCGGTAAAAATCGCTGCGTTGACAGCCAGTAAGTCGGCGCGTTCCATCCCAGGACCACGTGGACGCGAGCCCACCAACAGAGCCACCTCAACCTCTTTGAACGCTTCGCGCGGGTCGCCGTGCGCGGTCATCGATTGCAGCAGGGGAAAAGCGCAATCGTCGAGTTCCATCATGACGCCTTTAAGCGCCTTTTGCGCTTTTTCGTCGGGGATCTCGAGCAGCTGAAGAATCACAGGCTGATCTTTGCCGAGCATTTCGCCAGAAGCGATACGAAACAAGAGGGCGTAACCAATTTGACCGGCAGCACCGGTAACCGCAACGCGCACGGCGGGTTTAGACATAGTTTTCTCCGAGAAGGCTAAGTAGAGTGCTAAGAGGTAAGAAGAGGAAAGAGGGCACGCGCATCGAATAACAAGCAGTTTAGCGTTTTTGCCTCGACCCGCTCTTGGGGAACGGGGAGGCTTGAATATCGCAAGTGATGCTAGAGCAAAACAGGTGCAGAGTCAACCAATCATATATCTTATATAAGACACAAGAGTCGTGGACAGACATTGACGCATGTGACACAATGGCACCATGTTTTCAAAGCGTCCCAACGATGTCTGAGGCCTTTGCCCGCAAATCCTTGTCTGCAGCAAGTGCAACGGGTGCTGCGGCCTTTAGCCCCCTGTACCGACAAATTAAAGATTTGTTGGTACAGTCGCTTGACCGCGGTGACTGGAAGCCCGGCGAGGCGATTCCTAGCGAAACCGAATTAGCCCAGCGATTTCAAGTGAGTCAAGGCACGGTGCGTAAAGCCGTCGACGAACTCGCTGCCGAAAACCTGTTAATCCGTCGCCAAGGCAAGGGGACGTTTGTCTCGACGCATCACGAAGCGCGTGTGCGCTTCCGTTTTTTGCGACTCGCGCCCAATCAGGGTGAGCCACAGCCCGCCGAAAGTCAGATACTCGATTGCAAGCGGGTGCGCGCGAGCGCTGAGATTGCTCGCGCGCTTGAGCTAAAAACAGGTGACCCTGTTGTGGCGATCCGTCGACTGTTGTCCTTTGCGGGCTTGCCGACCGTGGTCGATGATATTTTTTTGCCGGGTGTGTTGTTTAAAGGCCTGACCGTTGACTTGCTGAATGGTCACTCGGGGCCGCTTTACGCGTTTTTAGAAACCGAGTTTGGGATCAGCATGGTTCGCGCCGAAGAAAAGCTTCGCGCCGTCAGCGCGAACGCCGATGTCAGCAGCCTTTTGAGAATTTTAAAAGATACCCCTGTACTGAAAGTGGATCGCATCTCGTACACTTATGCAGATCGTCCGGTAGAATTACGAATGGGTCATTATGTGACTGATCGGTATTATTATCGTAACAGTATGAATTAATTGTATTAATTGAGTGATTTTCACCGATGGCTGACATCGGCGAGAATATAGTGTTTCTCCTTATAGAACGTTTTTAGATCGAGGTCGTTATGTCTGACACAGCCCCAAAGCCGCGTCCTCAGTTTCGGAATATCCATGTGACTGATTTGATGCGCTACCGTCTGCCAATTGCAGGCAAGGTTTCGATCTTGCATCGAATTAGCGGTGCTGCATTATTTTTGTTTCTGCCGTTGTTAATCGCTCTGTTTACTATGAGCTTTGGCTCAGAGGCCGGCTTTGCGTCAATGTCCAAAGTGACCGGGCATCCACTGATGAAACTGATTCTGCTTGGTCTGATTTGGGGTTACCTGCACCACTTCTGTGCGGGCATTCGGTATCTTTTACTTGACTTGCATATGGGCATCGATAAAGAGTCTGCGGCAAAAAGTGCAAGCATGGTGTTGGGCACAAGTCTGGCACTGACTGTTGTGTTCGGTCTGAAACTGTTCGGAGTTTGGTAATGGTCTCTATTGAAAAAATTGGTCCCAAACGGTTAGTCGTTGGTGCCCACTACGGTACCGGTGAGTACATTATTCAACGCGTCACCGCCATCATTCTCGCGATTTACACCTTGGTCTTGCTGGGTGGGATCCTGACGATGTCAGGTTTCACTTACGCCGGCTGGAAAAATCTTTTCACCTTCACCAGCTTCGATATCCCCGTGGGTCAGATCCTAGCATCACTCGCGATGCTGTCACTTGCCTGGCATGCCTGGATTGGTATCCGTGACATCTGGATGGATTATGTCAAGCCTGTAGGTATTCGTTTATTGTTGCTGGTCCTCACTATTTTGTGGTTGGCTGGGTCAGTCGTGTACTTTGTACACACCCTCTGGAGAAACTAAGCCGTGGTCGCTGTCAAATCATCTTTACCGCGCCGTCAGTTCGATGTGGTCGTCGTGGGGGCCGGCGGTGCCGGCATGCGTTGTTCGTTGCAGCTCGCAAACGCCGGGCTTTCTGTTGCAGTGTTGTCTAAGGTTTTTCCAACCCGTTCGCACACGGTTGCGGCGCAGGGCGGGATTGGCGCCTCGTTGGGCAACATGAGCGAAGACAGCTGGTATTGGCACATGTATGACACAGTCAAAGGTTCAGACTGGTTAGGCGACCAAGATGCGATCGAGTTCATGTGTCGTGAGGCACCAAATGCTGTGTACGAGCTCGAGCACATGGGTATGCCTTTTGACCGTAACGCTGATGGCACGATTTATCAGCGTCCGTTCGGTGGTCACACCGCTAACTTTGGCGAAAAGCCCGTCCAACGTGCTTGCGCGGCCGCCGACCGTACCGGTCATGCGCTGTTGCACACACTGTACCAGCGCAACGTGGCGTCGCGCACACAGTTTTTCGTTGAATGGTTGGCACTTGACCTGATTCGGAATCAGGCCGGCGACGTATTGGGCGTGACTGCGCTTGAGATGGAAACCGGTGAGATGTACATTTTTGAAGCCAAGACGACCGTTATCGCTACGGGCGGTGCAGGTCGTATTTGGGCTGCCTCAACCAACGCGTTCATCAACACGGGCGACGGTATGGGAATGGCTGCACGTGCTGGTGTCCCAATGATGGACATGGAGTTCTGGCAGTTTCATCCAACCGGTGTTGCCGGCGCAGGTGTGCTCATTACAGAAGGTGTGCGTGGCGAGGGCGGCATTTTGCTGAATAAGGACGGCGAGCGTTTCATGGAACGTTATGCTCCAACGCTCAAAGACTTGGCGCCGCGCGACTTCATTTCGCGCTGTATGGATCAAGAAATCAAAGAAGGTCGCGGTTGTGGCCCAGACGGTGCCTACGTGCATCTGAAGCTTGACCACCTAGGCGCAGATGTCATTAGCAAACGCCTGCCGTCGATCCTTGAAATCGGTCATAAGTTTGCTAACGTTGACGCAACCAAAGAGCCAATCCCCGTCGTACCAACGATTCACTACCAGATGGGTGGCATCCCTTGTAACTACAACGGGCAGGTCACTAGCTGGGATGGTAAGCAAACGCAGGTTGTTAATGGTCTATATGCGATTGGCGAGTGTTCGGCCACCTCAGTGCATGGCGCCAACCGTTTGGGCACCAACTCGCTGCTAGATCTGATTGTGTTTGGTCGGGCTGCCGGAAACCATATTGTCGCCGCACACCCTGAGCGTCAGCATGCGCATCAGCCCTTGCCCCAAGAGTCGGTCGATTTTTCGCTTGATCGCGTTAACAAACTTGAAACTCGTACCAAAGGCGAAAAAGCCCAAGTGGTGGGTAACGAAATTCGTAACGCCATGCAGCAGCATTGCGGCGTTTTCCGTACACTCGCTTCGCTCAACGAAGGCGTGCAAAAAATCGACGCCTTGGCCGAAAAAGTTGACAATATTGCGTATACCGACAAGTCGAAAGTGTTCAACACAGCACGCATTGAAGCGCTTGAGTTGAGCAACATGATTGAAGTGGCACGTTCAACGATTCATTCAGCGGCAGCACGTACTGAAAGTCGCGGCGCTCACGCGCTTGACGATCACCCCACGCGCGATGACGAAAACTGGATCAAGCACACTCTGTGGTACTCAGAGGGCAACCGCCTCGACTACAAGCCTGTGCAAATGCAACCACTCACCGTCGAAAGCTTTCCGCCTAAATCGCGCACCTTCTAAGACAAGCTACCTGGATTAATATCATGAGCACAAAACGCATCGTGAAGTTCGAAATTTACCGCTACGATCCCGATAAGGATGAGCGCCCCTATATGCAAAAGCTCGAGGTCGAGCTACAACCGACCGATAAGATGCTGCTTGACGCACTTATCCGCATCAAGATGGATGTCGACGACAGTCTGGCCTTGCGTCGTTCGTGTCGCGAAGGCGTCTGTGGTTCTGACGCCATGAACATCAATGGTAAAAATGGTTTAGCTTGCACGACCAATATGCTTGAATTAGCTGAGCCAGTTGTGCTGCGCCCTCTGCCCGGACTGCCGGTGATTCGCGATCTGATCGTGGATATGACGCAATTCTTTAATCAATATCACTCGATCAAGCCCTATTTGATCAATGATACCCCGCCGCCCGAGAAAGAGCGTTTGCAAACTCCCGAGGCGCGCGACGAACTTAACGGGCTCTATGAGTGTATTTTGTGCGCCTGCTGTTCAACATCATGCCCTTCTTTTTGGTGGAACCCCGACAAATTCGTGGGTCCCGCTGGCTTGTTGCAGGCGTATCGTTTCATCGCCGATACGCGCGATCACGCGACTGCTGAGCGGTTGGATAACCTTGAAGATCCTTATCGCTTGTTTCGCTGCCACACCATTATGAATTGTGTAGATGTTTGCCCTAAAGGGTTAAATCCTTCATTGGCAATTGGCAAAATCAAAGAAATGCTCGTGCGTCGCACGGTCTAGGCCACGCCTGCCATGAGCCAATTGACCGACATGGATCGCACACGGCTGCGCTGGCGTGCTCGGCGCGGCTTGCTTGAAAACGATTTGATGCTAACCAAGTATCTCGACGCCTTTGAGACCGCCCTGACCGATGTCGAGGTCGGGGCACTAACTCAGCTATTTGAGCTTAGTGACAATGAGCTGTTAGACTTACTGCTATCTCGACTCGAACCTGTGGGTTCTCTAGACAGGCCTGCAGTGCACGCCGTGCTTGCCAATATTCGCGCCTTATAAGAAATCGCGTAAAAAATTTTTTCGAAGGAACGCCGCATGAAACTATCTGACAAAAAAGCGACACTCTCGTTCTCTGACGGTGCGCCGTCAATTGATTTTCCGGTGTACGACGGCTCGGTTGGCCCGCAGGTAATCGACATTCGTAAGCTGTATGGCCAAACGGGCATGTTTACGTACGATCCAGGGTTTTTGTCTACAGCTTCGTGCACGTCCGACATCACTTATATCGACGGCGATAAAGGCGAGTTGTTGTACCGCGGGTATCCAATCGAAGAGTTGGCGGTCAATTGCGATTTCATGGACATCAGCTATCTGATCTTGAATGGTGATCTGCCTGACGACAAGCAAAAGTTAGCGTTTGATTCCTTAGTGACTAACCACACGATGGTCAACGAGCAGATGCAGTTTTTCTTGCGTGGCTTTCGCCGGGATGCGCATCCCATGGCTGTTTTGACGGGATTGGTTGGGGCACTGTCGGCTTTTTATCATGACTCTACAGACATCGCTAATCCGCATCATCGCCATGTCTCTGCTATTCGTTTAATTGCCAAGATGCCGACGTTAGTCGCAATGGCCTACAAATACTCACAAGGCCAGCCCTACATCTATCCAAAAAATAGTCTGTCTTATACCGGCAACTTTTTGCGTATGATGTTTGCAACGCCTTGCGAAGAGTATGTCGTTAACCCTGTGGTCGAACGTGCGCTCGATCGTATTTTTATTTTGCACGCCGATCACGAACAAAACGCCTCTACCTCGACGGTGCGTCTGTGCGGTTCTTCGGGCACAAACCCCTTTGCCGCCATCGCAGCGGGTGTCGCCTGCCTGTGGGGCCCAGCCCACGGTGGTGCCAATGAAGC
>JABMMM010000316.1 GCA_013205565.1 Alcaligenaceae bacterium | reverse complement strand
CCCTGCCAACCGTGCCGACCTTCGAAGAAATTGGCTATCCTGGATTTCGTGTTCAGGAATGGAATGGCTTCTTTGTGGCCAAAGGCACGCCAGCCAGCGTGATCGATCTTTTAGCAAAAACAGTTGCTCAAGCAACCAAAGATCCGGGCGTTAAGGCCCGTATGGAATCAATGGGCATCGAACCCGTGGGCAGTACCCCTGAGCAGTTCACAACATTTTTGCAAGGTGAAATCAAACAATGGCGCGCCTTGGTTCAAGCCAACAACATCCGGGCCGATTAACAGACGCTTAACTAATCGTCACGCCACCGTCTATGACTAAACTCTGACCCGTCATAAACGACCCCGCCTGCGAGGCCAGAAAAACCGCTGCACCGGCGATTTCGTCGGGCTCACCAATCCGACGCAGTGGCGTGGTTGATACGCGCTTGGCCAGATTGACCTCGTCTTCCCACAGTGCGCGTGCAAAATCGGTTTTTACTAAACCAGGTGCAATACAGTTCACACGAATATTATGCGGACCGTACTCAACCGCGAGATTGCGCGCGAGCTGCATATCGGCCGCTTTACTAATTCCATACGCACCAATAACAGACGAGCCCTTGAGCCCACCAATCGACGAGACGATAATAATCGACCCCGCGCGTCGGGTAATCATCTCGGGGACGACATAGCTAATCAACCAGTGATTGGCGACGATGTTGTTATCTAAGATCTTGCGAAACTGATCATCGGCGATGTTCGCTTGCGGTCCGTAATACGGATTGCTTGCCGCGTTACAAACCAAGATATCAACCTTGCCAAATTGGCGCTTCGCAACAGCCACCAAGTTTTCTAACTCTGTCTTGGAGGAAATATTGGCCGGTACAGAGATCGCAGTGTTTGCACCGTGACGCTGATTGATGGCGTCTGTCACCTCTTGGCAGGCCGCAGCTTTACGCGACGAGATCACCACTTTGGCACCGTGCTCAGCCATGCGCTCGGCGATTGCGCGCCCGATGCCACGTGATGATCCGGTAATCACTGCCACCTGCCCTTCAAGATTAAATAAGTTCATCGTCATTGTCTCTTTATAGTTTTAAAAAATTATTTAACCAACTAGCGTGAACGATTATGACCCGCCGAAAGCCTATGTCGTCGGGCTAGACCACTAACGCTTTACGTAATAACTCATCAATCAGTTCATTCATACCAATGACGCGTTTTTCAGCTAGCACGCGCAAGTCATTGGCCAACTGCGCATTGAGCTTGACCGCGAAAGGGATGAGTCCTTTTTCTTGATCAATCTTTCTTTGCTCTTTGCGATCGAGCACCACACCTTGCGCAAAGCGGTCAGGCGTACCAGCTTGCTTGAGTTTGCCGTCAATCTTTAGGCCCAAATTTTTATAGAGGTCAGTCTTTTTCATACAAAGAGCCTTTGATGTAAACGAAAAATATTACAGGTTGTGCAATGGAGCAATCTTTTTAACCGCAGGCAACGCCAACATACGTTGATAGTGCTCCGCCACGCGCGGAAACTTTGCCAGATCGACTCCATTCGGTGCGAGCCAGATGGAGAGGACGAATAAATAGGGATCTGCCACACTGAAGTTCTGACCCATCACCCAAGGGCCGCGAAGTAAATCGCGCTCGATCAAATTAAAACAGTCAATCATATTTTGTGCGACTTTGGCCTTCATGGACTGCTGTGCGGCTAGATCATCCGCCCACCGTGGACCCCGTGTGCCGTGGGCATGCGCCACATGTACTGTTGAACAGAACCAACTATTCACCGACTGTAGATGGGCGAGCTCAAACGGATCATCCAGAGGAGCCAAGCCGCTTTGGGGATACATCTGTGCCAGGTACAAAAGTATTGCGGGCGTCTCGGTAATCACGCCGCGTTCAGTCACCAAGGCTGGCACACGGCCTTTGGCATTAATCGCAAGATATTCAGGCGAGCGTTGTTGATTCGCCTGAAAATCAAGCTGGATCGCTTCAAAGTCGGCGCCGATGTGTTCAAGAACGATGTGGCTTGCCAAGGCGCAAGAACGTGGTGAATAATAAAAACGAGGCGTCATAGCAACAATCCTTTTCAAAAATCTTTAGTTTTTAAACTGGTACGGCAGTGACATCATATTCATACAACCATTGGTAGCGCGCGCGCACCTTTTCAGGGGTCCATTCACGGGTCACATATTCTTCTGCGGCCGCGGCGTCTGCTAGTGTACGACTTTGAAAGCGCTTGCCGTTTTCTGCCGAGCCAAGCACCACCTTAGTCGTGCGTTCGATGCGCGCCTCTTGATAGCGTTTCAGGCCTTGCTCAATATCATCGCCAGCAGCTTCAAGCGCCCGCGCTAACACTAAGCCATCCTCTAGGGACATGACCGCACCTTGCGCAAGCATCGGCAGCATTGAGTGGCAGGCATCGCCCAGTAAACTGACACGACCGACACTCCATTGCGGCAACGGTTCGCGGCCCATCAAGGCCCACTTATAGGGTGCCGAAAACAGCTTGATCATGCTGTGGATGTCGTCGTGCCAACCCGCAAACGTGGCATGGCATTCTTCGTGTGTGCCTTGCGCGCTCCAGGATTCGACCTGCCAGCCCGCGACCTCCATGATGCCATTGAAATTCATATATTCACCACGATGAACCGGGTAATGCACCACGTGCCCTCCCGGTCCGACCCAGTTGGTGCCCACCATTCGACGCATATGCACTGGCAATTTATTCATCGGCACCACGCCGCGCCAAGATAACATGCCGGTATACACGGGGTGATCATCGCCAAACAAACCATGTCGAATGCGCGAATGCACGCCATCCGCACCCAGCAAACAGTCCCCTTGAACGCTTTGCCGCTTGCCGTCCGTTTCAAAATGAAGCGTCACGTTTGCCGTGTTCTGTTCAAACCCAACACAGCATGCATTTAAATGAATGGCGTTTGGCTTTTCACGGCGTACGCCATCGGCCAAGACGGCCAACAAATCCGGACGGTAGGTTAAATAATGACCAAAGCCATACCGTTCAACCGATTCAAGCCCGACCTCAAAGAGCTTCCAGGCCTGGCCCGTATTCCAAAGACGAATTTCTTTACCCTCGGCCTCACAAGCCAAGGCACGAAACTCAGGCAGCACTCCCAATTCGTGTAACACGCGAACACCGTTGGCGCTTAGCTGCACCCCGGCGCCAACTTCTCGAGACTCAGAGGCTTGCTCGTAAACGTCGACATCAAAGCCGCGCTTAAGCAACGCCAAAGCCGCAGTCAGGCCACCGATACCACCACCAGCAATCAAGACATGCGGACGTTTTGTTTGACTCATGATTAACCAAATTGTTATTGAATGTTTCGTAGCACTCTGCGCCCAAATATTACCGTACAGTCTAACCGCGCTACACTCTGCCTGCAGGTAATGGGCGCAGTTGAACTGGGCTCGCGTGAATTGGCCGAACGACTGGCCTAGCTTAAAAAAATGATAAAAATAAAAGGCTCACTTAGCCAAATTCTGACGCAAAGTGCTCTGAGACACAAAGGCTTTCGCAGGCTTTGGGTCGCCACGCTATTGTCTTCAACCGGGCGGTGGGCAGATATCGTCGTGGTTGGGTGGCTCACGCTTGAATTGACCGATTCGGCCTTGATGGTAGGCATTGTGACTGCCTGCAAAATGGCGGGCTACGTATTGGCGCCCTTGATGGGAGTCGCTGCAGACCGCATTGATAGAAGAAAACTATTGATTTTAGCCTCGATGGTGAGTGGGCTGATTTCTGTCGTGATGCTCATTTTGTTAACGACCGGTCTGCTCACAATAGGCTATCTCATTGCGTTATCGGTGCTTAGCAGTCTCACCTGGGCACTTGATAACCCTACCCGCCAAGCCTTAGTACCCGATTTAGTCGACCCAGAAGACTTGACCAATGCGATTGCGATGAACTCTGTGGCCACCGAAATCACGGTGATTGTCGGGCCCGCCTTAGGCGGCCTACTCATTCCTCTTTTTGGGCTGAGTGGCGCGTATTGGTTAATCGCGACAATTTATTTTTTGGATTTATTTGTGCTGTTTCAACTGAACAGCACCAAGCAATCTTCGCCACGCAACCACGAACCGCCTTTTAAAAGCTTAATGAGCGGCTTTGCTTACGCCAGGCACAACCACGCTGTGCTAATTCCTTTGCTAATCGCCTTGGCTCTTAATCTGTTGGTCGCACCCTATCGTTATTCTTTTTTGCCTTTATATGCGCGCTATGTTCTAGATGTTGGCCCTGCAGGCTATGGATTCTTGACGTCGATGGCTGGCTGCGGCGCCCTCGTGACCGGACTTTGGATTATTGCGCAAAAAAAACTAGAGCGACGTGGTCGCCTGCTTATGCTAGGCAGCCTAGTTTGGCCTGCGACTCTGTTTTTATTCTCACTTTCGACTTCGTACTATCTTTCGCTCGTACTGGTATTCATTGCGGGTCTTGCACAAGCTGTCTGCTGGACAATGATCGCAACTTTGATCTTAAGCAATACCTCGCCCGCGATGCGAGGCCGAGTGATGGGCTTACGAACAGGAGTTGTGATCAGTTTGCCCTTTGGCAATCTGTTAGCAGGTGCGGCGGCACAGAGTTGGGGCCCTGTCTTTGCACTAGGCGCGTACACCGCGAGCGCAGCGCTCTTAATGGGCCTGATCTTCATACTCGCCTCTAAGCTTCGACACTTAGATTAGGTCAATGCCGGTCAGCCGATTGGTTACGCTCGAAAACTTGTTTGCTTAGCTCCGTCGTAAAGCGTCTTGAGCTGCCGCTGAACTGCGCTAGCGTGCGTGGCCAGAGCCTGCGCATCGAGATCGGCCTGTGGCCGCGGCTCCCAGTCGAAGTTACCGTGTTCATCCACACCACGCACCAATTGCGCCGAGTCACGCAGCTTTGTCTGGCGCACATGCGTTGGAATATAGCGAACCGCAAAACCGATGCGTCGATCCGCGCTACGGTTTGCATCCGACCCATGAACCACTTTAATGTGATGCAGCGAAATCTCACCCTTAGCTAAAGCAATGCCACGCGCCTTCGTTTTATCAACCTCAACAGAAATTTCTTGCCCGCGCGACAATAAATTATCTTTGTGAAACGTATCTAGATGAGGCAGCTGATTGATCTTGTGCGAACCCGGAATCATTTGCATATAACCATTATTCTCGTCGACGTCTGTTAAGGCAATCCAGGCCGTAATGACGTCGTCAGGATCCAAGCCCCAATAGGTTGAGTCTTGATGCCAAGAGACAAAACCCGGGCTGTTTGCCTCTTTAATGAAAAAAGTACTGCTCCAACAGACGATGTTAGGGCCGATGCAGTCTTGAACAGCATCTAGGATGGCTGGCTGCCGCACCAGCGCGTCAGCCCACGTAAAAAGCAAATGCGTTTTATGACGCCAGTTACCCTGCAAAGGTTCACCGGTTCGTTGTTCGTGCTGCTCGAGGGATGCCCGATAGCCAGTTGCCTGTTCGGGCGACATCACCCGAACAGGCCAGACCGCACCCTCGCTCTCGTATTGCTTCACCTGCCCTGGAGATAAGACTTTAGGCATTCAAAATACTCCAAAAATCTGAACAGAGACAACCCGAACGTCGCCAGCGGTTGGGGGCATTTCAGGCTAATCTAACGCTATCTCGTCAGCTATGCAAGCCCAGTTTTTTTGAAGGATCGCGCACAATGTATCTACGGCCTTTATTTTTGACTCTGGTCGCTTTGAGCGGCGCTAGTTCAGCAAACGCCTTCGGAGATTTTCCGCTGGCATCGTGCAAGGCTAACGACGGCACGATTGTTGAAATCACTGGCGTAAACACTAATAAAGCGTTTATGAAAGGCATCATCACCAAGGCCGACATCAACGAGTATTGCGAACGCGATCCAGGGGGTACGACAACTAAGTATGGTGGCAAGCTCACCGTCAATCAGTGCGTCGCCCAAGACTATGCAAAACAAAAAAATGTAGAGGTCCAGACAACTGCTCATTGCGGCGCCCAAACTCTCAGTTTTCGCTACAACCAAAAGCCAGCCGTAAACGTTAAGTTTCCACTTGCACCCGGCTCAAATCAGTCTTGTGCTTCAGGCATGCCGCCCTTAATTTCACAATTTATGATCTTGTGTCCAAAGACGGCTCAACGATTAAATATGTAAGGGCTCAAACAGCGAATGCCCGCACGCGGATTGTTAAGCGGCTTGTGCCAGTACAAACTTAAGGCGATCGGCGGCGTTTGTGGCGGCAAAAGCGTATGGCTTGACCATCGGCACAACGTTGCACATTCCGCGTATGTAACCAATGGCCTCATTGACGACACACGAACTGCCATACATTTCATCGGGATTGATATCAAGATGTACTTCTAATTCACGACCTTCGAGCACGTCTTTGAGTTTGTGAAATAACTCGGCGATTTTATAAACCTCATTCATCAAACGCATGCGCGGCCGGTCTTGTTTTTGATCCCAATCGCGTTCACGCTGCACTTCACCGAATAATTTGCAGCCGTTGTTGCCGTTGATATGAATCACAACTGCTAGCGTGTAATCGGCGTACCAATCTTTGCCAATCGCAAAGCGCTCTGAATCACAGCCTAGATAAATTTTGGTGGAGGGTCCTTGTGCGTCGATAAATGCCCTAACCGCATTGATATCAATTGTTCGCACGCTCAATCCTCAGAAGGGTGAAGTTACAGTCCATTAGCCTGATGCTAGCAAATTTTGACGCTAATTTCATGACACGGATAGCGTCACTGTCATTTAAGAATGGTTATTGGACTTTACCCGAGCCTGCAGGCTTATACAGCCTCGCCCAGCGGGCGATCTCATCTTTTAGAAGGATTTCAAAGACTTGCGGCGAAGATAGCTTGACTTCGCCGTCTATGACTGACAGTCTTTTAAGCACCTCGGGGTGATTGAGGCTTGTTGCGAGCGCCTGATTCAGCTGGGCAACAATCGCAGCAGGGGTTTTAGCTGGCGCTAGTATTCCCCACCAAACGACGGCTTCAAAATTGTTCACCCCTTGTTCCGCAATCGTCGGCACGTCGGGGGCTGACGCCAAACGATTTAAACCTGAAGTCGCAAGTAGCTTGACTCGGCCGCTGTCAAGATGAGGTTTGATTTGCGACATACCCGTAAACAACAGATCAACGTGACCACTGGCTACATCAATAGCGGCCTGGCCAGCTCCCTTATATGGCACCGCCATGAGCTTGACACCCGTTGCGCTTTTAAAAAGTTCGACGGCCAAGGCGGTGGCCGACCCGTCACCAGAAGTGGCCACGCTTAATGGACCATTTTGTTGAATGTAGGCAAGTAATTCTTGAATGTTATTTGCCGGCAAGTTTGCACGTGCGGCTAAGCCCATTGCATAGGTAATCACCAAGCCCACGGGCGTAAAGTCTTCGGGGGTTTTATAGGGCAGCTTTTCGATCAAGGACGGGTTGGTCGCAAAGCTTGGACCGACCAACAGCAAGGTGTAACCATCTGGCGCAGCCTTGGCAACAACGTCGGTTCCGACCACGGTATTACCGCCGCCGCGATTTTCTACAATCACGGGCTGTTTGATTGTCTCTGACAGCTTGTCGGCCCATGCTCTGGCAATGAAATCACCGCCCCCACCTGCGGAAAATGGCACGACAATCCGCAGCGCTTTATTTGGAAACGTCTCTGAAGCAGCAGACAAAGAGCCGCTTAACGAGAGCAACAACACAACAAGGGCAAGAAGGAAACGTACAACAAACATGAAAAAATCCGACAGCGTAAGTTTACAATAATGCAAATAAAATCAGGTGCTAGCCACAATCAGGTGCTAGCCACAGATTCCCACAGCGCCCGCACCTGCTCTTTCATCACTAAAGATTCTTCCCAACGATCTGATAATTCATAGCCATCCGCGCCCGTCATTGCGTACTCGGGTGGCCCTAGCTCGCATAAAAAGGTAAAAGTTTCATCGGGGCCCGCCTTTTTACGCCACTGCACAAACCCGCGACGCCACCAGTCCATAAAGACAGCTACCCAATGCTGATGCTGTGGAAATAAAAGTTGCAACTGGATCTGCTCACGACTCGCGACTCGACCATGAAACCCCCAACATTGGTCAATAATACGTTGCATGAACGCATCGTCTTCTGGTGAGATCGGATACCAGAACTCTCGCCCGACTACGTAATGCGACAAATCGCCGGTTAAACGCAAGTCAGGGATCGCATCCAATAGATGCAACGTAAAAAACATCTCGGTCGTCATGCGATTACGATGCGTCTCGATGTGCATACGGACGCCCGCTTGCTTGGCCAGCTCTCGCCAACCTTCTATCAAAGGGATGCACTCTTGAACTGTATAGGGCCGTACATCTGGCTGCACATTTAAATGGTCCGCCCCAAACTCGAGCACGTGGTCGAGAATCGGTTTCAGATCATCGATGGTTTGTGGGTAAGCTTGCGCCTGCCATGTCATAGCGTTATCGCGCAAAAATTGTGTGACCTCTGCTGCGTAGTCACGGTCCGCAAAGCGCACGCCAGCCCCATCAAAACCAGCATCGCGAATCATGTTCAGTTTTTCTTGCAGACCCCATTCTTGTCCATCTGGGCGTCTGCGTTCCATTGCCCACAATGATTGATAAATCAGAAGTTTTTGTGCCATGTGACTCTGCCTAGTAGACAACCACGCTACGAATCGATTCGCCAGAATGCATCAAATCAAAGCCATGATTTATTTTCTCTAGCGGCATGGTGTGTGTAATTAAATCGTCGATATTGATTTTACCGTCCATGTACCAATCGACGATCTTTGGCACGTCAGTGCGACCGCGCGCACCACCAAAGGCGGTTCCCTTCCAGGTTCTACCCGTCACCAACTGAAAGGGACGTGTCTTTATCTCTTGACCTGAGCCTGCCACGCCAATAATGACCGATACGCCCCAACCTCGATGACAGCACTCAAGAGCCTGACGCATCACTTCAACGTTGCCGATGCACTCAAAACTATAGTCAGCACCACCCCCAGTCAGTTCGACCAAGTGTGCGACTAAATCGCCGCCTAGCTCACTTGGATTCACAAAATGCGTCAGGCCAAATTTTTTAGCCAAGGTTTCTCGTGCGGGATTTAGATCCACGCCAATAATCAGGTTCGCACCCGCCAGGCGCGCCCCTTGTACGACGTTTAAACCAATGCCACCTAAGCCAAATACCACCACATTGGCGCCGGGCTCGACCTGAGCGGTATTAATGACCGCCCCGAT
Source organism: Alcaligenaceae bacterium (assembly GCA_013205565.1). GTDB lineage: Bacteria > Pseudomonadota > Gammaproteobacteria > Burkholderiales > Burkholderiaceae_B > Zwartia. The sequence goes on along the minus strand of JABMMM010000316.1, from coordinate 12,890 downwards.
GCCCGTGGTGACGCCACAACCGATGTAACAGACCTTATCAAAGGGCGCATCTTCGCGAATTTTAGCTAATGCAATTTCAGGCAAGACTGTGAAATTGGCAAAGGTCGAACAGCCCATATAGTGATGAATAGGTTTTCCGCCGAGCGAAAAGCGGCTTGTTCCGTCAGGCATCAAGCCCTTACCTTGTGTGCCACGAATCGCCGTACACAAATTCGTTTTACGAGACAGACACGATTTACACTGACGACACTCAGGCGTGTACAAGGGAATCACGTGATCGCCCTTCTTCAAGGTGACGACTCCGGGCCCGACCTCGACTACGATTCCCGCGCCCTCGTGCCCTAGAATTGCCGGGAAGAGCCCTTCTGGATCAGCGCCTGAGCGCGTGAACTCATCAGTATGACAAAGACCCGTGGCTTTAATTTCTATCAAGACCTCGCCATACTTGGGGCCTTGAAGTTGCACTGTTTCAAGTACTAGGGGCTTTCCTGCCTCGTAAGCGACTGCTGCACGCACATCCATTTCACTGCCTCTTGAATCAATCAATCACGCCTGAACAGACCCCTTGGTTTGCTCACACCAAAAGAGTTTTTTTACCGCCCTGCTCAACAAAACCAAAGTAACGCTTACCCGAAGTTTGATTCTCATAAATCGAACCTTGATTCTTAGCAGGCGGCAAAGGCATGCGAATCGGAGTCGACACACAACGCGGCACGTTCGTATCCTTGCCGCAAATCAGACGGTTTGAGAACGCTTGCCAGTCAGCCTTACCCGCAGCCATCAGTGGGTAAGCATCGGCCGCCGTGAACTCATAGAGCAGCAAGCCACGCGAGCGTTTTGAAATATTTTGAGCCGAACCATGCACCGCGCGAACATGATGAAACGAAACAGAGCCCGCCGGGCCTTCACAGGCCACCGCCTGCGAAAAATCGACACCGCAAGTCTCAGGATCCATCGCACCACAAAAGTAGCCCTCGGCGTCATGGTGATCGTACGTTGGGCCTTGATGGGTACCTGGAATCACGTACATGGCACCATTTTCGACAGTAGTGTCATCAAGCATGACGCCGGCGGCAAGCACGTCATCATTTGAGTGCGGATAAAACGCCCAGTCTTGATGCCATTCAACCGGCGAGCCAAAATGCGGCGCCTTCAGATTTAATTTAGAGCCGTGTAAACGAACATTTTCACCTAATAAATCTTGCAAGATACCCATAAACTTTGGCGTGGTCATCAAGTCCTTGAAGACGGGATCAATCACATGTGGCTTTTTGATTCGGCGAACTCTAGGCTCAGAGGCCTGATGACCGGGCTCAAGGTCATAGACGTCATCGTGCGTAGCAAGCGCTCGTGACTTTTCAACCAAGTCCGCCAGGACTTCTTTCATTCGCGAAATCGTTGCCTCTGGGACGACCTCTTGCACGATCACAAAGCCTTCTTCAGCATATTGTTTAAGCTGTTTGGCATTCAAAATATGGTTCATCGGTCTCACCACTCAGATTTTGCTCGATCGCGCGAGCGATATTAAAAAAGGTTAGGGGTGCAGTGTTTGTCGTTGCCTACTTCAATCAACTTTAGCGCCCGAGGCGCGCACAGCCTTACCCCATTTTTCGACCTCTTGGACGATGAACAACTTCATCGCTTCAGGCTTCAGGGGTGACGCTTCTAAGCCAAGCGCTTCAAATTTTTCAAGTACGTCTGGCATTTTAGAGATGCGAAGCAAGACCTCGTTAATACGCGCGACTAGATTTGCAGGCATGTTTGGTGGACCACTAATCGCTGTCCAGGATTCAGCCTCGAAGCCCGGAAACCCTGATTCAGCAACCGTGGGCACGTCTGGCAGTGCGTTACGTCGCGTCAAACTCGTGACCGCAATCGCACGCATCTTGCCCGACTTAACGTGCGGCACTGCTGAATCAAAATTGATGAACATCATCGGCACCTGACCCGACATGAGATCGAGCATGGCCGGCGCGCCGCCCTTGTAAGGAATGTGGGTGATGTTTAAGTCAGCGGCGGATTTAAGCATCTCCATTGAAAGGTGATTAGAGGCACCATTGCCTGTCGATGCATAGTTGTACTTACCTGGGCTAGCCTTCACTAAAGCGATGAGCTCTTGTAAATTATTAACTGCAAAAGCAGGGTTCACAACCAACGCATTGGGACCCTTCGCGATCATGCCGATATGGGTGAGCCCCGTCACAATATCGTAGGGCATTGATCGATATAAGGTGGCGTTGATCCCCTGGCTACCGACTCCTGATACTAGCAGCGTGTAACCATCGGGTGCGGCTTTAGACACGAAATCCGAGCCGATATTACCGTTGGCACCAACCTTATTTTCGACGACGACAACTTGCCCAATTAATTCGGACATTTTTTGTGCAACTAACCGTCCCATATTGTCAGTCGTGCCAGCCGGGGGCATCGGCACAACTAAACGAACGGGCTTGGTCGGCCACTCTTGGGCAAGGGTATTCAGGCCTGCAAGGCTTAACGCCGAGGCAAAGGCTAGAGAGGCGAGAGCAGATATCGTTGTCATAAGTTATTGTCTCAGAGTCTATGACTCTAGTTATTGTTAAGGGTAAAGCTTAGCCATATTAGAGCTAAATGGCCATTATTCGGGTAAAAAGTATAAGAATATTTAACTCAGGCTGGGGCGCGCAAGCAAGCAAGAGCACAAACAAAAAGGGATCAAAGCGTTGCGTGCGGTCGCGCAGTGTGTGTAAGATATTGACAGCTTGCTTTGAAACAAGCCTACGCCTGCTTCTTGCGTCATGCTTTTGAAGACTATTTTTTATGGAGTATCCGATGAAAAAAATACTGCTTGCTGTCTCTGCGCTCACGCTCTGTTTTGGTCTCGGAGTAAGTTATGGACAAGTGTCTCATGCACAAAAGGCCGTTGATTTGTTGAATCAGGCCTTAAAAGAAGCGATTCAGTGCGGCGGCGGCGGTTCTGACGGTTCTGGTTGCAAAGGCCCCAGACTTGAGGCCATTAACTCCATCAGAAGCGCCATCGCGAACATGCAAAAATCGATGCTGAAATAGTCCCTATGCAATCCATACTCATTGATCGCACTCGGCGCCTGCGCGACGACCCAGATACGGGTCACAATCGCTGGCATCCTGACATCACGCCCATCCTTGAAGTCGCGCCGGGCCAAGACGTTCTGCTAGAAACTCGCGACGCCTCAGACGGTCAGGTCAAGCCTGGCATGAGCTTCGAGGATTTGGCCAAACACGACAAAAAAGCGGGACATCCCCTGACGGGACCTATCTTTGTGCAAGGCGCCAAACCGGGTGATGTCTTAGAGGTCGAGTTTGTTGAACTCACCCCCGAGCGCCACGGTTGGACAGTGATCCGTCCGGGTGCGGGCTTCTTGCGCGAGATCTTTGATGCGCGCTTTCTGGCGCACTGGGAGGTTGACCGCGGCTTTGCACGCTCGCCCCAGATTCCAGGCGTGAAGATACCCGAAGGAGTCTTCATGGGCACGGCTGGCGTCGCACCCTCTCACGCACAAATGCTACTTTGGAACGCGCGCGAGACCGACCTCGTCAAACGTGGCGGCATCGCTCTGTTACCTGATGCCCAAGATGCAGTCCCCGCTTTTGAACCGATCGCCAGTCAAGGCTTGCGCACGATGCCACCGCGTGAAAACGGTGGCAATGCCGATATCCGCCAGTTGACTCGAGGCGCACGACTGCAATTACCCGTTGGGGTCGACGGCGCGCTGTTTTCTTTAGGCGATGCGCACTATGCACAGGGCGACTCTGAGTGCTGTATCACCGCCATCGAAATGGGTGCGAGCGCCGTGGTGCGCTTTCGTCTGCTTGCCGGCGAAGCGGCCAAGCGAAAAACAAGGTTTCCTCGCTTTTCTCATCCGGGTTATTTCGCATCACCTCAGTGGGCCGCACCGCATAACTTTGTGGCGACTACAGGCCTGCCTATTCGCGACGACGGCACACAAGAGTGTGAAGACCTCACACTGGCTGCGCGTAACGCCCTACTCGACATGATTGAGTTACTTGGTGAAAGAGGCTTTAGTCGCGAACAGGCCTATGTGATCTGTTCGCTCGCTGTCGACTTGCGCATCAGTAACGCAGTCGACTTGCCAAACGTCTGCGTCAGCGCGTTGCTTCCGGAAGCAATCTTTGAAAAATGATTAAAGAGTTGTAGCTTCAAAGGAGTGGTAGCTTGAAAGACGCTTTTGGTCAAACCGTCACCTGTTCGTCTCAGGCTGCACTTGAGGCTTACGATCAAGCTGTTGATTATCAGTTGCACGCTTGGCCCGGAGCCTTAGTCGCGCTTGAGCACGCCTTGCAACACGCACCGAACTTTGCCCTTGCGCACAGTACTCGCGCTCTGCTCTTGCAATCTGCTGGGCAAGGCCCTGAGGCGCGAGAAGCCTCAAAACAGGCTCAGCTGTTTACACACGCAACTACAGCACGAGAACAATCACATTTGGGGATTATTGAACTCATACTTGCGGGTCGTTCGACCTCGGCGCTAGAGTGCGTGCGTACGCATGCCTCGCAATGGCCTGGCGACGCGTTAGTGATGTCGCTTGCGCTTGGCGCCTTCGGGCTCATCGCCTTTAGCGGTTATGCCGATCACGATCAGCAGCGCTCTGACTTTGTACAAAAAATAGCACTGGCCTATCCTGCCGACTGCCCTTGGTTGCTGACGCATCAAGGCTGGGTCCTGATCGAAGCAAAACAACCCGAAGCAGGCCTACCTTTTGTCGCTCGCAGCCTGGCGCTGCGCCCAGCGAACGGTAACGCCGCCCACGTCATGATGCACGCAAGATTTGAACGCGACGAACCAGAACTTGCCCACAGTTTTGCAACAACATGGCTAGCAAGCTATCCAAATACCGCAATGCTGTTTGGACATATTCATTGGCATACAGCACTGTGCGAAATTGAACTGGGTCAAACTAAAGAAGCTCTTAAGCGTTTGCTCGCTTTCATCGAACCCCCTCTTTCTTATGCGCCGCCCTTAGTCGGTATGACAGACACTGTCTCTTTGCTCTGGCGCTTGAAGCTTTTAGGTTTCAAAGATCTATCATGGTCGTGTGCCCAGAACTTCGCACAAGAAAAATTTGCGAACGGAGGAAACTCTTTTGCCGAGATACATTTGGCGATGCTTGCAGCTGGCACGGGTCAGCCCGAAGCGTTAGCGGCTTGTCGAGCGCGTTTACAAAAGCAGGCTGCCGCGGGTCACGGTAGTGCCCCGAGCGCTTTGCGCTGGGTTGACGGCTTAGCAGCCTGGTTAGCAAGTGATTTCACCAAGGCCCAACAAGAACTTGCGCATAGCGTCGAACACGCAGTCACTTTAGGCGGCAGCCATGCCCAACGCACCGTCATCGAGCGCACACTCGCCTCACTACGTTGAGGCGTAAACAAGCCCATACTTCTTGGGGCGACTTTTTTTTAACATTTTCGAGTCAGGCTTTGCTTTGAATATTTTTTTGATGCAAAAGCAGAAACCCTGAAAGCGCAGCTGCGCCACCGACACAGCCATAGGCCACGCCAAAGTCATCAAAATACGTAACGACGACCGAGAACAACGAAGGCATCAACAACACACCTGCGAACATCAGGCCTGAGCCTAAGCCTGTTGCCTCGGTTCGTTGAGCTCCGCCTAAACGCGCCCACTCGGCGTAAGCCAAGCCGGTAAAGCCACTGGCAGTGGCACCCGCAAGCGCACATAACAAAAGCACTAACGTTGGTGCCCAATTCAAAGCAAACTGGCCGGCTAGTAGGGCGGTCACACCCATAACAAAACCCTGCCACGCTAAAAGCCATTGTGCGGTCACCCACTTATCGGCCAACCAACCCCAAAGTGGTCGACTTAGCACCGCAGCCAATTGATACAGCGCCAACGCCCATCCTGCCTGAACCAAATCGAAGCCCACTTTACTGGTCAAGTGCACGGTCAAAAAAGCGATGAAACAGAGTTGCACCCCGCTATAAATAAAACTCGCAAACGCAAGCCTTCTGAGCGCGGGACGCTCGCGTAAGATTTGTACTGGCGCCAAAAGCCCTTTGCTAAAGATCGCGCGAGTCGGATCGCGATCCGCATCCCACCGCCGGCGCACGCCCTCAAGCAAGAGCAAGGCTACGAGTACCGGCAGAGTCTGGCACAGCAGTGCGGTTTGCCAACCAAGCCTTACGGTCAGTGGAACCATCACAAGACCCGCCAACACGCCCCCTAAGGGCACACCAATCTGTCGAATCGACAATACTAAATTCATGACGCGCGCAGGGGTACGCGGCACTAGCAGATGCGCGCTTGCTGGCGCAGTTGCGCCATAGGCCAAACCCAGAAGTGCGGCTCCGAGCACGACTGAAATCACACTCCCTAAAGAGCACGACAGCAGCATTGCAAGAGTTGCCACTAAAACAAGCTGACTGACTCTGACTGCCCCGAAACGTCGAATAAAGCGTGGCGAAAGTAACGCTGAAATAATCCCGACACCGTAAACCGTTGAAATAAAAAATCCGACAAGCGTACCGGGTACCTGTAGGTCTTTTGCAATGACCGGAGCCACAACCGGAAACGAATACGCCGCCATCGTGGCAATGCTTTGCGTGGCAAGCGTTGCGATTAACGGCCAAACCGGAAACTTTAACTTCTGAGCAAGCTCACTTGCGAGTGGCGGCGTCTGGGCGGACATGGTTCTCTCTTTGCAACAATCAGCATACTGTACCCACTTTTTACGCAACGATACTGCACGAGGCCGCCGCGCCACTGCGCTTGGCCAGACCCGTCTCCTTCAAACAAATGGTGCGCTGCACGAAACCTCAACGCTGCCAAGTTAGCTTAAGATGAAAGCCATGATCAACCCTCTGGCTTGCCTGACCTCCCGGACTCAATGATGAAACGACAAAGCCCTTATCTCGCAGGCGAAACCGCAATCGTGACAGGTGCGGGTAATGGCATTGGAAAAGCGTTAGCCGTTGAGGTGGCGTCCGAAGGTGCAAACGTGTTTTTAGTAGATATTGATCCGCAAAAACTCAATGACAGTGTTTCTGAACTTCAAGCCCTAGGCTACAAGGCCAAAGGGGCCGTCATCGACCTGGCGCTTTCTGGGGCTGCACAACAGGTCTTTGACCAAGCACAAACAGCGTTCGGTGCCTTGCACATGGTGGTGCACTCGGCCTCGCCCCCTAGGCGCGAGACGGACACCTGGCGTACCGTCAGCAGCGACACTTGGGACGCGATGTACCAAGTTAATGTGAAATTCGGTTTTGAACTTGCTCGGCTAGTTGGTCAGCACATGATTGAAGCAAAAATCGCGGGACGCATGGTTTATTTAACCTCACTGCACGCCCATACCCCTCGCAACTTACCCCACTACGCCACCAGTAAGGCTGCGATGCTCATGCTGGTCAAAGAACTGGCAAAAACCTGGGCACGCCACGGCATCAGAATCAACGCCTTAACGCCTGGTGCAATTGCCGCGGGCGGCTTTAAACCGGCTGGTGATTTGGCCTTAAAAATTCCCATGCAAAAACTTGGCACTGCCCAAGACGTTGCAGCAATGGGTTTAACTCTGTTAATTGATCGGTTTTCTGGCTACGTCACTGGCACAGAGTTGGTGGTAGACGGCGGACTCAGCGTCTTCAATTGGTTTGAGCCTGTTCAATGAGGTTTTTAAAATGAACATTCATCTCAAAACCATTTTGCAATACGCTTTGACAATTTTTTTAAGCGCCTTTTTACTTTTTCAGGTGCAACCGCTTATCGCAAAAATGATTCTGCCGTGGTTTGGCGGCTCGGCCTCAGTCTGGACCGCCTGCATGTTGTTTTTTCAAATGGTGTTACTGCTGGGCTACATCTACTCGCATTGGGTCGTGCAGTATCTTTCTTCGGTGCGTCAAAGCTATTTGCATATTGCATTGATCATTGTCAGCTTAATTTTCTTACCAATTCAACCTGGACAAAGTTGGCAACCTACGGGCAGCGAAAATCCAACCTTACAGATTATTGGCTTGCTGCTGGTCTCAATCGGGCTACCCTATTTTGTTCTGTCAACAACGGGGCCGTTGCTACAGGCTTGGTTTGCTCGCGAAAAATCTGGCACTGTTCCTTACCGATTGTTTGCGCTTTCAAATCTTGGCTCACTACTGGCACTGCTCGCGTATCCGGTTGCTGTTGAACCCTTCTTTAACTCAACGGTTCAATCGTATTTATGGTCAAGTTTATATCTGATCTTTGGAGTCAGTTGCTCATTACTGGCGTGGCGAAACCGCAAGGCCTCGGCGCTGGTAACACCTGATACCCAAGCGTTTGTTGTCGAATCAGCGGCCAAACTCAAAGGTGGTCATTACCTTTCGTGGCTCTTGCTTGCTGCCTGCCCCTCGATCTTAATGGTTGCCGACACAAGCTACCTAACCGAGAACGTCGCACCCATCCCCATGCTTTGGGTGATTCCGCTTGCGCTTTATCTGCTGTCATTCATTATCTGCTTTGAGCGCCCCCATTGGTATCAACGAAAGTTTTTTATCCCGCTTTTTGTGGTCTCGTTGTTCGTTTTAGCGGTGCTACCGACACTTTCACACTCACTAATGCCTCTGGTCGCCTTCATTGCAATCAATCTAACTGCCTTTTTTGTCGTCTGTGTCGTTTGTCACGGAGAGCTCGCCAAACAACAACCTCACCCGAAGCACTTGACCATTTATTATTTGATGCTGGCGGTAGGTGGTTTAGTGGGAGGCCTGTTTGTTGGCGTCATCGCCCCCTATGCCTTCAATGGGAACTATGAGTTTTCAGTTGGTGTCGTGTTGGCAGGCGTTGTCACGTTTGGAGTTCTGCATCATCAGTTGTTGCTACATCAAAAGCATCGGCTCGTCATTACTGCGCTGTCTGTGATTGCGGTCATAGCGTTAGGCTACATCAGAGTCAATGATCATATTCAAGAACTTGCAGGTGCCGACATCAAGGTCAGAAATTTTTACGGAACGATCAACGTATTTACCAGAGCTGAGCGAAACCTTCGCTACATGGCGCATGGTGTTGTCAATCACGGTGAACAGTCGCTTGACCCAGCCTTATCAAAAAAACCAACTGCCTATTATATTGAGGCAGCAGGCGCAGGAAAAGCCATCCTGTACAAAGCGAAACATTCAGACGCGATCAAAGTGGGTATTGTTGGACTAGGCGCAGGCACCTTGGCAACCTATGGACGTGATAAAGACACCTACGTATTTTATGAAATTAATCCGCAAGTCATTGAGCTTGCCGAAAAGAACTTCACTTATCTCAAAGATACCAAAGCCAAGACACAAATGATTTTAGGCGACGCGCGCATTCAGTTAGAGCGTGAACCCGCTAATAAATTTGACGTGCTGATCATCGATGCGTTTTCTGGTGATTCAATCCCAGTGCATCTGTTAACTCTTGAAGCCTTTAAAGAGTACTTCAGGCATCTCAAGCCGGACGGCATTCTTGCTGTGCACATCACTAACTGGTATTTCGATCTGGCCCCCGTCATTAAAACGGCAGCCGATCAACTTAAGAAAGACGTCCGTATTGTCTCGGTCGAAAGGGATAATGAAAAAAATATCCTCCGCTCACAGTGGGCGGTTCTTAGCGCAGACGAGGCATTTTTCAAAAGCGAAGGCCTGAAAGACGAACTGCCGATCAAATTAAATCGCGCTTTCAACGCTTGGAAAGACGGCTATAGCAGCTTATTCTCGGTTCTCAAAGAGTAGTAACGGTTGCAAAAAACAGCTCAGCGTCTTTGGGGGGATGTCAACCATGTGTAGCCACTACAAACCCGTCACCCAGATCAACCAATTGCGCCGAGCCTTTGGGCTTGGCCAGTTAGAGCAGCTCGGCAAGCCTGACATGTGGCCGGGCTACGAAGGGCTATTCATCCGCCCTCACCCGCACGCCGATGCTGGCGACGAGGCGGTACCCGCGCGTGAGGCACTCACTGGTCAGTGGGGCTTGATTCCTCATTGGTCTAAGGATGGCAAGGTCAAGGGTACGTTTAATGCACGCAGTGAAACCATCGCTGAAAAGCCGACGTTTCGCGATGCCTGGAAAAAGGGCCAGCGCTGCATTATCCCAGCGATGTCGGTATTTGAGCCTGACTGGCGCTCAGGCAAGGCCGTGGCAGCTGAAGTGTCACGAGCAGATGGCGAACCAATGGGCATCGCGGGTATTTGGTCTGCGTGGCGCTCACCTGCTGGCTGGCTAGAAAGCTACACCATGCTCACAGTCAATGCAGATGACCACGCTGTGTTTAAGCTCTTACACAACCCGCAAGACGAAAAGCGCATGGTGGTGATCTTGAACCCTGACAGCTTTGAGACTTGGCTGAAAGGTTCACTGTCAGACATCACACCCCTCATCAAGCAGTGCCCTGCTGAAGTTCTTCAGTTTCAAAGCCCTTGATGAGCATGGAGGATCAGACCATACACATACCAGTATGCAAAGTTCATTGCTTAATACAGCTTCAAAATTTTCTGCACAGTCTCTTTGACTTTCTTCTTAAGAGCCGCCGGCGCTAACACCTCGACATCAGGCCCTTGGCGCAAGATGTCTTGAATCAGCTCCCAGTCTTCGCCATAGGGTACTTGTAGTGTGTAACTGCCGTCTGGGTGTACTTCGCCAACTTGCTCGGGATGCCAGACTTCACGGGCGACCCACTGGGCTCTGAAGGGGGTGAACTTTAGTTTGGCGACCTGGCGATTTTTACCTGAAAAGATTCCATAACTCGTTTCGAACATCTCGCGCAACTCTGCCTCGGCCACATTCTTGGCAACCTTATCGACCAGTTGAACGCCGCTGAGCGCATCTAAGGCAAAGCTGCGTAAGCCCTCGCGCAAGTGGCAGTATGCATCCATATACCAATTGTCGCGGTAATAAACCAAGCGCTGAGGTGACACCTGCCGCTCAGTGGTCTGCCCAGTTTGACGCGCAAAGTGTTTGATATCGAGCCGTTTGCGTTGCACCAACGCGTGGGCAATCACTTGAAAATAATCGCCTGAGACATGGCGCTGTGCCATGGGCAAGATGCGAATGCGATTCATGGCCTCTTTTGAACTGCCGATGCCCTCGTCTAATAAGCCCTCAAGGCGGGCTTTAAACGGTGCCACATGCGGTAACAGCAAACCACCCGGCTCGAGCTTTGAGATCAATTCGATCATCGTCAACAACGAATGGATCTCTTGCTGGTTAAACCAAACGCCAGGCAACTCGAAAGTTTTACCGTCGGTCGGCTGTCGAGTCATGGCATAGCCACGCAGCGTGGCATCCCAGGCAAAGGGGATATTTAGCCGATCGCGCATATAGGCCAAATCACGATTTAAGGTTGCGCGAGACACCTCAAGCGCTTCTTGCATCTGTTTCATTGTGACCGAAGGTTTGGCCATGAGCATGGCCTGAATCTTATAGAAGCGTTCGGTGCGATCCATTCTTTTTATCCGCCAATCATGCAACTGAGTGAAAGTGTTGAACCAATGATAGTTAACTTTTTGACAGATATGGGCGAACCTTTGGGCGTTTATCGTTAATTGAGTGTCATAGGTTGCGACTCGCGGCGAAAGGCTTCGCGGTACTCGCGACAGCCGGTCACGATAAAGTCGGCCGCCGATGCCAAGGTTCTGGCGTACTCGACCACATCAGCGCAATGTGTTTCGTAGGTCAGCCACACTGTGTTGTTGCCATTGACCACAGCCTTTACACAGCGGCGGTCGGCGTTAATTTCGTTTGCTATGTTTAGGGCCTTGGTCCGATCGGCAGGGTCTAGCTCCCAATAGACACAACAGTAAAGGCGAAAGCCCCCTTGACTTGAATATGGGTCAAGATAAAGTTTCCAACCTTCGCACTTGAATCCGAGTGAACCATCTTCATCAATTTTTGGACGAAAACCCTCTTGAGCAAGATGATCGAACAGGCTTTTAAGGCTAACGTCGATTTCAACTTTTGGTGTGGGTAAAGCAATCGTTGCACTCTCGGGGCTTAAGGCGTCTGTCATGCGCAATCTCCTAAGGTTGTTTTGCTAGAGCGTGAATAGACCCCTAGTATCGCCATGTGAGTGACTCATAGGATGAGGCACTCAAGAATAGTTTTTAGACGAAACGGTGACAGCGCTTTGACAAAGCGACTATCCTTGAACTGACCTTTTTCACGGTAAGTATTCATGGCCACCCTCGTACCTGACCTGTCAAACGCGAAACACAGCCGCGGTAGAGAGCGCGAACTAGATGTTCTCTATCGCCTGGAACTGTCGTTGCCTAAAGGCTACGAAATCTTTCATAATATTTCGTGGCATTCGCTGCATGAAGACAAAGACAAACATGGTGAGATTGACTTTGTCGTGCTCTCACCCCTCGGTAATGTCTTGCTCGTTGAGGTCAAAGCGGGTGAGGTCAGTATCGCTAATGGTCAAATGACCAAACTGTACGAAGACGGACCCAAAGATGTGGGTCGGCAGACGTCAGTGCAGTTTGCGGCAGTCGTCGATCGACTGAACAAAGCAGGTTTGCGAACCCACGTCACAAATTGTCTGGTACTGCCCGACTACGTCATCGGCGACCAACACGTGATCAGGATACCGCCAGAGCGCATTATTGATGCAACGCGCTTTGATCGACTTGGCTCACTTGTCAGAGAAATGCTGGCTGATGAACAAGCAGTTTCTGAGGTTGAACGCTTACGCAAATTCTTTTGCAGCGAATTTAATGTCACCCTAGACATGCGCGTCTTAGGAGAACAAGTTCGCACAGCTACCGTGCGTCTGGCCGATGGCCTTGCGACTTGGGTGCCACGTATTACCGCACCCTCGGGCGTAATCAAAATACAAGCCACAGCTGGTTCGGGTAAAACACAGCTTGCCTTGAAATTACTAGAAGACGCGTCAGAAAAATCGCTG
>JABMMM010000315.1 GCA_013205565.1 Alcaligenaceae bacterium | reverse complement strand
TAGTAAATCATATTTTTTTTGACTCAAGTTGCCATATACGAAACTTTTTTTAAAAAAAGATAAACAGTAAAAATAACTTAGATAAATTCTAAGCAGAGTAAGGTTAGATTTAGTTTTTTTATAAAGCAGCTTTGGCCGTTTGGCAGCGTTTAAGCTTGTTGTTTTGTGCCCCGACTTGTGTTGTCTATTCAGCCGATACGTGGTGGGCAATGCGTCAGCCAATGTCGTGAAATATCTTCGCGTCGTGCGAGCCAATCGTGAGCGTCCTTGGTGCGTCCGCGCCCTCGTCCATCAAGGCTCGCGTATTGATCGAGGCCGATGACAAGGTGTGCTAAGCCACCTGCGCTTTGCCGCCGAGTTCGATAAACGTCTTGACGTATTTCGTAATTAATCGACGCTCATCCTCAAGCGCCTTCGTTGTACGCATCACCCGACATCATTGAAACCTCTGCACCCTCTTATATTTAAAACAAACGAGATGGCAAGTGGCGCGTGGCCGGGCCATCTAACGGTAGGTGCAGTGGGGCCGTAGCCGTAAAAGTCTCTCATTGCGAATCCTAAAGATAATCCTGTTGTGTCGGTACCGCAATCATTGTGCTGACTGTTGAGCGTATTCTTGCTCAGACTGCGCCAAAATCATGGGCGAATTCATCTTAAGATTCAACACCTTTTGAACCTCAAAGCCAAACTGCAAGACACGCAGATCACCATAACGCGGGCCAACAATCTGTAAACCCAGTGGCAATCCATTTTTACCAAACCCACACGGCACCGATAATGCTGGCGCGTCACAGTAATTAAACAGGGGTGTGAAAGGCGCGTGCCCGCGTGGGGTGGCCGGCCGGTCACCAATCATGTTCGGCGGTGGCCCATCGCATGCCCAAGGTTCGACAGGTACCGTGGGGCAAAGCAGTAAGTCGTAAGAATCAAAGTAAGTATTAAAGGCCTCGCGCAACTTATTACGCTGCAAAGACAAGCCAGCGATCAACGCGCCCGTTGCCTTTTGCCCTTCTTCAATTTGCACGCCGATGTCTGGATCAAAGATCTCTGGCGCCTCTTGATACGCTTGCCCAAATAATGCAGCCAACCCGGCTTGTTGTTGGGCCAACAAGGGATATTCATTGGTCTTGGGCGGCCAGGCAGGATGCGAGATGTCGATTTTCCAGTTAGCACGCTTCAATTGTTGGATGGCAGCTTCGACGGCGAGCGCCACGTCATCATCAATGGCAAAGCCACAACCCAAATCCATCGTAAAGCCGATTCTAAGTGTTTGATCTATTTGAGCGTTCAGCGCAGCTGTAAAAGGGTGTGGCGCAACCATCGCCATTGGTAAAGGATGCGAGAGCGGATCATTAGGATGATGCTCGACCAAGGCATCGAGCATCAAGGCGCAGTCCTGAACATCGCGTGCCGCCACCCCAATCGTCGAAAGATCGTGGCTCGGATCCGGAAAGCCCCAAGGGTTCGGAATCAAGCCAAGCGTGCATTTAAAGCCAACGAGCCCGGTGTGCGCCGCCGGGCGTCGAATCGAGCCTCCCGCATCGGTACCCAATGCAACGGGGACCAAACCGGCAGCCACCCCCGCCACAGCGCCACCTGAAGAACCACCCGGTGTGAGATCTAAATCCCAAGGGTTACGCGTGGTGCCATGTAAGGGATTTTGAGTCACGCCCTTCGAAGCAAACTCGGGCGTGTTGGTGATGCCAACACAAATGGCCCCTTGTTTTTTGAGTTGCTCGACTGACCAACTATCGCGCGGGGCGATGTGGTCGGCAAAGAACTTCGAGCCATAGGTTGCGGGTCGCCCCGCTACCCACAGGTTATCTTTGACACTAAAGGGCACTCCCGCTAACGGCAGACGCGCACCTTGTTGAATTTTCAAATCAACCGCCGCGGCTTGTTTGAGGGCCGAGACATGGTCGATATCGGTGAATGCGTTCAAGAGCGGATTGGCCCAGGCGATGCGCGCTAGCGCAGCCTGTGTTACCTGGACTGCGGTCAAATCTTGACTGTTAACGCTAGAGGCTAAGTCACGGGCACGCCAGTCAATAAAATCAGGAAGTTGTTGTGCCATCGCAGGAGTATTGTCGCAAGTTTTAAGCTAGTTTATGCTAGCCGCAAACATACAATGACGGTTATTCACAAAAAATCAAGATGCCTAATCCCTTCGCTCAGCCCGCTTATGCCCAGCATTACCCTCGCGACCTTGCCGGTTACGGCGCTCAACCCCCGCAAGCCAACTGGCCTGGCAAAGCAAAGATTGCCCTTCAGTTCGTACTGAACTACGAAGAAGGTGCTGAAAATACCGTGCTCGACGGTGACGCCGGCTCTGAGCGGTTTCTGTCTGAAATCGTAGGCGCCGAAAGCTACCCTGCCCGCCACATGAGCATGGAATCCATTTATGAATATGGTTCACGCGCAGGCGCTTGGCGGATCTTGCGCGAGTTTGAACGACGCAAACTGCCACTCACTGTCTTTGGAGTGTCACTGGCCTTAAAGCGCCACCCCGAACTTACCGCGGCACTGCTCGAACAACAACACGAAATCGCCTCGCATGGCCTGCGCTGGTTGCACTATCAAGGTATTGACGAAGCGACCGAGCGCGAACATATGCAAGCCGCTACCGCGATGCTTAAAGAGATTACAAAAGGCCAGTGGCCGCTCGGCTGGTACACCGGTCGCGATAGCCCCAACACTCGTCGTCTTATCGCCGATCACGGTGGCTTTGAGTACGACAGCGACAACTATGGTGACGACTTACCGTTTTATACGCCGGTGACTAAAACCGACGGCTCAATCGTCAAGCAACTGATCGTGCCCTACACGCTTGATGCCAATGACATGCGGTTTGCGACGCCTCAGGGCTTTAATACCGCACAACATTTTTTTGAATATTTACGCGACACCTTCGATGTGTTGTACGCCGAGGGTAACGAAACACCTAAGATGATGTCGGTCGGAATGCACTGTCGAATTCTAGGTCGCCCTGGTCGTTTT
>JABMMM010000314.1 GCA_013205565.1 Alcaligenaceae bacterium | reverse complement strand
GACCTCGGCAGCACAACGCTCTAGCCGTTCGGCCACGACTTCAGGGTGTTCAATAAAGTTAGTCAGGACATCGATGACACCCGCAACGATGATCTGATCGTCTGCTAAGGGCCGCTCGCGCAGCACTTTCATTTCGTGAGCATGTCGGGCATTTGCAAACGGCAACACGAACCCCCCAACGTTGGCCTGGCTGATCACGGGCCAGATTTTGCGCAGAGGGACATCGCAATCGTGCGGGCCTTCGTAATTGCCCCAGCACACGTGCATGCGCACTTGCTCACGCGGGATATTTCTAAGCGCGGTATTGATGGCGCGGACGACACGTTCAATGAAATCTATAAATTTTGCGTCAGATTCGTCGTGATATGAGACGTGACGCTCAAGCGCAAGATCGGGGCAATCGATTTGTAAGATGAAGCCGTTATTGACAATGGCCTCGTATTCCAAACGCAGAGCTTCGGCGAGCGCCGCAAGGTACGACTCTTCGGTGTCGTAGTGTTCGTTTTTGCAGGCAGAGGCAATGATACCTGGCGACGGGGCTGTTAAAAAAGTCTCAGTGAACTTTGTTTGACGCCCGGCAAGCTCAGTCTTGAAATCGATAGCCTCAGAGGCGGCGAGGGCAGGGTCGATATAACGAACCTCACCCGTGACACGGGGAGGCAAGAAATTACTAACAGCGACTTTGTCGCCAGCCTGCACAGCCATCATTTGCTTAAATTCTGGATAACGCTCAACGTCACCGCGCGACCAGCGCTTCCAGCTTCCTGAAAAACCAGACATGCGTCGTTGCACATACAAAAAGAAACCCTCGCGTTGCTGCTCGCCGTTATTGCCGATATCGATTCCATTCGCCAACTGCCGCGCGACACTGTCTTGCATGGCGTGGTGGCCGGCGGATGCGAGCAACGCCTCGTCGATAGGCTCGCCATTCGCACGTCGGGCATACAGTTTTACGAGCTCTGCGGGTCGGGGCAGGCTTCCGGTGTGGGTGGTTAGTATTCGTTCGCGGCTATGTTGCATGGTTCGCTTGTCTTCCTTCGGTTTTTTAAGGGCCGGTTGCGAGCGCGGCTTGAAATCTCATGACGTGGATTAAAGAGCTTAGGTCAGCCTCGGTCAACTGATTCATCATGCTCGCGCAAACAAGCGTGTGCGTAGGGGGCTTGCTGTGTTGACGCACAGGGACCGCGACGATTGTGACGCCAGCGATGTAGGTGCCGCGATCGATACTATGGTCATCCTGTGCGGCCTGACGGACTTCTTGGTGCCAGGTATCAAAATCTAGTGGCCCGGCCCAACGTAGCTTGTCAAAACGAGTTTTAAGTTGGGCGCGAGTTTGCCCGCTAAAGGCAGCGACCAGGCGTCCGGTCGCGCTTAAAAGCGAGGGGAATACGCTGCCGACATCGACATGGAGCCTAAACGGGATAGACGAGCGCGACAGGGCCACCACCACCATTTGATCGGGGTTGGTGACATCAACGGCGATTGCAGTCACCTTGTAGTGGCTCGAGAGGTCGTCAAGCCCGGCTTGAATGAGACTGGCAAAGGCATGCGAGTCGATCGCACTGCGCGCCAGAGCTAGCATGCCTATTCCTAAGCGGTAGTGCTTGCTTTGTTGATCAAAAGCGACGAGTTTTTCTGAGACCAGCGCACGCAAAATATGTAAGCATGTACTGGGCACCAAGCCTAAAGCTTGAGCAATTGCGTTCACACCCAGCGGGGTACGCGTTTTGCCAAGCAGACGCAAAATCGCAATCGAACGCGACACGGCTGGCACAGGACGGATGCGCGGGCCAGACGTGACCAAGAAGTCAGGCTGCCCGACCTGACTCGCTGACCATTCTGTTTGATCGCCTTGTTTCATTCGGAATCCTGTGCGCCCGAGAGGAGAAGGGGATATCTATTTTTTTATATTATCGCTTTTATTGTACTAATACAACTACAGTATCTATTTGACAATAACTAAGGCAAACGATAAAGTTAGATACTCAAGGTCGGCCGAGGCCGGAGCTCACCCTATGCTGCACATGCGCAACCGATGACCAAACTGACCGGTTTCACCTCTTACGCACAGGCACAGGCAAACTTTTCAAGCGAACGGTTATGGGATTTATTTGAAGG
>JABMMM010000313.1 GCA_013205565.1 Alcaligenaceae bacterium | reverse complement strand
GCGGTCGAGCTTTCACCCTCGATGCTCAACACGCAGGGTGGGCCGCGTCGCAACAAACACGCGCAAATCGTGCGGCCTGACGGCACACCCATCCCACGCCTCTACAGCGCGGGTGAGATGGGCTCGATGTACAGTTATCTTTATCAGGGCACTGGCAATATCGGCGAATGCTTTGCGTTTGGACGAATCGCTGGGCGCAATGCGGTGGCTGAGACGTCGCTCGCTTAAGCTTTACGCGAGAAAAAAAACCGCCTCGAGTTGAGGCGGTTTTTTACGTTTAACTTAGATTACTTTTTGTACTTGCCACTCAACTGTGGCGTATGTGCCCCTGGCAACTTCGCGTCCGCATGCTCAAGCCGTGTTTGACGACCCCAGGTCCGCTTTAAGTCGTCGCGAATATTGAACGCTAAGCGCCCCAAGCCTTCGCACTCAAGTTCGATTTTATCGCCGTCTATAAAGGCGTTCAAGCCCCGATGGTTCGTGCCTGTTGCCACAATATCGCCCGGCTCAAGGGTATGAATCGAACTCACCCACTCAATGCAGCGCGGGATATTGTGCGCCATGTCATCGGTGTTGAAGTCTTGCATCAGTTTGCCATTGTTCCAAAGGCGAATCTGTAGTTTTTGCGGATTCGGGATTTCGTCAGCAGTCACAATGTAAGGGCCAATCGGTGCAAAAGTATCGCGCGATTTCATTTGAAAAAACACGTTACCCTCTGGGCCTAAGCCGCGCGCTGAGCCGTCAATGAAGTTGACATAGCCAAAGACATAATTCATTGCATCTTTTGCCGCGACATTGGTGGCGCGCTTGCCGATGACCAAGGCGATCTCGGCCTCGCCTTCAAACACACTGGCAGCAACATCAGGCAGCACCATCGTGTCGCCGTGGCCAATAATCGCACCGGGCGCTTTTTGAAAGGCGTTGATAGGCGCCGGCGCGGTGCGCGTACCATCTTCCATATAGTTAACGGCCATGCAGTCAATATTGCCGGGCTTAGGCAGTGGCGGACGAATACGCACCGAACTCACTGGCACACCCGTACCCTTGCGAACCGCCTCTTCAATCTTAGGGCGATAGGCATCAAAGCGCTCGATCAAGCCATTGATCAAATCATGCGGGCCCAGATGTGGGATGTCAGCCACGACAGCGGACACGTCAACCACTTGGTCGCCTTTCAGGATGCCTAGTTTGAAATCATTAAAAAATAGAATCTTCATATCGCAATGTCTCCGAGTTTAATTTTCGAATTTGATATTAGCTTGTCTGAATCGGGCTAGGCAACAAAATCGCTTGCTCGACTCTCACCTGAAATGCCTCACGCGCAACGCACGTATCCACATGGCGGATAGAAATGAGGTGCCGAGCCCAGACCTTTATGCTAGGATAAATCCTATACAAATAGTTTTAAAAACAAGTGGTTTGAGACAAAGCTGAAATTGCAGCCTGCAGCGGTTCAACGCTTGGTATCTGCCAAACGATCGATCAGATTCCCGCCGAAGCCTTGCATAGACATAATGTGCACTTGCAGCAATACAGTCAACCTCGGCCACTGAAACACCTTCTTATTGCCTCTAGCCACAACGTTTTGGGGCTCTTGTGCAAACAACTTATGCGCGCGCAGTGACGCGCGTGGCGTATTGGGAGAGCAGTCAGATGGATTTCGGTCACACCAAAGAACAGACGCAACTGCGCAACGACGTGCTCGATTTTATTCGTACGCACATGACGCCTGAGGTGTTTGCAGAACTAGACGCCACCGAAGAGGCGCATGAAGCCGGCAAAGGTGAGCGCCTGTCTAACAAGCGCGGCCCTTTAGTCACTGCGCTGTATCAAAAGATCGACGACCGTGGTTGGCTGGGCTATAGCTACCCCAAAGAATATGGCGGCGCCGACGGCGATCGGGTGAGCCAAAATATTATCGAAGAAGAGTTTCAGCGAGCAGGCTTGCCGATCAGCTTGGTTGGCAGCGGCGCACCTGCCATCATGGCAGTGGGTACCGAACAGCAAAAGCAACACTATCTGCCAAAGCTGATCAAGATGGAATACTCTTTCGCACTTGGTTTTACCGAGCCGCATGCAGGCGCTGATTTAGCGGCGCTGCGCTGCCGGGCGATTCGCGACGGTGATCACTTTGCCATCAATGGGCAGAAGATGTACACAACGTCTGCGCACCATGCCACGCACATGTATCTGATGGCTCGCACGGATCCCGATGCGAGTCGTCATGACGGCATTTCGATTTTTCTTTTTCCGATGGATACGCCCGGTCTCACTGTGCGCCCACTTTGGACGATTCAAAATAATCCGCGTGCGCCACGCGGCACCACTTACGGTGATGCGCGCACCAACGAAGTTTTTTTTGAAAACGTTCGCATTCACGAGTCATGTTTGTTGGGACGCGAAAATCAAGGCTGGCGTGTAGGCTCAATGGGCTTGAATCTTGACCGCGTTGGCGCGGCGCGTTACTTGCGCTCGGTGCGCCGCGACGAAGATATTGTGAACTGGGTCAAAGCGAATGACTTTGGCGGTTATGCGCCTAAAGATAACCCAGCCATTCGCGACAAGATTGCCGAGCTATGGATTGAAGCGCAGGTGTGCCGGTTGATGACGATGCGCAGCATGTCAATCGTTGAGCGAGGCGGCAACTTTACCTACGAAGGCTCGGCTGAAAAAGTTTGGTCACCTGAGCACGGTGTCAGAACCACTGAAGCGATTACCCAAATGTTAGGGTCGTACGGTCAACTGCTCAATGGCTCGCCGCACGCGGTTGAAAAAGGCGTCTTCGCACACAACACGATGGGCGCCTTTCAATCGGGTATCAATCACGGCAGCGTACAGATCATGCGTGATCAGGTGGCCAAGCGTGGGCTTGAGATGCCCTCGATGCGTCGCGCGAAAGCCGCTGCCAAATAAATACATGCGAACAAGCGACAGAGCTCAACTCGTCGGTCATTGAAAGACTAATAGGAAATAAGATGGACGTGCTTTTAAACGATGAAGAACAGATAGTGGCGTCAAGCGCACGCGAGTTTCTTGAAGGAGAATGCTCAACCGCCTTGGTGCGTCAAATGGAAGAAGACCCGATCGGCCATCCACCTGAGCTGTGGGCAAAATGCACCGAGATGGGCTGGACCGGCATGTGTTTGAACGAAGAGTACGGCGGTCAAGCCTTACCGCTCACCTATCTGGGCCTCGTCATGCAAGAGGTTGGTCGCGCCATGGCACCGATTCCGTTGCATAGCACTGCGGTGACGTCGCTCGCGATCCAGAAAGCAGGCACCAAGGCGCAATGCCAAAGCGTGTTACCGAGCGTTTCAGAGGGCAAAACAATTTTGACTTGGGCCTTCTCTGAGCAAGATCCACGTTTTTTACCTGAGACGGTAAAAACAACGGCCGTGACGGATGGCGATCACTTTGTCATCACCGGCAAAAAACTGTTCGTTGATAACTTTGCTGCATCCAATCAAATTTTAGTTGCCTGCCGCACCGCTCCGGCCTCTGCAAGCAATGCGGGTCTCTCCTTGTTTTTGATTGACTCGAAAGCCGCCGGGATCACTCATGCCCGCCTGCGCACCTTGGCAAAAGATCAACAGTGCGAAGTGATGTTTGACCAAGTGCGCGTACCGAAAGCAAATATGCTGGGCGGCCTGAATCAAGGGTGGCCGATCATGCAAGACCTGCTTGATCTTGCGACCGTCTTGTTATGCACCCAAATTCTAGGCGCCACGCGTATCGATGCAGAGATGGCGATTGATCACTCAAAGTTTCGTGAAGCGTTTGGCCAGCCAATCGGTGCCTTTCAGTCGATTCAACATACGTGTGCCGACATGATTATCTCGATCGATGGTGGCGAGCTGCTAGCGTACGAAGCACTCTGGAAAATGGACAATGGGTTGCCGGCGCAGGTTGAAGTGTCGCAAGCCAAAGCGTTTTGTAATGATAAGTGCCCAGCTGTTTGTCGTAACTCGCAATCCATTCATGGCGGTATTGGTTTCATGATGGAGTTTGATTTGCACCTTTGGCTGCGTCGTGTGACAGCATGGTCGATGCGCTTAGGCACCAGTTACGAGCATCGTGAACGCATCGCCCAGGCG
>JABMMM010000312.1 GCA_013205565.1 Alcaligenaceae bacterium | reverse complement strand
AGCTAAAGAAGACGCTGCTAAAAAACTAGTGGCTGAAAAGCTAGCAGCCGAAAAGAAAGAAAAAGAAGACGTTGAGAAAAAAGTAAAAGAAGAGGCTGCAAAAAAGGCTAAAGAAGACGCTGCCAAAGTGGCCGCTGCCGAGAAAAAAGCCAAAGAAGAGGCCGCGCAACGCGCAGCCAAAGATCAGGCACTGAAAGACATGATGCGCGCGGACGCTTTGGGAGCCGCAGGACTTCCCGGCGGTACCGCAGATCGCAATCAGGCTGGTGGTGGTCGCGACGATGGCTATGGTGCCAAGGTACGCGCGTGCGTGCAACCAGGGGTGTCGTTTCCAACCCCTTCCCGAGGCGGCGGGGGCAACCCTGCTGCACAATACCGCGTGAGCTTAAAGCCCGATGGCCAAATTGCCGATGTCAGACTGACAAAATCCTCGGGCAATAGCAATTTTGACCGTGCCGTAGAAACAGGTATCCGGCGCTGCACGCCCTTCCCCAAGCCGTCCGCAGGCAGTTACCCCGGTTACATCGACGTCAATTACAATATGTATGATTGATAGGAGCCTGCACAGTATGACGTTTAACCCACCCTACCTCTTTCCTGCCACCTCAAAGTGGCTCACCTGCGCGCTGACCGGTTGGGTCAAGGCGTGTCTGCTCGTGACAATCGCGTTGTTGAGCGGACACACTGCCCAGGCACAGTTGCGCGTGGATATTTCTGGCACTGGCGCGCAACAGTACCCCATCGCCATTGCAGACTTCAGTGGCGATCCGGCAGGGGTCCAAATTGCAGAAATCATTCGCGCCGATCTGACGCGCTCGGGGCAATTCAGGCTAATTGGTACAAGTGGCGCAGCGCTGACTGTTGATACGACTATCGCCCATGATGAATGGCGTACCCGTGGCGCCGATTTTATCGCTTACGGCTCGGTGCTCCGCCTGCCAGACGGGCGGTTTGAAATCAAGTACCGGTTGGGCGATACCGTCAAGCGAGGCCCGCTTGACGGCTGGATCGTTGCGGGTACCGAAAAAGAGCTCCGTCGGTTTTCTCATCAAATCGCCGACCGAATTTACGAAAAAATTACCGGTATCAAAGGTGTGTTTGCGACCCGTATTGCTTATGTCTTAAAGCAAGGCAAAACCTACGAATTGCAAATTGCCGACGCCGATGGGCAAAATCCCCAAGTGGCCTTGCGCTCACGCGAGCCGATTATCTCGCCCGCCTGGTCCCCCGACGGATCTCGCCTAGCCTATGTCAGCTTCGAATCTGGCAAGCCCGTGGTGTACGTGCACCACCTCACCACCAGTAAACGCGCGCCCGTGGCAAATTACAAGGGTAACAACTCAGCACCCGCTTGGTCGCCCGATGGCAATACTTTGGCGGTCGTCTTGACTCGTGACGGTTTGTCACAAATCTATACCTTAGGGGCCAATGATGGCTCTAATTTGCGTCGCGTCACGCGCTCGCCTTTGATTGACACCGAACCCGTGTTTGCACCCGATGGCCGGTCACTTTATTTCACCAGTGATCGCAGCGGCAGCCCCCAAATTTATCAAACCGGGCTAGACGGCGGAGAACCTCGCCGCATCTCGTTCAGCGGCGGTTACAATATCTCACCAAGAATTTCTCCGGATGGCAAAACCTTGCTCACTGTGACACGTCGAGACGGCACTTATAGAATCGCATCGCTTAACCTCGCGACTGGCGCTGAAGCGCTTTTAACTGAGGGGCGTGATGATCAGTCTCCAAGTTTTGCCCCCAACGGAATGCAAGTGTTGTATGCCGCTGTTCAGGGCGGTCGAAGTGTGTTGGCAGGTGTGTCAAGTGATGGGCGCATTCGCTCTACACTTTCGGTTCTGAATGGTGAAATACGCGAACCCACTTGGGGCCCTTTTTCTCAATAACAGTTAAATTTTCTCTAAAAGGACACATCATGTCGCGCATTGCAAAAGCTCTCTCCATCGCCGCCTTAGCTGCAAGCTTAACCGCTTGTAGCTCAGTTTCACTTGACGACAAAGCTGGGGCCGGCGGTGCAGACGGCTCGGGCATCCTTGATCCGTTCAACCCACAAAGCATCTTGGCCAAACAGCGCTCGGTGTATTTTGAATTCAATAGCTTCACGGT
>JABMMM010000311.1 GCA_013205565.1 Alcaligenaceae bacterium | reverse complement strand
TGATCAT
This sequence comes from Alcaligenaceae bacterium, assembly GCA_013205565.1. Lineage (GTDB taxonomy): Bacteria > Pseudomonadota > Gammaproteobacteria > Burkholderiales > Burkholderiaceae_B > Zwartia. The sequence goes on along the minus strand of JABMMM010000311.1, from coordinate 9,700 downwards.
GCTGTGCATGATGTGCTTCATGTTTACGCAAGGTTTCGTTGGGCCAAACTCTGCCGCCATGGCGCTGTCAGATCAGGGGCGCCAGCTAGGCTCTGCCTCGGCCATGATGGGTACCATTACGATGTCATGTGGGGCGCTGGCGGGCCTGACGGTCAGTCTGTGGGATATTGCAGGCTCGGCACCTCTTGCCTGGATCATGGGCAGTTGCACGACACTGGCTTTTTTTCTGGGGCGAAGCGCCCGGCGAGCCTAAGCGGATACCAGTCGCACCCCGCCACGCCTAGGGGCTTGATCAAAAACCCTTTTTCGTATTAGAATGTCAGACTTGATGCGAATCTTTGAACAAATAATAGGTGTAGCCCATGGCACGTGTATGCCAAGTGACCGGAAAAGCCCCCATGGTGGGCAACAATGTTTCACACGCAAACAACAAAACCAAACGCCGTTTTCTGCCAAACTTGCAGTCACGTCGCTTTTGGGTTGAAAGCGAAAACCGCTGGATTCGCTTACGCGTAACCACCAACGCTATCCGTACCATCGACAAACTCGGCATTGATGCTGTACTAGTTGATTTGCGTGCACGCGGCGAAGTCGCTTAAAGGAGCCCAACATGGCAAAAGGTACCCGCGAAAAAATTAAGCTCGAATCGAGCGCTGGCACTGGTCATTTTTATACAACGACCAAAAATAAACGCAACATGCCTGAAAAGATGCTGATCAAGAAATTTGATCCAGTGGCTCGTAAGCATGTCGATTACAAAGAGACCAAGCTTAAGTAATTGGCCGCCTTTGTTTGACGCGTCTTGAAAAGCCCCACCACTGGGGCTTTTTTGTTTTTTGCCTACTCGAAATCAACCGCCACCCTATAATGTCAAGTTAACCGGGGGCTTGCTGCACCCTGACCTTTTTTATGGCTTTATCCATGCTCGAACGCTATCAACCCACCGCAGTCGAACAAGCAGCCCACGCCAACTGGGATGCCCGCGACGCCTATCGCGTGACAGAAGGCGCCCTCAATGCCAAAGGCGAACCCAAGCCAAAGTTTTATGCTTGTTCGATGCTGCCCTACCCGAGCGGCAAGCTGCATATGGGCCACGTGCGCAACTACACGATCAACGACATGATGACGCGGCAATTACGGATGCGCGGCTATAACGTCTTGATGCCCATGGGTTGGGACGCGTTTGGCATGCCCGCCGAAAACGCTGCCATCAAATCAAAAGTTCCGCCTGCTAAATGGACGTACGACAACATCGCTTACATGAAAAAGCAGATGAAGGCGATGGGCTTGGCGATCGACTGGTCGCGCGAAATGTGCGCCTGCGACCCAAGCTATTACAAGTGGAATCAATGGCTGTTTTTAAAGATGCTCGACAAGGGTGTCGCCTATCGTAAAACACAGGTGGTGAACTGGGATCCCGTCGACAAAACGGTATTGGCCAACGAGCAAGTCATCGACGGACGCGGTTGGCGCTCGGGCGCACCGGTTGAAAAGCGCGAGATCCCCGGCTATTACTTGCGTATTACCGATTACGCCGCTGAACTGCTTGAGAAAACCCAGCATGGCCTTGAGGGTTGGCCTGATCGCGTGCGCGCCATGCAAGAAAACTGGCTCGGCAAAAGCGAAGGTGTACGTTTTGCCTTTTTGCATACCATCAAAGATGCATCGGGCGCACTGATTCAAGACGGCAAGATGTATGTCTTCACCACAAGGCCCGACACCATCATGGGTGTGACGTTTTGTGCCGTTGCGCCTGAGCACCCTTTGGCTGTCCACGCGGCACAAACCAACCCGGCCTTGACTGCGTTCATCGAACATTGCAAACAAGGTGGCACCACCGAGGCCGAGCTTGCCACGCGCGAAAAAGAAGGCTTGGACACTGGCCTGAAGGTCATGCACCCCATCACCGGCGAGAGCGTCGCTTTATGGGTCGGTAATTATGTGCTGATGAGCTACGGCGATGGCGCAGTAATGGGGGTTCCCGCCCACGACGAGCGAGACTTTGCCTTTGCCAACAAGTATGGTCTGGCGATCAAACAAGTGGTGCAAGTGGGCGACAAGCCGTTTAACGACAAAGTTTGGTCAGAGTCCTATGCCGACAAACAAACCGGTCGCCTGATCCGCTCGGGCATCTACGACGGGTTGAGCTTTACCGAGGCGCTTGATGCAATCGCCACTAAACTCGAAAGCTTGACGCTGGGCGCGCGGCAAACCACTTGGCGCTTACGCGACTGGGGGATCTCGCGCCAACGCTATTGGGGTACACCCATCCCGATCATCCACTGCGACGCTTGCGGTGCGGTTCCGGTGCCCGAAAAAGATCTACCGGTGATCTTGCCCGAGGATTTAATCCCCGATGGCAGTGGCAACCCACTGGTCAAGCACGAAGCCTTTTTATCTTGCCAGTGCCCGAGTTGCGGCAAACCGGCCAGACGTGAAACCGACACGATGGATACGTTTATCGATTCGTCGTGGTATTTCATGCGCTACACCTCGCCAGGCAACGAGCAGGCGATGGTTGACGCCCGTAACGACTACTGGATGCCGATGGATCAATACATCGGTGGCATCGAGCATGCGGTGCTGCATCTGCTGTATGCCCGCTTCTGGACGCGTGTGATGCAAGAGTTGGGTTTGGTTAAGTTTGACGAGCCCTTCACTAAATTACTGTGTCAGGGCATGGTTCTCAATCACATCTATTCGGCTAAAACTGAGAACGGCGCGATTGACTATTTTTGGCCCGAAGACGTCGAAAACGTCTTTGACTCAAAGGGCTCGATTACCGGCGCCGTGCTAAAAAGCGATGGCCGTGCCATCACTTATGGCGGCGTGGGTACGATGTCAAAATCCAAAAATAACGGCGTTGACCCGCAATCACTGATCGACACGCAGGGTGCAGACACCGCCAGACTATTTGTCATGTTTACCAGCCCGCCCGAGCAAACGCTTGAGTGGTCAGATTCAGGCGTCGAAGGCTCAAACCGTTTTTTGCGCCGCCTGTGGGCACTTTGCCATCAAAAGCACGACAGCGTCACCAAGGGCTTAAAAGCCCCTGTCACCGATTGGTCGGGTGCAAGCCAAGACATCAAAAAGCTTCGCCTCGAGATTTTTTCACTGCTCAAGCAGGCCGATTACGACTATCAGCGTATTCAATACAATACCGTCGTTTCGGCTTGCATGAAAATGCTCAACGCGATCGACGATGCCGAGTTGGGTGACTCGGGCTTTGCCAACGCCGCGACGGCTGAAACCTTGGGTGTGTTGTTGCGCGTGCTTTACCCAGTCGTACCGCACGTCACCTGGAACCTTTGGGCCGAGCTCGGGTATGCTGCGTTATATGGCGACTTGCTTGACGCGCCCTGGCCCGCGGTCGACGAGGCTGCACTGGTCACCGATCAACTTGAACTAGTTTTGCAGGTAAATGGCAAACTTCGGGGTACTCTGACAGTGGCGCGCCAAGCCAGCAAAGACACCATCGAGCAACTAGCGGCTGCCCACGAAGCGGTCGTGCGAAATCTTGAAGGGCGCGCGCCCAAACGAATCATCGTCGTGCCCGGCAAACTCGTCAACGTGGTCGGATAAACAGGATAATGTTGCAATGAACAGCCCGACAAGCAGTCAGATCGCTTTCCAGACCATGGCGTGTCGCTCGTCTGCGCGAACGCGCTTGTTGAACGGGCGCAGCTGTCTGCTGCAGGCACGCGCTTGGCTGCTATCACTTTTTTCGGTTTTGGCTATGGTGGCGCTGAGTGGTTGCGGCTTCAAAATGCAGGGTGAAACACCCATGCCCTTTAGCTCGTTGTCGATCAATATTCCACAAAACTCTCAGTTTGGCGCGGATCTGCGCCGATCCATTCGTGCCGCTTCTCCCGAGACTAAACTGATCGAGCCCCGCGATATGGTGGTCAAGGCCAGTGACATCGACGAAAGCGAAGATGCTGAAGATAAGGCCACGATTGATCGCATCAAAGCGGCCAAAGTCCGCAAACTGGCTCAGGCCAGGCTTGAGCAAATCGAAGAGTTCAGAGGCACGCGTATTGTGGCGATTAACGCGCAAGGTAAGCCAGAAGAGTATGAACTGTCGTTACGCTATACGTTTCGGCTAGTGACTGCCAAAGACCAAATCATTTTGCCTGACACGACGTTGTTTGCCCTTCGCAGCATGCCGTTTGATGATCGCGTTGTGCAGGCTAAAGAGGGTGAGGCCGCAACCTTATTTAAAGACATGCAACGCAGTCTGGTAGCACGTATCTTACGGCGCATCACTGCGCCAGACATCACGCAGCGCTGGCAAACACTGGCCAAACTTACTCTTGAAGACGACGACGAAGAAGAAGAAACGGTGGCGCGAGTGACTGCGCCGGGAGCTGTTCCTCCAATGTGGCAAAACCCTTCGCTGACGCCCTCCCCCGTGACCGTCAGCGCCGACTAGTAGGCGGGCGTTCATGAGCGTCGATCGCTTACTAGAATCGCTTGGGCGCCCGGGCACCCAACTCGCTGCGCTGTACGTGGTGACTGGAGACGACCCTTTACTGACGATCGAGGCAGCAGATGCGCTACGCGCGGTTGCAAAAGCCGCAGGGTATCTAGAACGCAACTCGTTTTTAATGGACGCACGGAGTGACTGGAGCGCGCTAGGGGTGTCGGCTCAAAGCGGCTCGCTTTTTGGCGACAAGCAGCTCGTTGAAGTCTCGCTGCCAACAGGCAAACCTGGCAAACCCGGCGCTGAGGCGCTACTTAGTTTGGCCGCGCGCAGCAAAGGTGTCAGCGGCGGTGAGGTGCTGACCATTGTGTCACTGCCACGTTTAGACAAAGCTTCGCGCGAAAGCAAATGGGCGAGCGCACTTTTTGCAGCGGGCACCATGCTCGAGATGCCCAATATCGAACGTGCGCAATTACCAAAGTGGATTGAACAGCGGCTTGCCCGTCAAAAGCAGCAAGCTGAGCCGGCCACGCTAGAGTGGCTTGCCGATAAAGTTGAAGGCAACTTACTGGCGGCGCACCAAGAGATCTTAAAACTCGGTTTGCTTTTTGATGAAGGTCTGTTACCTGCCGAGGCTGTCGAGCAAGCCGTGATGAATGTGGCGCGCTATAACATCTTTGGCCTGCGCGACGCGATGCTAGCTGGCGACGTCCCTCGCCTGGTGCGCATCATGGGCGGCTTAAAAGCGGAAGGCGAGGCTTTGCCGCTGGTGCTGTGGGCGGTCGGCGAAGAGATCAGGACCCTTGCGCGGGTATCTGAGGCAAGCACTGCGGGACAAGACTTGACCAGCGTGCTACGCTCGCAACGTATCTTTGGCACCCATGAACCGTTGGCGCGAAAAGCGCTTTCAAGGGTCTCGCCCCGTAACTGGCCTGCCGCAGTTCAACATGCGCACGAGGTCGACCGCCTGATTAAAGGCTTACCTGTGGCCGGTCGCTTGCAAGATCCCTGGGAAGAAATGACTCGCCTGGCAATGCGGGTTGCAGCAGCAGGGCCGCGTGCCTGACAAGAGCGACCTGAGTCGTTTGATTGCTTAGCTTAAACAGCTTATATACACATGACAACTTTACAAGACACCATGCAGCAAATCGGTCGCCAGGCGCGCCAGGCCTCGCGCGTGATGATGCGCGCAAGCGGTGCGCAAAAGGCACAGGCACTTTTGGCAATGGCCGAATCTTTGTCCGTTCATCGTGCGACACTGCAAAGCGCCAATGCTGCTGACGTTGCCGCTGCCCGTGCGCGCCAGCTTGAGCCAGCATTACTTGACCGACTCACGTTATCTGCACGCTCGATTGAGGTCATGAGCGAAGGCCTGCGACAAATCGCGGCAATGCCCGATCCGATTGGTGGCTTAAGCGCAACGACCGTGCGCCCCAACGGGATGCAGGTCGCTCAGATGCGAGTACCGCTTGGCGTGATTGGTATTATTTATGAATCGCGCCCAAACGTCACGATCGATGCCGCGGCCTTGTGCCTGAAAGCTGGCAACGCGTGTATTTTGCGTGGCGGCAGCGAGGCGCTGCAATCAAATCTAGCCTTGGCAAAAATCGTTGCGCAAGGGTTGAGTGCCGCTGGGTTACCCCAACATGCTGTGCAAGTCATTGACACACCCGACCGGGCCGCGGTGGGTGAACTCATCACTATGACCGAACATATCGATGTGCTGATTCCGCGCGGCGGCAAAAGTCTGATCAAGCGTCTGGATGCCGAAGCACGCGTGCCGATGATTAAGCATCTGGATGGCAATTGCCATGTGTATATTGACGCGCAGGCTGATTTGAAACAGGCAAGCGATATCGCCTTCAACGCCAAAACCTACCGCTACGGGGTCTGTGGCGCGATGGAAACCCTTTTAGTACATAAGGATGTCGCCGCGGCCTGTTTACCGGCTTTGGCCGAGCGCCTGCTTGCGCACGGTGTCGAGTTACGTGGCTGCGTGCAAACGCTAAAATTGGTCCCCCAGGCAAGCGCTGCAACCGAAGAAGATTGGGCGACTGAGTATTTAGGCCCGACTTTAGCCGTTCGGATTGTTGAATCCATGCAAGAAGCAATCGTGCACATCGAGCGCTGGGGTTCGGGCCACACCGACTCAATCGTGACGCAACAACTCACTGCGGCGCAACAGTTCCAGCGCGAAGTCGATTCAAGCTCGGTGTATGTCAACCTGCCCACTTGCTTTGCTGATGGTTTTGAATATGGCTTAGGCGCCGAAATCGGGATCTCGACTAACCGTCTGCATGCCCGCGGCCCCGTCGGCCTTGACGGTCTGACCACCTTAAAATGGGTACTGCAAGGCAATGGTCAACTTCGTGGATAGTCAAGTGGCTCTTGCGCGAACAGCGTGCCTCGAGACGGTCAGGCTTTTAGAAAGGCATGTCTGTGCTTTGGATTAAAACATTTCATATTGTTTTTATTGCCTCATGGTTTGCAGGGCTGTTTTATCTGCCGCGTATTTTTGTCAACCTCGCACAGCAAACTGATCCGGCCGTGCAACAGGTGCTGTTGGGTATGGGGCGCAGGCTGTATCGCTTCACAACTATTTTGGCTATACCCGCGGTGCTGCTTGGCTTTTGGCTGTACGTGCAATATGGCATTGGTCGCGGGCCCGGCAGTGGCTGGATGCACGCTAAGTTGGCCCTTGTCGTCTTGGCTCTCGGTTATCACCACAGCTGCGGTGTGTTATTGCGCAAATTCGAACAAGGGACTAACCGCCGTTCGCATGTTTTTTATCGCTGGTTCAACGAAATACCTGTGTTGATGCTGGTTGCAATAACGGCGTTAGTCGTTATCAAGCCTTTTTAATGGGACACCATGTCTGAGCAGGATCCTGAACGTAAAACACTGACCCTCAAAGCACGTGCGGTGAAACCGCGCCCTGCGGCCGGGGGTGATCAAACACGCGCCCGGATCGGTGCGCGTGCGCGGCAAGTGGCACAATTAAAAATTGCCAAAGAAAAACTGTCGCGCCTGCAAGCGGCAAATAGTGATACCCCAACGGCAGAGCGCTCAGAAGAGGGCAAGCCGTCGATCGTACGCAAGTCACCCCGCGAGCCCACTGCGCGCCCGGCCTCTGCACCGAAAGCCTTACCGCTGCGCGAGGGCGTACAAACTGAGCGTGCTGCGGCACTTGTGCTTGATACCGAAATATTTCATATCTTCGCGCCCTGCCCCACAGGCCTTGAAGAAGCGCTTGCGGCTGAACTGAGTGCCTTAGGGTATGCGCAGGTGCAAGCCACGCGTGCCGGCTGCCATTTTGTGGCGGATTGGTGGGGCGTACAGCGTGCCAACCTTTACTCACGCTTGGCGACACGCATCCTGGTGCGTTTGGGACAAGCACCGGTGCAACGCGAAGACGATATTCTTGAACTTGCGCAAAGTATTGGCTGGGAGCGTTGGTTTGGCGCCGAGCACACTTTGCGCGTTGACACCTCGGCAGTCAAAAGTCCGATGCAAAGTTTGCAATATTGCAATTTGCGCGCCAAAGACGGCATCTGCGATCGGCTGCGCGAACTCGAGGGCGCACGCCCTTCGATCGATACCGTGCGGCCGGATGCGCGGGTGCATTTATTTTTATCGCACGACACGGGCACGATGTATCTTGATACCTCGGGCGAGTCTTTGTTTAAACGTGGTTGGCGACTCGACAAGGGGGATGCTCCCTTGCGCGAAAATCTCGCGGCCGGCTTGTTGGCTCTGTCTGGCTGGGATCCTGAAGCGGCTTTGCTTGATCCGTTTTGCGGCAGCGGTACGATTTTGATTGAAGCAGCCTGGATCGCGCTAGGTGTTCCGCCAGGCATCACGCGTCCGTTTGGCTTCGAGCGCTTACGTGACCATGATGCGCGCCGCTGGGAAGACTTAAAAGACGACGCACGCAGCCGCATACTGCCAGAGCTAGCCTCACCCTTGATTGGCATTGACGCCGATCCAGAAGCCCTCGAAGCGGCGCGCCGTAACGCTGAGCGCGCTTACCTGACTGAGGATACGATTCAGTTTGAGTTAGGCGATGCGCGCGATGCGGTTGCGCCCGCCCCCGCGGGTTGGATCGTGACCAATCCGCCCTATGGAGAGCGGCTTGCCGAAGAAGATCTTGAGTTTTGGCGCGAATGGTCTGCCTGCCTCAAGAAAGAATTTGCTGGCTGGCAAGTTAATGTCATCACCTCGGATCTTGATCTGCCTAAACACCTTCGTTTGAAAGCCGAACGCAGAACGCCGATCTTCAACGGCGCACTAGACTGCCGACTTTTTGGCTTTGAACTTGTGGCGAGCAGTTACAGAGATGATCGCTAAAATGTGTTGCTTGGTTGCAACGATTCAAGCGTTGTAAGGGTATTCCCTTGGTTTTGGTTGTGTTGATTAGGGTTTTCCCGTAATATAGGGGTTATCCCTAACCAGCACAGGAAGTCAACATGAACACGACCAACACCACACGCCTGACCGACAGCCTTGAGCGCGAACTCTTAGCCAAAGCGATGGAAGATCAGTTTCGTCCGCATCCTTTTCGTGCCGTAGGCAAAGTTATGCGTAGTCTTGTCGCTTTTACCAGCGCAGTACGCGCTAACGCCCGCCACAATGGTATGTATTAAACGCAAAAGTCGCACTGGCAAGTTCGGGCTGCAAATGCGGGATAATACCCGTCATGAAATCTAGCCAAAAGCCAGTGCCTCAACTGTTTGCTCAGACAAGCGCACCTGCACGTTCACGTCGCTTCGCGTCGATGATGTATGAAGGCGTTTTGTTATTTGCGGTTGTTTTTTTAGCAGATTATCTTTTTGATACGCTGACACAAAGTAAGCATGGCTTAATGCTTAGAAGCGCACGCCAAGCAGCGGTGTTCTGCGCGATCGGCGTCTATTTTTTAGTCTGTTGGGTACGTAGCGGACAGACTCTGCCCATGAAAGCCTGGCATATCCGCCTGGTAGGCTTAAACGGCGCCCCAGCGCGCTTACCGCGGTTGCTATTGCGCTTTGTGTTCATGTGGGTGTTACCTTTGCTCGGCGCCGCTGCAGTTTGGGCACTTTCGAGCGCCACGAGCTGGCCTTCAACCCTGATGTTGATTGTGGCCGCCCCCTTTACGATCTTTCTCCCAACCTGGTTCACGCCACAACAACAATTTTTACATGACTTGCTTGCCGGGACGCGTCTGATCAACGTAGAGATTAGTAAAAACCCTTAATTGTTGCGTTCAAGCACCGCCCAAGGTTGCACCAAACCACAGGC
>JABMMM010000032.1 GCA_013205565.1 Alcaligenaceae bacterium | reverse complement strand
GTGCTCGACACTTGGTTTTCGTCTGCGCTCGTTCCCTTCACGACGATGGGCTGGCCGCAACAAACCGCCGATTACGCCCGCTATTTACCTTCAAGCGTGTTGGTCACTGGTTTTGACATCATCTTTTTTTGGGTCGCACGCATGGTCATGATGACCACGCACCTGACTGGCCAAGTCCCGTTTAAACACGTGTACGTGCACGGTTTAATTCGCGATGCAGAAGGCCAGAAGATGAGCAAGTCAAAGGGGAACACGCTTGACCCTGTGGATTTGATTGATGGGGTCGATCTTGAAACCCTTGTGGGCAAACGCATCTATGGGCTGATGAACCCAAAACAAGCGGACAGTATCGAAAAATCCACCCGCAAACAGTTTCCGCTAGGTATTCCGGCCTTTGGCACAGACGCCCTGCGCTTCACAATGGCCGCTTATGCCAGCCTCGGGCGAAACATTAACTTTGACCTTAAACGCTGCGAAGGCTATCGTAACTTTTGTAACAAACTCTGGAACGCCACGCGGTTTGTATTGATGAACACCGAAGGTCAGGACATGGCCGAGGTTGACAGCTCGGCACAGAGCTTTGTTGACCGGTGGATCATCAGCGAGTTGCAACTGCTTGAACAAGAGGTAGCCAAGGGCTTTGCAGACTATCGCTTCGATAACATTTCAAACGCGCTGTATCACTTTGTCTGGGATGAATACTGCGACTGGTATCTTGAACTTGCAAAGGTTCAAATCCAACAGGGTACGCCCGAGCAACAACGCGCCACGCGCCGCACATTAATTCGGGTGCTCGAAGCGGTATTAAGACTGCTTCACCCCATCATGCCCTTTATTACCGAAGAGCTCTGGCAAAAGGTCTCGCTGGTCGCTGGCAAGCGAAATGCAACTGACACCACGAGCATTTCAATCCAGCCGTTTCCAAAACCGAATCTTGAGGCCGTCGATGGCAGCGCGACCGCGCAGGTGCGCTTGTTAAAGGGTCAGATCGAAGCGATCAGAGCCTTGCGCGCAGACATGAACTTGTCGCCAGCCGCTCGGGTGCCGTTATTTGCGCGTGGCCCGCAGACCATGCTCTTGGCGCATGCCGGTTATTTAGCTGCTTTAGCCAGGCTCTCGGGCGTTGAGGTCGTCAACGAACTCCCCGATGACGGCTCGCCCGTGCAAGTCGTTGGCGACACACACCTGATGCTGAAAGTCGAAATCGATGTCGCGGCTGAACGCCTGCGCTTAGACAAAGAAATCGCTCGCCTTGCGGGTGAAATCACAAAAGCGCAAGCAAAATTGTCTAACGAAGCGTTTGTCGCACGCGCGCCTACGTCTGTTGTCGAACAAGAAAAGCAGCGCATCGAACAATTTGGCGACACGCTCAGACAGGTTCAGGCACAGCGCGACAAACTCGGCTAAACAGGCTTCAAGCTTTGCAGGTACCGCTCATCGGCCTGTGTGAACAACCCTCGGGCGCGCGCCTGCTCAATGAGTTCAGGCCGCTTTTCAAGCGTGAGCGCCAACGATTGTTCACGACGCCAACGCGCAATGTTAGCGTGATTGCCTGACAGCAAAACAGGGGGTACCCCCTCGTTCGCCAAGCTTTCGGGGCGCGTGTAATGTGGACTATCCAGTAAGCCAGACAGCGAGTCTTGAAAAGAGTCTTGTGCTGACGATTGCCCATGATTTAAGGCGCCGGGCAAAAGCCTGACTGCAGCATCAATCATCGCCATCGCTGCGACCTCTCCGCCTGACAGTACAAAATCCCCTAACGACCATTGCTCGTTGACCTGATGATCGATAAAGCGTTGATCTACGCCCTCGTAGCGTCCACAAATAAAAATTGCGCCTGCGGATTGCGCCAGACGATTTGCCTGCGCCTGATCAAAAGGCTGACCGATTGGTGAGAGTAAAACAACGGGGACTGGCTCGCCCGATAGTCGATGAGTCTGGGCGCGATCCTCACGAATCGCCACAACCGCGCGCGTGAGGGGTTCTGCCATCATCACCATCCCCGGCCCGCCGCCATACGGACGATCGTCAACCGTGCGGTGTACATCTTGTGTGTAGTCGCGGGGGTTCCAGGTTTTTAAGGCCCACAGCGCATTGAGATGCGCGCGCCCAGTGACGCCTAGATCACGCACCGCGCTAAACATTTCAGGAAACAAAGTGACGAGATCGATTCGCATCGCGAAGTCCCTAAAAATCTAGGGGCCAATCGGTATCTATTCGACGCGCAACGATATCCACGTGCTGCACGTGTGCCGCGACAAAGGGCACGAGCATTTCTTGGGGCTTACCTTTTGCATCAAGCAGAGCAAGCGGTAGACCAGCGGCTTGCTCTTGGAGTCTGTGCACTTTAAGCAAAGCATGCGCACCGTTGTCAACGACTTCGTTGACAAAGCCCAGCAAACCAGGTTCGCCAAAGACCTGGCAACCTACAAGATCGACCCAATAAAATTCATCGGTTTGCGCTTTGGGAAAATGCAGCCTTGAGACAAAGACCGTATATCCCCGCAGAGACTCAGCTAAGTCGCGCTCACCTACCCCATCTAGGTCGGCAACGATCGTTGAGCCTTGAGGCCGCACTTGTTTGACTTTGTGGGCAACCAAGACCGCAGGCTTAGCTTGAGGCGCAACCGGTGCAGCCAACCACCAAACAGGGGCGGCACGAAGCACAATACCTTGAGCAGAGTGCGGCTGAATTTTGACCCAACCGCGCACACCATAGGCTGAAATGATCCGACCTAGCTCGATCAGATCATCTGGCGCTATTGCGGCGCCATCAACAGCCATCAATTAAGCCGCTGTCGCGACTTTTGCAGAGAAGTCTTTAACCAAGCGGGCAACCGCTGGTGACAACTGAGCACCAACACCAGTCCAGTGACTGACGCGGTCTAGAGCGATACGCAGACGCTCTTCGTTTGCATTGGCAACAGGGTTATAAAAACCAACGCGCTCAATAAAACGACCATCACGGCGATCACGAGAATCGGTCGCTACGAGGTTGTAAAAAGGACGCTTTTTGGAGCCGCCACGGGCTAGGCGAATCACGACCATAGGTAATACCTTGAAAATGTTCAGGAAAGTTTGAGATTATAGCACCCTTTTCGCAAAAGCCTACGGGTTTGACACAGCGGGTTTTACACGACGCTTCAGGTAGTGGGTAACAATCGTCGCCTCGTCGATCTGACCCAAGAGTTCATTGCCGGTTTGCCGACAAAACGCCTGAAAATCTCGCACAGCGCCGCGGTCTGTCGTGATCACGCGCAAGATCTCGCCGCTTGCAAGCGTCGCCAGTGCTTTTTTTGCACGCAAAATCGGCAAAGGGCACGCTAAACCAACGGCATCAACCGTCTGCTGAAACTCAGGAACCGCCTTTGGTAAATCAGTCATGCTCATCCTTACGCAGTCATTTTTAGACGCGGGATTCAACCCACGCTCTGACGCTGGCTAGCGCCCCTTGCAGCGAGGCTAAATCAGTGCCCCCGCCCATTGCCATGTCGGGCCGTCCACCGCCCTTACCGCCCACCTGCGCGGCAACAAAGCCGACCAAGTCTCCGGCCTTAATTTTGCCCGACCAGTCAGCGGTCACTCCGCCGACCAAACTGATCTTGCAATCCGCCGAACGAGCGGCCAAGAGCACCACGGCCGACTTCAGACGATCTTTAAGCTGATCAACCATCGCGCGCAAGTCTTTGGGGTCAACGCCCTGCACTTCAGTGACTAGCAGCTTGACTCCCACTGCCAGCGCGAGCGCTTGCTCGGTCAAAGCGTTGCCCGCGCTCGACGCAAGCTTCGCGCGTGCCTGTTCAAGTTCTTTTTCGACGCCCTTAAGTTGCTCTTGCAACAACGCGATACGCTCTGGCAGTTCGGCCGGCTGAGTTTTCAGGGCGGCGGCGGCGCGTTGTGCCGTCGCGTTTAGATTTTGAACCCAGGCCAGCGCATTGCCGCCAGTGACTGCTTCAATACGTCGCACCCCGGCTGCCACGCCGCCTTCGGAGATCACTTTAAATAAGCCGATATCGCCGGTTCGGGCCACGTGGGTGCCCCCACATAATTCGCGAGAAAAGCCAATATCCAGCACGCGAACTGTGTCGCCATACTTCTCGCCAAAGAGCGCCATCGCGCCACCCTTGACTGCCTCATCGTAAGACATCACCTGCGCATGCGCAGCCTGATTTTCGAGCACTTGCGCGTTAACCAGACTTTCGACTTTTATGATGTCCTCGGCTGAGATCGACGCATCATGCGCGAAGTCAAACCGAGTTTTATCTGCGTCCACCAGCGAGCCTCGCTGCTGCACGTGGGCACCCAGCACTTGCCGCAGGGCTTTGTGCATTAAGTGCGTAGCCGAGTGATTACGCACAGTGCGCGCCCGGTAATCCGCATCAACTTGCGCGCGAACCGTTTGCCCAACCGTCAAGGTGCCCGCAGTGAGTTTGCCGTGATGACCGAATACATTCGGCTGAATTTTTTGCGTATCCAGAACAACGAAGTTTGCGGCGTCTTGTGAGCCAATTAAATGGCCCATATCACCCACTTGTCCGCCCGACTCGGCATAGAAAGGGGTTGCGTCGAGCACCACGATTGCATCTTGGCCCGCGGCCAGGCGCTCAACCGCGGCTCCGCCCACATACAAAGCCAAGACCTTGGCCTCAGTTTGCAAATGGTCATAGCCCTCAAACTGCGTCACCGCGCCCTGGTACACCAAGCCCTCTGCCATTTTGAACTTACCTGCGGCACGCGCCTGATCACGCTGGCGTTCCATTGCAGTGTCAAAGCCAGCCTGATCGACTTCAACGTTGCGTTCGCGACAAATATCCGCAGTCAGGTCAAACGGAAAACCGTAGGTATCATAAAGAGCAAACACGGTATTACCATCGAGCGTTGGCGTTGGCGTTGGCGTTGGCGTGGCGCCCGCCTGAGCAACAGGCAAGGCGGCCAGCGCAACATCAAGAATTTTCATACCGTGTTCAAGTGTTTCGCCAAACCGTTCTTCTTCTTGCCGAAGCACTTGCTCAACGCGGCCCGCCGCTTGAGTCAGCTCAGGATAGGCCTGCCCCATCACACCGACTAGGTCTTTTACCAACAAATAAAAGAATGGTTTGGTTTGACCTAACTTATAGCCATGACGCAGCGCACGGCGCACGATCCGGCGCAAAACATAACCACGACCTTCATTGCTGGGGATGACACCATCGACGATCAAAAAACTGCACGCACGAATGTGGTCTGCAATAACCTTCAGAGAATTGTGCGCTAAATCTTTACAACCCGTTTCGCGCGAAGCCGCCGCGATCAGCGCCACGAACAAATCAATTTCGTAATTTGAATGCACCTGTTGCAGCACCGCGGCCAACCTCTCGAGGCCCATACCGGTATCCACACAAGGCTTGGGGAGCGGCGTCAGCGTGCCAGCCGCGTCTCGCTCGAACTGCATAAAAACAAGATTCCAGATTTCAATATAACGGTCGCCATCTTCCTGGGCCGAACCCGGCGGCCCGCCCCAGATCTCGGGGCCGTGATCATAAAAAATTTCGGTGCAAGGCCCGCAGGGTCCGGTGTCGGCCATTTGCCAAAAATTATCTGAGGCATAGCGCGCGCCTTTGTGATCGCCAATGCGAACGATGCGTTCTGCGGGCACGCCGATTTCGTTTAGCCAGATTCCATAAGCTTCGTCGTCGTCTTGATAGACTGTCACCCAAAGCTTTTCTTTGGGCAGCGCATAGACCTCGGTCAACAACGTCCAAGCAAATTTGATCGCGTCGTGTTTGAAATAATCGCCAAAACTGAAGTTGCCCAGCATCTCGAAAAAGGTGTGATGCCTGGCGGTGTAGCCGACATTTTCGAGGTCATTGTGCTTGCCGCCGGCGCGAACGCTGCGTTGCGACGACGTAGCGCGCGTGTAAGGGCGTGTATCTTTGCCTGTGAAGACATCCTTGAATTGCACCATGCCAGAGTTAGTAAACAGCAAGGTCGGATCGTTTCCGGGCACCAAGGATGACGAAGGCACGGCAGTGTGCCTTTGTGACTGAAAGTACTGCAAAAATTTTTGACGGATTTCGGACGTTTTCATGCGCAGCACACATTTGGTAGGCAGACCATCGCGCCCTAAAGTGACACGACCCTTAAACTCAAGCAGACAGTATAAAGGCTCTGTCCGAACCCGTCCGCCGAGCGTCCCCCTGCTGTGGCCAAGCCCTTGGGGGCGGCGATATCGACAAAAAGCGGGCTCAGTGCTCAACGCAAGCAGATAAAGCTACGGTATTCGTCCTTATCGTCGTGAGGATAACGCCACACGGCTAACAGTTGGGGCGAAAACCCTGCCGGACAATTGCACTCGCCCGTTTTAGGATTAGTCATTTCAAGCCCATAGAAATTAAAGGGTAAAAGCTCAACTAAATGCTGATTACGGTGGCATGAACGCCAATTGTGAGTCAAAAAGGCTCCGCCGAAACTGGCTCCGGAAGCCTGCCAGCGACTTTGGTGGCACGATAAAAGGCTGCCGTCGTCCGAGCGCGCGATCAACCCGTCAGCCTCGCAAGTCTGGCCAACTGTCGCCAGAGCTCCGACTTGAAGATATTCTCCGGCCGAGACGCGCGCACCTGCACGCACCGCGCCTGCCGCAACAAGCTCTGTTTGCGAGGTGATGCTCTGCGCGACGTCGAGTTTGCCCTTCAGACTGGTGTCGCGCACATCATCTCGCCGCACAAAATGAGCATATTGCGTCGAATCATAAAAACTTAAGGCTGCGATCGTTCCCACCGGGAACGCCGCAAGCTCAGGGCTCGGTGGATTGCTTCGGTCCAGAGTTGCCCCTTTAATACGCCCCGGTACAAGGGGGTGCACCGAGGCGCCCTGACCCTCAAGAGCCATCAGTAACTTCCCTAAGCGGTTGCTATCAACGGCATGGCGTAGCTGGGTACCAACGGGCTGCGCCCAAACCAGCGCTTCGATTTTGCAGCCCCGTGTCAGGCACGGACCACTGGGGGCAAAGATCCGAATCCAAGGCTCATACCCCACAGAGGGTCGGCTTGGAAACCCCTTTGACAAGTGGCCGGCCGCAACCAACTCTGCGATGGTCGGACGCCAGATATCGCGATAGCCAGAGCCCTGAGCGTCTGGCTGCACGATGCCAACCAGCAGATCTGCTTGACGCACCAGCATCTGGTCGACCGCTTTTTTAAGCGTGAGCAGCCACACACCGCTTGCTTGGGCGCTAGTGTCTTCGGCTTGTTGCATCCAAGCCGATGCGCCCCACAGCGCGAGCAGCGAAGCCAAGAGCATCGCAACAATCAATTCGAGTAGCGCAAAGCCACTTTGTCGCCTGAGTGCTTTCATGTTTAGCGAATCGTAAAAACAAATGTGTTGCGATCGCCGCTCACGCATTGTGCATCGGCCAGCATCGGGTTGTAGGCCATATGCGGCTCGGTCAGCGAGTTCTTGACCATAATCGGTCCGGCCGCTCCGGCAATCGTGACGACCTCTGCCAGGCGCTGCAAAATCGACGCTAAGCCAGGGCATGCCGCCTGATTCACATCATTTAAGGTAAGCGAGAACGCCGAACCGTTCGAGGCGCCTGACACCGCTTGCGGCGCAACACTAATCACACCACGGCCAGAGCTGCCCGTCCCTCCCAGACCGTGCGCAATACTTGCCCCTGGGCCAAAGCCCGTCACGGAGACAACACTCGAGGTTCGCAACGCATTGGCCAAGGTGCCACTGTCTACCCCCGCGTAAGGGCTTGCCCCGAACCCGTTCGTATTCGCTTTAATCCGCGCCACAAAGCGCTGCATTTCTTCAGCAACTCTGGGCACTTTATTTTCGATGACATAGCCCTGAATAGCCGGAATTCCGATAATAGCGATCAACATCATCAAGGTGGTCACAATCGAGATTTCGATGAGTGAAAAGCCGGCCTGCTTTTGAGTCGTGCCAACAGACAAGGACAAACCGTGAACGCGCGGTTGATTCAAACGCCGCTTGCGCGCGAATCCTTTGGTGTAGGGTTGAAACAAGTTTGAGACGAGCGCAATCCGCTCGTAGATCCAATCGTCGGAAAAGACCAAAAACAGCTTTGTCATAAAGGGGCTCCAAAGCAAAATACGTTAATTAAAAAAATACCATCAGCGCGCATAGTGCAAGCTCAGTGCTTGCCTGAGTTCATCGAAGACACGAAAGTGCCAAAACGCAACAGCGAAAACCACGGCAACCGCGGCAAGCAGTAATAGCCACCGTAATGCCGTCGCTTGTTTTTTTAAGCGCTCGACTGTGTGATCCGCCAACCGATTTTTAGTCCGCTGCAAACCTTCGTCTAACCCAGCGGTGTGCACCATGTCAGTGAAATACCACCAAGTCTCGCGATCAATCAATCCGGTATTTAATGCCTCGACCGCCAAGGCGCCGGTATCTATGCGACTCAGCATGTTGGCGATGTGGTGTTCAAGCCAAGGAACTGCGCCTCGTTGTTGAATCAAAAGCGCCTCGCGCAGTCGTGCGCTTGTATTGCCGCGAGGTTTGAGAAGCACCGCCAACAAAGATAAAAAGCGTACCGCCTGGACAATTCGATAAAGCCGCCAAATCCCCCACTGGTCGGCAAAGCCTCGGCCAACGCCGCACCAGTGTGTCAAAGACCAGGACGTAAAAACAATCAACGCCAGGCTCATCCCCAACAAGAGTGGCCATAAAATTTTTAGCCACGCTGACGTCGCGAACAAAGCGCACGTCAGCGAGCCATAGTGCTCAGACGGCACCGCTGCAAAGACACGCTCAAGGTGGTCAGCAGTAAAAGTCGGAATCGAAAACACTGCGAAAATTGCCACCACCACACCAACGAGTCCCACCCACACTGTCTGGACGAACGCCTGACGCGCAGCATCTGTGGTGCGTACCACCGCGGCCAACTGACGCAGCGTTTGCGTCAAAGCGCCGGCGCCCGCGTATTGCGCCGCCTGCACTGCCACAAGGTCTTCGGTCGGCAGCGTACCAAACCAGGTTGCAAAAAGATCGCCACCACTTTTAGGAAATTTTTCAACCCATTGACGAGACAGTACACCGCGCGGGCCGCGCCCTTTATAACGATGGGCATCGTCTTGAAAGACATTCAGAAGCGTTTTTGCGCCCGCAGTCAAGGCAATGATTTCTGCCAGATAATCGTAGTAATCCGCCCGATGCGCTTTAAACTGGTTTGCCGCAAGTTGTACACGCCACTCGCGTAAGGCCGTGTTTTTCAGGCGCTGACGCAGAAGTCCCCAAAAGTTACGCACGGGTGACTCGCTCAGTTTGTCTGGAGTCAAAGCCGCCAAATCTTGCCTGCACGGTACGTGGGTCAAGCAGGCCTTGCGTCATTTTATAAATCGCAACCTGACCAGCCGACTGACGTTGCGGCTCGCCGTCGACTTGCGCACGTTGACTTCTGTCGCTAAACCAACGATATAAACCGACCCCATCGCAATGCTTAACCCCCTGCAAAAACTCTGGTTCACCCAAGGGATCAATCATTTCGGCGACTACCGTACGCCCGGCTGTGCCGCGCAGCGCAGCAATGGCGTGCTTGCAATGCGCGCAGCCCTGCTCTCGACGAAAGCGCAGGACACATCGTGGCACGCTCAAGCGCTCTTCGATGACGTGAAGCCACGCTTCAAACCACTGTTGGTTACGAATTTGCCCAAGCGCACAGCGCCAGTGAAAATTCTCGAGCACTTGTTCGACCGTCAGGCAGCAATGGGGGCAAAGCTTCGCCATGAGCGCCTGATACACGAGTAACTTTAAAATTCCTGGCGTTGCAAGCAGATCGCGTGCCACGCCAATAAAACTAGAGCCTAGCCGTTCAGGAATCAACAAAGCGGACCCCGCATGAACCGTCGTGTAAAGACTCACGCCGCAAGCGGCTAAATCCATAAAAGCTCGACCCGTGGTGTGGTCTCTGATTTCTCCAATCAACAGATCGTTCATAGCAGAACGCTTAATTGCCTTGAGCTTGCTATCAAACGAGTGGTCGTCTTGCTCGGTCACGCTGCGACACACGGTGTTTTGCAGCGCGTTGGGAATCAAATATTCGACTGGATCCTCGAGCGTGATCACTTTGCGATCGGTGGGGATGACGCGCATCAAGGTCGCAATCGTGGTGGATTTTCCGCAACCCACGGTACCCGCCAAGATCACCGCACCACCCTCGGTTAGTTGAACGCGTTCGAACAAGTCAATCTGAGCAGGCAGATAGCCCAGCGCCTGTAACGTCGGCGTCAAGTGTGTGGTGTTCATCACCAATAACCGCAAACACACCGAAGGACCCACGTCGGTGGCAAGCGAAGCCCATCTCAGCAAAAGGCTCTTACCATTAATGCTGCGATTTAAACGGCCCTGCTGTTCAACCATCGGATCAAAGACCGCGCCGTTACCACCCTCAATATCCATCCACGCGACAGCAAGCATATCGAGCACGGTCGAGGTCGGCAGACTCGCAAAGTGGGCGGGCGATACATAGCGACCAGAGATCGTAAAAAATACCGCTGACGAATATTGATGACGGTTGACATTAAAGTGAATATCGCTGGCTTGATGTTCGACACCCCAGCGCAATAAATCATTGAACGCGGCGCAAAGCGCACCCTGTTGCGACTGACGATCGGCTTGCATCCCCACCGAGGCAGCAATCTGCTCAGTCGCGGTCTTATCGATCGCAAGTAATAAGGCCGGGGGCAAGACAAACAGGTGTGGCTGATTTAAACGAAAGCCCCTGCTCTGCAATAAATCCAGCAAAGCCTGCGTCTGATCGTCGTAACAATAATCAAGCAAAGCAAAGACCGCGACACTTCCATCAGAAAAACAAACGGGACACACTCGACCCCGCAAACTCAGGACATCAAGTTCTTGTGCTAGCGAGCGCTCGAAAGCGGGCACCAGACGCGTCAGGCTCTCGTGTGTCGGGATCTCAAGGTATTCCAGCATTTATTGTCCTTTGCTTAAGCACAAAATTTCAGACTGCTCGATTTTTTTTAAATACACACACGGAGGTGCGATTCGGTCAAGGGTGTACTGCTGCAAGTGACCCCAAACCGGCTTGGCTCGCGAGCTTTTAAAGACGTGAGGCTCAGACTCGAGCAAGACCTCAGCGGTGAGCATTTTTCCTAGGCCATAAATTGCCAGGACTTGATTGCTTTGAGCCGCGGACAGCGCTGGGTCGTGACCGGCGCCTGGCGTCGCCATCACACCAAAGATATTTTTTCTGGCTGCCACCAAGGCCGCCTGCGAATCCAGTCGCAACAGTTCGTCAATCGTCGACTGAGGCAGCGTATCGGTCGCCCGAACCGGCCCTCCAAAAAACAAGAAAGCTAAACTAAGTCCCGCCAGGTACCGAGCAAGTCGTCGGTTGCGTTCATTTGTTTGTGTGTTCAAACATATCTCCTATTAATTGCACGACCAAGGCGCTACGCGTGAGCGCTTGACCCGACAGGTTTCCAACCTCTAGCGTGGCGCTGCGCCAACGCACCGGCATCTGTAGTTGCTGTAGCGCGATCACCGAGCGCAAAGGGCCTTTAAAAACGAGCGAACGTTTTTGCCAGTTTGGCAAAGCGGCTGGCAGGGCGATCGGTTGACCGTGCGTGTCAAGCGGCGCGGTCAAAAGCAGCTTGGCGGCTAGTCCGAGTTGAATATGTTCGAATAAGGGGCTGAGCGTTTGCAGTGTATGCATCCAATCAGGCTGCAGCGTGTCTTGCGTGAGATCAAGCGAGTGCGCAGCCTGACTCACCGACCAAACCAACGAGGCGCGATCCAGCGCCACAGCGTGCAGCGTCCAAGCAGCAGGCTTCACCGCCTCTAGGTGCCGATTTAACGCAAACCGATGTTGTCGACGATATTGAGCGGCGCAAGACCAGTCAAACGAAACCGGCTCACACTGCACCTGTAACAACTTCCAGCCGGTCGGGTCAAACGGCACACGGCGCCAGTCTGCCAGCACTCGATTTAGGTCTGCAAAACCATGCACGGGATGCTGCAACGCATAGTGATTTAGCACGTCAAACCAGCGTTGCGTGGGGTTTTCGTCGCGCACGTGACTATCAAACGAAGGCGCTCGATATAGCCATTGCGCCAGCGCAACAGCAACGACCAAACCCGCGACGAGCAGTGTGCGAACCCCGAGGCTAGAGCTGGCAACCTGGCTAACCAGCAAGCGTGCCGACTCTGAGCATTTTTCACTGAGCCAGACGGGTAGCGCACCCGAGCTTGTCGCCAACTCTTGATGCACCTGTAAATTCGGAAACCGCAGTCGCAATGGTTCGAGCGCCTCTTGCGCGGCTTGAACGTTGGCAAACCAGCGGTCTGTTTGCGCCAAAATTGAACCGGCATGCGCGGCAACCAACCAGCAACCGCCTTCTTCAAAGCGCACCAAACACGCAACAGCCCCCACTGAATACGCTGTTGAAAATAACGCCGCAGCAGAGAAGATTCCGGATGCTTGCGCAAAGTACTGTTTTTCAAGCTGGACACATCCTGCGACCGTCGCGGGCGTACCCGTCACTAAGTAATGGGTCGCGCGCAAGCGACGCGCGCGTTTGCGTGCCAGCTTCATGGGCTGACCGCCCACCACTGCGCCCCAATTCATGCCAAAGATTAGGGGTTGGCCTAAGGCGTTGCGCAAGACAAGAGTCTTTTCAGTCGTCTTGCACGCAGGGCTTAAAAAGGTTTTGACTCGCACGACCACGCTAAAAACCTTCTTCAACTTGCGCAGTCACAACGAGCAGTGTGACCAGACGGCTTTGCTTGGTGCGATCGCTACCGCCTAAGCCCAATGGTGCATCTGCAGTCAGGCGCAAACGCTCTGCTTCACCTTGTTTTTGATCAAAACCAGAAATCAGCATAGGCTGACCAGGCCTAAGCGCAACTTGTTGCACAGTGCCATTGCCATCAATGGTGATTTGCTGAATCTGCATGCGGCTACTTTGCTCACCAAACGTCACGGTTTTGAGTGGTTGTGCAACCGTGTTGTCGTAGGCGACCGACAACAGTATTTGTCCGTCTTCTTGCGCGTCAGGTAACAAAGTCAGAAACGATCCGACGGTTTCTTCTTTTTGGCTCACCGACATCGATGACGACGCACCCGAAGACTGGGCCAAACCCGTCGCGCCAAGCGCAGACGTTTTAATCTGATCGATGTACGAGAACGTTGTGCGCATCGCATGGGTGACCGGCCGCTTGTTCAGGGTTAAGACGGGCATCGTCACGTGACGCAAGACCGTGCCGTACTTTGCCAGCGCCTTGACGATAAGCTTTGAAGACTGCACCGGACCACGCGCGGCGCTCAGTGCTGACTGCGCAGCACCGACTCCCGCTGCGCTGAGCGGCGCGGACAACGCTGCCGTAAAGCCGCTGTGTGTCAACAACGCATCCCAGTCAAAGCCTAGCTCTAAGTCTTCTTGGGTCAGTAAAGCAATCTCTTCAAAAATCAGCCTGACCCGACGCGTCATATTTCGATTTTCGCGCTCAACAAAACGACCAACCGCTTGCAGCACGTCGGGCGTATCCGTGACGATTAACGAACTCAGGGCACCGGGCTGCGCAACGACTACACCCGCGCGTGTCAAAAATGGCTCGATTCTTAGTCGGATGGCCTCGAGGGTGTGCTGCTCAGTGCTTTTAAGCGAACTGTGTGACGTACTGTCAAAACCGCCAGTCTTCGCATTACCACTACGCCCCAGCCGCGCCTCAGCTTGGGCCGACAGGGTTAACGCGCGCACATCAAACACTTGAGTGCGGGTGCGATAAAACTCAAGCGCCTGATTGTGATAACGCCAGCTTAAACTTAAGCGCCGTGCGATTTGATCAAGAATGTCTGGAAGTGGCTGCGGCCCAAGCTCTAGAAGAACTTGGTGCGGCATCGCGGCAACCGGTGTCACTGTGCCTACACTTAAGCGAGACAGAAAACTCTCGGCTGGCAATAAGGCCTCAGGCTTAATGTGCACGGGGATACCGGTTGTTTGAGTGATCCGTTGCGCCAGCAAAACCAGATCGCTTTTTGCGCCGCGATAAAGCATGGTTGTATTGACTTTTTTTCGCAGCGCGACCGGCAACGTGACTTCGCGAGCTAAGGGTACGGCGCGACTCATAAGCCAAGGCTTTGCCACCTGTTGCGCTTTAAGTTTTTCGGCACGATTATTGGTACGCGCATCAAAGGCTGCTCGTTTGGTGTCAATTGAATCTTTTGCTTGCGTCGCCTCGGCCTGGCGTTGCGCAAAGCGTTGTTGAATCGCGCAGCCATTTAGCGCAAACGTCAGAACACCTAACCAGACGTACTGCCCTGCACATTTGAGCCTCATATCGACGCCCCATCACCCATACTGCGATCGCAGGGCTCGGCGAGCGGCACAATACGCAAGACCTGATTGGAATAAAAACATGGTTGCAAAGGGCGCTCAGACAACTCGGTCGAGGCCAGTAAGGCCTGCACGGAAGTGACAAAGTCGTCTGAAAAGCTAGCGGAGGCCGATAACGGTATATCGCTGTCGAGCGCCCAATGCTCTGTTTCGAAGCGCCAGCCACTTAAACCCGCCCACCGGGTTAAGGCCTGCCTAAGATGCAGGTCAGTGTGACTGACCGAGAAAAAAGGTCGCAGCGTGGCCGAGGCGTTTGGCTGTGCTGAAGTGCGCGAGTCCGCGACAGGCTTTGCCTCGGGCGTCTGCTGTGGCCGGGCAACCCCACGGGCGCCGAACTGAGGCTCAGGCTCAGGAGCCAGGTGGCTGGCTGCTGGCCAAGCCGCCACAGCGCTTAATCGTCGCGCGCGCGCTTGTAACCCAGCCAATCGAAACGATAAGGCAGGGTAAACGCCTTCGAGTATTGTGTAAGGACCCTGACGGACATAGCTCAGGACCTGTTCGCCTTGCGCGCTAGCACCCAAAATGATCGGCAAAAGTTGCCCCGGCAACCATTGCAACCAGGTGCGGGAAGCATCCGAGAACACTTGCAGCGGCGCAACGGCGCGATCGCCAGACAGTCGCCAACCAAAGTCGAGTTTGCCGGAGGGGTTTTGGGTGCCGCTCGGTTGTTCGCTTGGCCAGGGACGCGCCGCCGGTCCCATGCATCCTGAGAGTAATATAAACGACAGTAACCACCAGCTACTACGCAAAGTCATGATCTGCTTGTCCGCAAAAATTCAACGAGCCGTCATGTTGAACTTTGCGCGCACGTCACACAATTGTGTGACACACGCATAGACGAAAATGACGCATAAAAAAAAGGCCCTTAGGCCTTTTTTTCGCGTTCTATTTATTTATTTCGCGTATTAGCGACTGGCTTTTTTAAGCTTGGGTCTTGCATCAACGGCCGTGCCTCATCTAGCGCCATGGTGAGTGCGGCCACTGGTGGCGTATTGCCCGACAAGGCTGCATCAAACTGACGACTAAGAATTGGCTCGATGCTATGGTAATTACGTGCCCGAAATCCGCGACTATTTTTGTCGCTAACCTGACGCATCGAATCAACAAGCAAACGAATCCCCGGCACTTTGTCATACAGCGAAACGTTAGCAGCCCGATACGCCGCATCAGTCAAAGGTAGATAACCCGTTCTTTGATGCCAGTTGGCAGCAATGACAGGTTTAGAAAGATAGGCCAAGAAAGACACCGTGGCTTTGTCTGCAGGCTTGGTATGGCCCGAGACAGCCCAGAACGCTCCGCCACTCACAAACGGCGCGCCCGCTTTGGGGCTCACCTGATCATAGAACGGCAAAGGAGCCATCCCAAAGCTTAAGCCGCGCGTATCAAGCATCTGACCAAGCGCGCCCGAAGTGGTTGTGACGACGGCACACTTATTCTTTGCAAAGAGCGCATCGGCCTCAGTGCCATTGCTATTTTGCGTCAATAACTCAGACCGCTTCCAACTCACCATGATTGACATGTGACGCATGAACACTGCGTCAGCAAGATTGAGGTCGGGTTGCTGCTTGACAGCATCAAGTCCATTACCGGGTGTCACAAAGAGCGAATTGTTCAGCGGCGCTAGGTTTTCTAGGTGGGTGTTGACTTGTTGGCTGATCCCAAAGGGGCACTCGTAGTGTGCTTTATCGCGCAGGGCGAGCAATTGATTTTGCAACTCGGGCCAAGTGCGGGCCGGTTTTGTTGGGTCGAGCCCAGCTTTTTTGTACCCGTCGAGGTTATAAAACATGACAGGGATTTCGGCCATGAACGGAAACGCCAACAACCGGCCCTTCGCGTCACGCATAAACCCTGTGGTCTGGGGTAAGAACCAGTTCAAATCTGCAATCGGATACAGCTTAAGCAGGTCGTAGAGCGGAATAATATTTTTGTGCTGCGCAATCACTTCGGGCGAACGGTTATCTTCGATTTGTACGAGGTTAGGCTTACCCGCCCCCGGCGAGGCCATCGCCGCGGTCGCCTGAGCACGTAAAGCTGCCTGATGATCAAAGCCCTTGAGCACGACTTTAACGTCGGCTTGCTCGATATTAAATTGCTTGGTGATTTTTTCAAATTCGGCTTTATTCACCGAACTCAAGGTATGCCAAACCTGTATTTCGATCGGCTCGGCTTTCGCCAGGCCGGCGATCAGACAGCTTGCGCTGGCGAGCACTGCAAAACGTATAAAGACATTCACGCTGTAGGTTCCGTTAAAAAGTGTCATGCTCATGTTGAACCGCTCAGTCGCCCCAAAACAGATGGCGCAACCGTGAAAGCGGCGTTATTTTACTGCGGCAATATCTGCCTCTGAGGTAAACGAGTCTGCAAAAAAAGCCTCGTCAGACAAATGGCACTGCGCAATAAACTCTCGGCGCGCTGATTCGACCACAATCGGGGCGCCGCAGGCATAAACCTGATAGCCGCTCAGATCAGAAAAATCTTGCATGACGGCACGATGCACAAAGCCCGTGCGCCCTGTCCAGCCATCTTCAGGTAAGGCCTCAGACACCACTGGCACATAGATGAAATTCTCTAGGGTGTTCGCCCACTGCTCTGCCAGCGTATTCATATACAAATCAGCCGGACGACGCCCTCCCCAATACAGCGTGACGGGCCGATGAATCTGGTGGTGCGCCATGTGTTCGATGATTGCTTTAATTGGGGCAAAGCCCGTACCGCTGGCAACCATCACAATCGGCAACTGACTGTCTTCGCGCAAAAAGAAAGAGCCAAAAGGCCCTTCAAGGCGCAGAATTTCGCGTTCTTTCATGGCGCTCGCGCCAACGCCAAACACGTGATCTGTAAACAAACCACCAGTCAGATGACGCAGGTGCAATTCGAGTGTACTGGCGGCATGCGGAGCGTTGGCCATCGAATAACTGCGGCGTTTGCCGTCTTTCAAAATCACTTCGACGTATTGTCCTGCATAAAAACGAAAGGTTTCCGTCGCTGGTAACTGCAGGGTCAGGATCGCTACGTCAGTGGTTGGACGCTGTATCGCGGTGACGCGCGAAGGAATCTTGCGGATCTGGATGTCCGAAGCCAGACGCAATTCGCGCGACTCGATGACAAGATCTGAGGTGGCTCGCGCTTGGCAGAGCAAGGTAAAGCCCGCCTCAATTTCATCCGCGCTGAGCACTTGCGCCGGGCTTGGCCCCGCCTGAACAGAGCCAGACAGGACTTTAGCCTTGCACGTTGAGCACGCACCGCTGCGGCAACTATAGGGCAACACAATGCCCGCGGCGAGGGCTGCATCAAGCACGCTTTTGTCGCTCTCGGCGGTGAACTGATGATGGCTGGGTTGAATCGTGATTTGAAACGACATAAGCGCTTTAACCTAATAATGAATCGAAAAAAAGTAAAACCCAAAGTGTACGGTTAAAAAACAGGCGAAAGTACGGGGTCTTTCGCGCGCCCGGCGAATAACTTGCCCTTGCGGGCGCGTTTGGACAGATACGAGGCAAGCTCAGCGCCCGTCAACACGTCTTGCACCTGCTTGTTGCGGTAAGTGCCGCTGACGCGCAGACCTGCCTTCGAGATGGGCACGGCTTGGGCTAAGGTGTCGGGCGCATCGATCCCCATCAAAATCGTACCGCGCCCACCCGAGGCCAGCGTCTTAATTTCAGAGGCTTCGATCAAGAGCATGCGACCTCGACTCGATAAAAAAGCGACCTGCCGAGCCATTGCCCACATTGGTACGGGTCGCAATAAGCCATCTTTAGGTTCGAGCGTCACAAATTGCTTACCGGCGCGCTGACGACTCGTCATGTCTGAGATTTTTGTCACAAACCCAAAGCCCTGGCGCGTGGTCAGTAACCAGGCCGAGTCGGCTCGCGCCGCCGCCATGTGTTCAATGCGCGAACCTGCCTCAAGGTCAATCATTGAGGTCACTGGAGCCCCATCGCCACGCGCTGACGGCAAGCTTGCCACCGGCACAGAGTAAACCCGGCCATTGTCACCAAAGGCAATCAGCGTATCTGTGCTCCGGCACTCAAAGACACCATAGCTTTCATCGCCTGCCTTAAAGGTAAATTGAGCCGTCTCATGCCCATGGCCTTGTCGTGCGCGCAACCAGCCTTTTTGAGACACGATGACAGTCAACGGTTCGTCAACGATTTTGACTTCAAGCACGGCGCGCTCAGCGGATTTAATCAACGTGCGGCGCTCGTCGCCATAGGTTTTAATATCGGCTTCAATTTCACGAACAATCGTGCGCTTAAGCGCGCTGGGCTGATCAATCAATTCTTTTAATTTTTCTTGCTCAGAACGTTTGTCTTTGAGCTCTTGCTCGATCTTAAAGCCTTCAAGACGCGCGAGTTGTCTCAAGCGCATATCGAGAATGTCGTCGGCTTGTCGCTCACTTAACGCAAAACGTTGCATCAAGGCCGCACGGGGCTCGTCGGCTTCGCGAATCGTCTGGATCACTTCATCGACGTTCAGGTAGACCAACATACGACCCTCTAGTACGTGGATCCTGTCAGTCACTTTGTCAAAGCGATACTGGGTCCGGCGCAAGACCGTGTGGGTGCGAAAACCAATCCACTCAAGCAGCGCTTGGCGCAGCCCTTTTTGACGGGGACGTTTGTCGGTGCCAATACACACCAAATTCATCGAGACGCTGGTTTCCATGCTGGTTTGCGCCAGCAAGGTGTTCACGAGTTCGTCGCGATCAATGCGCGAGGTTTTGGGTTCAAAAACCAGTCGCACTGCAGCATCTTTGCCAGACTCATCGCGTACCGCATCGAGCAAGCCAAGCATTTGGGTTTTGGTTTGCAGCTGTTCGGGCGTCAAAGCCTTTTTGCCAGTCTTGACTTTTGGATTGGTAAGATCTTCGATCTCTTCGAGCACCTTTTGACACGAAGCGCCTGGAGGCAACTCGTGCACGACCAACTGCCATTGCCCACGCGCCATTTCTTCGAACTGCCAGCGCGCGCGCGCTTTGATCGAGCCACGTCCGGTTTGGTAGATTTGAGCGATATCGGCCGCGGCAGTGATGATTTGTCCGCCGCCCGCGAAGTCGGGGCCCGGGACCATGTCGAACAAGACCTCGTCAGACAGCGTCGGCTGCTTGAGTAACGCCACGCAGGCTTGCCCGATCTCGCGTAAGTTGTGCGAGGGGATTTCAGTGGCCATTCCAACCGCGATGCCCGAGGCGCCGTTAAGCAACATGACGGGCAAGCGCGCCGGCAACATGTCGGGCTCTTGATGGCTGCCGTCGTAGTTGGGAACGAAATCGATGGTACCCTCTTCGAGTTCGTCGAGCAACAAGCGCGCAAAGGGCGTCAGGCGCGCCTCGGTGTAGCGCATCGCAGCCGCATTGTCACCATCGCGCGAGCCAAAATTACCCTGCCCATCGATTAACGGGTATCGCAAGGTGAACTGTTGCGCCATACGCACCAGTGCGTCATACGCAGCCTGATCACCGTGCGGATGGTATTTACCGAGCACATCACCGACAACACGGGCAGACTTGACAGGCTTTGCGCCTGACTGAAGACCCATGGCCTGCATCGCATACAAAATACGCCGCTGTACCGGCTTTTGGCCGTCGCCTACATCAGGCAGAGCGCGCCCGCGCACCACCGAAACCGCATAGTCGAGATAAGCCTGCTCGGCATAGAGCCCAAGCGTCAGGGATTCACCCTCATCTTTTTGATCAAACAAACCAGGTTGAGTACCGTCAGCCATTTAAATATCAACCTCTGCAAGATTACCTTTGTCTTCAAGCCACGTTCGACGTGCGCCCGACTCGCTTTTGCCCATCAGCATGTCGAACATTGCCGTTGTTGCTTCGGGGCCAAGCGCGCCGTAGGCGACAGGAAGCATACGTCGCGTATCGGGGTTCATGGTGGTCTCCCAGAGCTGCACGGGGCTCATTTCACCGAGCCCTTTGAAACGACTGATATCCCACGAGCCTTCGCGTACGCCTTCTTTAAGTAACTTATCTTGCGTAACGTCAAGCTCGCCCGAATCCAGGCAGTAAATTTTGCGCGCGGGTCGTTTTCCCAGTGCGGGCACATCGACTCGAAACAAGGGAGGACGCGCCACATAGACGTGGCCTAATTCGACGAGTCGTGGAAAATGTTTATAGAACAAAGTGAGTAGCAAAACTTGAATGTGCGAGCCATCAACGTCTGCATCAGAAAGAATACAGATGCGGCCATACCGCAGGCCAGACAAATCCGGCGTGCCTGTCGGGCCATGGGGATCGACCCCGATCGCCACGGCGATATCGTGGATTTCGTTATTGGCAAACAGTCGATCACGATCGACCTCCCACGCATTGAGCACCTTGCCCCGTAACGGCAGCACCGCCTGAAACTCTTTATCACGGCCCATTTTTGCAGAACCGCCGGCCGAGTCACCTTCGACTAAAAAGACTTCTGTGCGCGTGACGTCAGACGATTCGCAATCGGTCAGCTTACCCGGCAAGACTGCCACGCCTGAACTTTTACGCTTTTCGACTTTTTGCGCCGACTTTGCACGAGCCTGCGCTTGTCGAATCGCGAGTTCGGCCAGCTTTTTGCCAAACTCGACGTTGCTGTTTAACCAGAGATCGAGCGAGGTTCTCACAAAGCCGCTCACCAGGCGTACCGCGTCGCGGCTATTGAGTCGCTCTTTAATCTGCCCCTGGAACTGGGGGTCAAGCACTTTGGCCGACAGGACAAAGCTAGCGCGTGCAAAAACATCTTCGGGCAAAAGTTTGACGCCTTTGGGCAACAAACTGTGGAGTTCGGCGAACCCTTTGA
The DNA here is from genome assembly GCA_013205565.1 of Alcaligenaceae bacterium. Taxonomy (GTDB): domain Bacteria; phylum Pseudomonadota; class Gammaproteobacteria; order Burkholderiales; family Burkholderiaceae_B; genus Zwartia. The sequence continues at coordinate 9,744 of JABMMM010000032.1, read as the reverse complement.
CCGCGCTGAACAGGCCTTCACGCAAGCCCGCTTCGTGGGTGCCGCCTGCTGGGGTGGGGATCAAATTGACATACGATTCGCGCACGACGTTGCCTTCATCGGCCCAGACCACCACCCACTGGGCGCCCTCTCCTTGCGCGAAGCTTTCGTGATCGGCCAAAGCGAACTGTTCGCCCTGAAACATGGGGACACGCAACTCGAGACCCTGCAGCGCCTCTGACAAATAGCCGGCCAGGCCATTTTCATATTGCCAGCTACGGGTATCACCGGTTTTTTCGTTTGACAGCGTCACTTTGACGCCGGCCATTAAGACCGCTTTGCTGCGAAGCAAGTGCATCAGTTCGTTAAGTGGAATCACTCCAGAATCAAAAAAACTCGCATCGGGCCAGACGCGCACCCGGGTGCCCGATTTTTTTCGATTGAGCGCGGGGGCTAAGGCTAAGGGCTCAAGAACGTCGCCATTGGCAAACACCATGCGGTGCGCGTTTGCTTCGCGCCAAACCACCAACTCAAGTCGTTTGGACAAGGCGTTCGTGACCGAGACCCCAACCCCGTGCAAGCCGCCCGAAAACGCGTAAGCACCACCACCCTTTTTGTCGAATTTTCCGCCGGCATGCAGGCGAGTAAAAACGAGTTCGACGACGGGCACTTTTTCTTCGGAATGCAACCCGACAGGGATGCCTCGTCCGTCATCCTCGACGGTGACGCTGCTATCGGCGTGCAGCGTCACTTGAATATGCTTGCCAAAACCAGCGAGGGCCTCATCGGCCGCGTTGTCGAGAACTTCTTGAATAATATGTAATGGATGCTCAGTGCGGGTGTACATGCCAGGCCGCTGGCGCACCGGTTCGAGGCCTTTCAGCACCTGAATCGACGACTCGTTGTAAGACTTAGTACTCAAGAGATCCCCAAACGCGATAAAAGATGCGCCATTTTACGGAAAATGCAAAATCCGACAGGCTGACGACTAAATGCGGCCTGAAATGACTCGCCAAAACCGGGTATTCGAGCCCAACTTGTAGGAAATCGTTTGGCAACAAGTTGTTATTCTGCACAGCCGATTGCCTATAAAAGCCCGTGAACGCTCAAATGCCGGTCAGGTTGTGCTTTAATAAGGCTAAGTCGTTCTGCCACTGAGCAGCTTTAGATCGAAGATACCGACTCAAAGTAATACCGGAACCCCAATCACTTGGCAACGCCGGAACTAATCTTAAAAACTATTCCAACATTGCCAGACCGATCACTCTAAGAGAAAACCCATGAGCGAACACATCAAAAACGTGAGCGACGCAAGTTTTGACGCCGACGTCCTCAAATCTTCACAGCCCGTGTTGGTAGATTATTGGGCGGCTTGGTGTGGCCCTTGCAAACAGATCGCACCGATGCTCGAAGAAGTTGCCACCCAATACGCAGGTAAAGTCACGGTCGCCAAACTAAATGTCGACGAGAACCAAGCCACGGCAGGTAATTTTGGCATTCGCGGCATCCCCACCTTGATGCTATTTAAAGACGGCAAAGTCGCTGACACCAAAGTTGGCGCTCTGTCCAAAGCACAATTAACCGCATGGCTGGACAGCGCAATCTGAGATGCCCTCGCGCGCGAGCCCCTTCGTGGCTCGCCACTGGCTTCGCTTGATGCGGGCTGTTCAACTGTGAAACATTTTTACCCCCCTCCTCTTCTATTGCTGAAGTAATTTTTTACACTGACATCAATGCACCTGAACGAACTGAAGGCGCAGCACGTTTCGCAGCTGCTCGAGATGGCCGCAGGCCTCGAAATCGAAAATGCCAATCGCTTGCGCAAACAAGAACTCATGTTTGCCATCATGAAAAAGCGGGCCAAACAAGGCGAACAAATATTTGGTGACGGCGTACTAGAGGTCTTGCCCGACGGGTTCGGCTTTTTGCGCTCGCCCGACACCTCGTATCTTGCTAGTACAGACGATATTTATATTTCACCCTCACAGATTCGTCGGTTTAACCTGTACACCGGCGACTCAATTGAAGGCGAAGTACGCACGCCCAAAGACGGCGAGCGCTATTTTGCTTTGGTTAAAGTCGATAAGGTCAATGGTTTCGCGCCTGAGGCGATTAAGCATCGGATCATGTTCGAGAACCTGACCCCTCTGCACCCTGATAAGGTGATGCCGCTTGAGCGTGATATTAAAAGCGAAGAAAATCTGACCGGTCGTATTTTGGATATTTTTGCTCCAATCGGCAAGGGGCAACGCGGCCTGATCGTCGCAAGTCCAAAGTCTGGAAAAACGGTCATGATGCAACACATTGCACATGCGATTACCGATAATTTTCCGGACGCCGTCATGATCGTCATGCTCATTGACGAGCGCCCGGAAGAGGTCACCGAAATGCAGCGTACCGTGCGCGGCGAAGTGGTGGCGTCAACTTTTGACGAACCTGCAACGCGTCACGTTCAGGTTGCCGAGATGGTCATTGAACGCGCCAAGCGTCTGGTTGAAATGAAAAAAGACGTGGTCATCTTGCTAGATTCGATCACTCGTCTAGCGCGCGCTTACAACACCGTCGTACCCGCCTCTGGCAAGGTCTTGACAGGCGGCGTTGACGCCAACGCCCTGCAACGCCCAAAGCGCTTTTTTGGCGCCGCGCGTAATCTTGAAGAGGGTGGCTCGCTGACGATTATCGGTACTGCTTTGATTGAAACCGGCAGCCGCATGGATGAAGTGATCTACGAAGAGTTCAAGGGCACGGGTAACTCTGAAATCCACCTTGAGCGCCGCCTAGCTGAAAAGCGTGTGTATCCTGCCATTAACTTAAATAAGTCTGGCACACGTCGCGAAGAGTTGCTGATTCAGCCCGATATCTTAAAAAGAGTGTGGGTGCTGCGTAAGTTTATTCACGATATGGATGATGTGGACTCGATGGAGTTCATCCTGGACAAAATGCGGTCAACCAAAAATAACGCCGAGTTCTTTGAACTCATGAAGCGCTAAGTCACAACCCGCCACCCAAAAGGTGGTCGGACTGCCTGAAAGAGTAGGAATCGCTAGTTGCCGGTTGGCGCCGGGCCGCGGTTTGAAGCTGGCGCAGGCTCGGGTGCACCTTTTAGTTCGAGCTTGGGTTCGTCCCAGTGACCTGTGACCGAGTACTTAACCGTCATTGCCTTCTCGATTGGATTGCGCAACAAAAACTGTGTGGCCAACGCGCTTAAGCCGGCAATCGGATTGACCACGAAGGCTGTCGCAAGCGCAGCGCCACTCATGTCGAACATCGGCCTGACATCAGCTTGCATATCCCAGATTTTTTTATCTAAGTCAGAGGTCCCAGTTAAAACGATACTGGCAACGGGGCTGTTCACGGTGAGATCATCGGTGTGGACGAGACCGTTTTTAATGTTGAAGCTGCCTGTCAGCGCGTTCCAGGGAAATCCGTCTTTAAACTCATTGCCAGGCCTGAAATTGAAGCTCAACAGGCGTTGCAAGGACTGAAGTGACAGCAGTTCTAAAAGGCGTGCACTACGAGAATTGACGTGCTCAAACACCCCTTGTTTAAAATCGATTTTTGCCGTGCCATTGAGCCCCTGGTAGCTACTAAGCCACGGAAAATTCACCCAATTGATTTGCGCCTGAATCGATCCGTGACCACGCTTGACTCGGTCGGGCTGACCCATTTGTTCTGAAAAACGACCAAGATCGTTAACGACGATTTCAGTGTTCAAACGCACGCCGCGTTCGGGTCCCTTTAAGCGCCACTGACCGGTTGCCGTGGTAGTCGCAGCAGCGCTACGCAGATCTAGTGTTTCGATGTTCCAGAGGTCTGCGCGCTGCTGACTAGAACCCTGTAGCCGTAACGAGCCGAGTTGGCTACCAAAAAGAGTCAAGTCATCAATCGTCAGGTCAATCGCAGGAATGTCAGACCACTGCTGCTTCTCGATGACATCGATTTTGAGGACTTCGGTTTGGCCGTTAGCTGGCGCACCCAGCGACAGCTTTGAAAATCGGGCACGAATCCGACCGTCAAGCGCGCCGCCCGCGGCGCTCCAGGTGGCGGTACCCAGCGTTTCTTTCGAACTGATACGCGCTGTCCATTGTTCGGGCGCGCTCTGCACGGCGGTGACATCGAGCTCTGTGAAGCTGAAGTCAGACCAAAGCAAATGAGGCGAGCGCAGTCTTGCACTTGCTAAAGGCGGAAACACGCGGAGGTCTCCGGTTGAGGCGCGTTTAGGCTCTTGCGTGACCTGGTCAAACAAGGCGGTCCAGTCCTCTACATCGATTTTGTCTAGGTTGAGATCGAGTGCCAGCCCACTTCGGGGCAATTGCGCAAGTTCGCCCATCACGATTGCCGCACGCGTAAAGTAAGGCGAGGGCCGTACGTTTGCAGGGCGCTCGAAACGAGCCTTGAGAAGGTTGCCAAGGCTAAAGGACACACTCTGCAAAAACTCGGTTTTTACTGGTAGGGCCGACCATTGCAGCGTCAGTGGCATCCGCCCTTGCGCCGCCTTCCCTAAAGGCGCAGGTAAATTCACAGCCAAACCCTCAAGCGTCGACGTCAGGGTCGCCTCGTAGCCCTTTTGTTTTGTTGGGACAAGCTGCGCGTCGTAGCGAGCCTGCCCTGTCAAGGGAAGTGCGGCTTGAGTGCCTAGTAACTGTCTCAGCCCAACAACCGATACGGTGCCTTGCGCCTGCAGGCGCTGAGCAGCCTCGCCCCAACCACCACTTAGCACAGACTCGCCGCCTAAAAACTGAACACGCAAACTTTCGGTACGGATCTGCTGCATTGAAAAGTCGACAGTGCCACGAATATTTTCAAGAGGCGGAAACTCTTTTCCCAGGCTCAACGTCCCGCCCGACACTTGAACCTGCCCCTTGACTTGCGGCGCCTGGTCGCTATCGAGTGCAAGCTCGATGGACAACGGTACGGTTAACAAGCCAGTCGCTTCGAGCCGTTTAAGAGCGGCTGCAAACTCTGAGGGCAAAGGTGCTTGGCGCAAGACCGACAAATAATCCTTCGCCTCGCCGCTCAGCACCGCCTCAAGGCTGAGCTTGGGTTGCCATTGCAAGTCTGGCACCGTCGCAACTAAATTTTGCACCGCAAGCGTGTTGCCCAGGGTATCAAGCAATCGGCCACTTGCTGCGTTGAGCTTGAGAGACAGTTTATCGAGAACAACTTGGCCTTGCGCCTGCGCCAGCAGGGGCCAACTAGGCTTGCCAGGAAGGCTCGGATCGTAATCAACCGTCAGTCCACGGTACTGCCCCTCAAGCCTGAAGACGCCTGGCACGTCAGGCGCATTAAAAGGAAACTGGGCAAGATCGCCTTTAAGTGTGAGTGCGACCTGACTGAATTGGCCCTGAGTCAGTGCCTTGCGTAAAAAAGCACGCGCATCGGGGTCGCTCAAGGTGGTGACGTATTGATGCAGGCGATTGACCGGAGCCTTGGCAATCGTGGCAGTCAAATCAAGGACTCCGGCCCCTGTCAAACCACCCGCCAGCCACGACCCTTGCCCTTGCGCGGCGATTTCGGCGGCTTTCAGATCGAGTTGTGCTGCGCTCACTGACAACAGACCTGCACTTGTTTTTGATAACTTTACGCGCGCGGTGACCTCGCCGAGTTCAAGCAAAGACGGCGCAAACAACGGACTATCGATTGCCAGGCCAGTGGTGGTCGCGCTTAGGGTCATGCCTTGCTGCGCAGCGCTACGTGCCAGCAACGGCCAGCGATCCTCGGGCAAAAGGTCACCCAGCCAACCAGACAATCTGACTTGACCGGTTTGCGCAAAGACGGCGCCCTGTCCCTGACCCAGCAGCGGCAGAGCGAGTTGCTTGCCCGATACTTCAAGGGTGGCCTGACCCAACATGCCTTGCTGCACGTCGACCCATAAGCGCGCGGCGATCGTGCCCGAGACAGAAGGCAAGTCAAGCCAAGGCGCCAGTTCTGTCAGGTTTGTGTCTTGCACTTCAAAAAAAATCTCAGCCTCGCGTTTAGATTGCGCGGTAAGTTGACTAAAGACGTTTTCTGTCTTGATCACCAACTCGACGCGTTGGCCCACTGCCTGAGGTAAAGACGCGACCAAACGAAGCTCGTGTCGAAAAACACTATTGACCAGACTGATGTCGATCTTGGAGAGGCTTAACACGGGCGCCTGACGCAGTTGGTCGTGCCAAAGAAAACTCGCCTGACGAACGAAGATTTCGCCCTGATCCAACAGCCAGCGCACCGCGAGCGTATCGCGGTCAAGCTTGAGTGGTTCGTTGGAATACTCCGCGAGACGTTGCCCCGCGAGCCAAACGCTGCCATCAGGGTGCCGGGTGCCGGCCAAAGCAATGCCATTGATCTCTAGGCGCGCCAGGCGAAGGTCGAGTTCGAACAGGCTTTTGTACGACACCATTGCAAAGGCTTCGGGCACCTGAACCAATAACTGGTCTGTCGTATCCCTGAGCTTAAGGTTACGCACTTTAACGGTAGGGTTGAGCCCCGACCAGTCAGCCGAAATATCCTCGATCGATACCTTAGCGCCTACTGCCTCAGACAGGTGCTGTTCAATCAGCGGTCGCCAATCGTTGATACGGGGCATGGCCCAGTAGCGTACGGTCAACAATGTTGCCGCAGCTGCAAAGTAAAGCAGCAGCAGGCTCAGCAAGGCGATACGCAAGAAATATTTGAAGGGACGCAAAATTAAGGAGCAAAAAACCAAAAAAAATATTTTGTGAAGATCCATTCTATAGGGTATTGTTCAAATCTGTCATGCGGTCTGCACACGTGGCACTGCGCGCGCACCTTCAAACACCTCTACCCCCTATTTATGCCTGATTCTGCGCTCTCGTCTGCTCTGGCCTGGTCAGGGACCCTCAGCCGCCTGCTACAAGGCGATCCAGCCTTTGCGCGCTGGCTCGAGCAAGAACAGTCCACACCGGTTAGCACCGAGCGACTGCATGACTGGTTTGCTGAACTGGCGGGCGTGCCCATCGGCAGCGCAGTCTTAGAGGTCGCAACATGCCGACAAGTGCTGCGCACGTTGCGCAAGCGGACTTTCTTTTTGCTGATGGTGCGCGATCTGGCCGGGCTCGCCTCTCTTGAAGAGGTCGTAGGAATGATGAGTACCCTGGCAGACCGCTGCATCGAGCAGGCCTATCGTTCGGTCATGCACGAGATGGTTACCATGCATGGTCAACCCAGAGACAGCGCGACGAGTCGCCCGCAAGAAATGCTAATAATTGGCATGGGCAAACTAGGCGGAGCAGAACTGAATGTCTCTTCGGATATTGATTTAGTGATGCTGTACGACGAAGAAGGTGAAACCCAAGGACCTCGCCCATTAAGCTATCACGAATTCTATGGCCGACTGACGCAACGCATGATGCCTGTGTTGTCAGAGCTTGACGCCCACGGGCAAGTTTTTAGAACCGATTTGCGTCTGCGCCCCGACGGTGACTCGGGCCCGTTAGCCTGGAGTCTGGACGCCTTTGAACAATATTTGTTCACGCAAGGCCGCGAATGGGAGCGCTACGCTTGGCTGAAAGGTCGGGTGATTCCGGCGCGGGCCTTTGACGACAGCGATTCAAGCGCACAGGTGCAACAGTTTGAAAGTCTGCGCCAGCCCTTTGTGTACCGAAAATACTTCGACTTTGATACGTTAGCGGCCTTGCGCACGCTGCGTGAGCGTATTCGCCTTGATTTACAGCGTCGGTCGCTCATGCGGCCGGGGCTCGAGACCAAGCACAACATCAAGCTCGGAGAAGGCGGTATTCGCGAAATCGAATTTGTCGTGCAACTCACGCAGCTCATTAAGGGCGGTCGTATGCCTGCCCTGCAACAGCGCGGGCTGCTTATCGCTCTCGAGGCGCAGGTTCGCGCCGGTTTAATACCCGCAGCGACTGCCGAGCAACTGGCTCAGGCGTATGTCTTTATGCGGCGCACTGAGCATGCCTTGCAGTACGCCGAAGACGCACAGACCCATCTTTTGCCCGCAGAGCCCGAACGTATTGGCGCTCTGGCGCGGGCGCTGCACTTGACGCAAGCGGACTTTGAAGTCACGCTGGCACGCCATCGGCAGTTTGTCGCTGAGGCGTTTCACGATGCGTTTCGGCTCGCGGGGTTGACCGACAAATTCGCTGAGGCCAAGCTTGAACCGGATGCGTCACCCACGCCCACCGAGGCGCTAGAAGCGGCTTTGCCGCACTTTGGCGAACACGCCCCGGTCTTGGCGGCTCGCGTCGACACGTTTCTAGAAGGACACCGGATCCGCGGCTTAGCGACCACCAGTCGCAATCGCATCGACACTTTGCTGCCGCTGGCGCTTGCTGCAGCCCAGCACACCACCCAGCCTCTCACCTCGGCCTTCAGGCTGCTTGATTTAATTGAAACGATCGCACAGCGCAGCGCGTATCTTGCCTTACTGGCCGAGTATCCCGAGACGATGGCGCGCATTGCGCGCCTGATGGCGGCCAGCCCCTGGGCCGCGCAATACCTGATCCAGCATCCCCTGGTGCTCGACAGCCTGATCGCCTGGCGAACATTAATGGAACCGGTCGACTTGACGCGTGTCGCCGCTGCGATGCATGCCGACCTTCAAGCCTGCGTGCTGCCCGATGGTACGTTTGATATCGAACAGCAAATGAATTTGATGCGCGATACGCAGCGCCAGATCAGTTTTCAATTACTGGCGCAAGATCTTGAAGGTATTCTGACGGTCGAGAATCTGGCCGATCAATTATCTGCCTTGGCAGACACGCTGTTGCAAGAGTCTTTAATCAGAGTCTGGCCTCAGGTGTGTCCGGCCGACCTCGCAGAGTGCGCGACCGAGCCCCAAATCGCCATCATTGCCTACGGGCGCCTTGGGGGCAAAGAACTGGGCTACTCGTCTGACCTTGATCTGGTGTATCTGTACGACGACACACGCGAAGACGCCGCTGAGCTTTATACAAAGCTCGGACGCCGTCTGACGTCTTGGCTCTCGACCATGACCTCGTCGGGACGCTTATACGACATTGATCTACGTTTGCGACCCGACGGAGACTCGGGTTTACTGGCCGGGTCGATCGACGCTTTCAGGCAATATCAAACCAGCCACGCCTGGCCTTGGGAGCATCAAGCGCTGACACGGGCGCGTTTTGCAGCGGGCAACCCACGCGTGGGTTTGCTCTTCGAACAGATTCGTGAAGACGTTTTAAAACGTGCGCGCGCGCCTGCCCCCTTTGCGCAACAGGTGCGCGCCATGCGCGACAAAATGACAGCTGGACATCCAAACACCACAGCCTTGTTTGATCTGAAGCATGACAAAGGCGGTATGGTCGATCTCGAATTTGTTACTCAATATTTGATTCTCGTGCACGCTGGGCAGTATCCAGAACTGCTTCAAAACCTCGGAAATATCGCCTTGTTGCGCTTGTCAGGTACTGCCGGGCTGGTTGACGCGACGCTTGCCGAGCGCGCGAGCGATGCCTACCGCAACTTGCGCCGCCGGCAGCACGAAGTGCGCCTGCAAGGTGCAGACAAAGCGCGCGTGGTTCAGAGCGAGCTGCTTGACGAGCGCCAGGCGGTCAAAGACCTGTGGGCGGCCGTACTGAGCGAAACGGCGATCGTGCCGGGCTAAGCGCACAAGCGTCTGGCTTGAGATTACACTTGCAGCTGAGTTGCCCCGAAAACCAAAGAGTGGATTGAACCGTGCCAGACGCCTTACGCCCTACGTTTGCCTTGCCTGAGGGCAAAACCAAGGTTTTGCTGCATTCTTGTTGCGCGCCCTGTTCGGGTGAAGTGATGGAGGGCCTGCTT
>JABMMM010000310.1 GCA_013205565.1 Alcaligenaceae bacterium | reverse complement strand
GTCGTCGAGTGCAAGACTTGTTGATCGAATACCGTAATGCCGGTGGTGGAAAAGTCTCAATCGAGACCCTGGATCCCCAGCCTGACTCTGACATTGAAGAGACCGCCACGCTTGATGGCGTGCAAGCACAGTCCCTTGATAATGGCGATCGTTTCTATTTGGGTCTTGCGGTCAAGCAGGGCGATCGTAAATCGGCAATGTCTAACATTGCGATGGATCGCGAGCGCTTGCTCGAGTACGACATTACGCGTGCCATTGCGAGTGTGACTGAAAAAGAGAAGACAGTGCTTGGGGTGATGAGCCCAATGCCAGTTTTTGGCAATTCTGGTTTCCCAATGATGGGAGTACCACCGTCGCCCAAGCAGATATTTATTTCAGAACTTGAGCGCGATTACAAAGTTGTTCAGGTGCCGATGGATGGCAAAGATATTGATCCTAAGGTGAAGGTGTTACTGGTTCATCATCCGCGTGGCATCACTGAGCATGCTGAATACAGTATCGATCAGTTCGTGATGCGTGGTGGCAAACTGATTGCCTTGCTGGATCCGTTTGCGTTCTTTGATGTCGCGCCAGGCCAGCGTGGGATGGAGCCAACCGGCATCCCGTCAAATCTAGAAAGACTGACCAAGGCGTGGGGCATTTCGCTCGATACGACCAAGATGCTTTCAGACATGCAGTACATGGTCGGCAAAGGCCCGAGCGCACTGCCAACGCTGCTGAGCCTAAACGATTCTGCTTATGATCAAACCGACGTGGCCACGGCACGCCTGGGCGGAACCTTATTTCCGTTCATTGGTGCCTTTAGTGGACAGCCAGTTGCTGGTCTCAAGCAAGAAATTTTGATGCATTCATCAAAATATTCTGCCTTAATTGAGGTCGCGCGCGGTCAAGACCGGGGCGACAAGGCGACGGCTGGTTTTAAAGCTGCGGGCCAAGAATTGCCGATTGCGATACGTCTGCAAGGCAAGTTCAACACCGCTTTTCCGGATGGTCGTCCGCCTAAACCTAAGCCAGAGAAAAAGCCCGAAGACGAGGCGGCTAAAGATAAGCCAACTGGGGATGAGAAGCCTGCAAATGAGGCCGCAGCTGCCCCAGCTGAGGCAGCCAAAAAGCCCGTTGAAGAGCCGCCCGAGGTCTTCGCGCCCCACATTGCAAAAGCCATTGCAGATAACTCTTTAGTCTTGATCGCGGATACCGATTTTATTAATGACGGTGCGGCCGTACAGATTCAAGACTTGCTTGGCCAGCGTTTGGTGTATCCGATCAACGGTAACTTGGCGTTTGTACAAGCTTTGGTGGATCAGTATGCCGGCGATGCTGCGTTGATTTCACTGCGTACACGGCAAAGTGCGACCCGACCGTTTACTGTGATCAAAGAAATGGAGACCCGTGCTCAACAGGCGTACACCGAAAAAATTAAAGACATCCAGGATAGTCTGCAGGCAACACAAGAAAAGTTGCAGGCACTACAAAAAACTGCACCAGCACCAGGTGCAGCTGCGGGCGCAGCAATCTTAACGAAAGAGCAGCAGACCGAAGTCGATCGGTTTCGTAAAGTTGCCGCTGAAAAGCGTCGTGAATTAAAAGAAGTTCGTAAAGATCTGCGAGCGGATAGCGATGCGCTACAGTTTTGGATTAAGGTGTTGAATATTGCGCTGATCCCAGCATTGCTGGTAGTGTTAGCATTTGGATTGATGATTTATCGTCGGCGCGGCAAGGTGGGTTAGGCGCCGGTTGAGTAAGGCTTCGTAATGACATAATCAAAAAAAGGACAATCATGTATCCTGAACTGAAACCGTACGTTGTTTTAATCACAGGTGGTGCAAGTGGCCTCGGGTTGGCTGCTGCACATGGTTTTGCAAAAGAAGGCGCAACGATTGTGATTGCCGACCTTCAAGAGGCGGCTGCAAAAAGTATTGCCCAACAACTGGGTACGCAGCATTTAGGTCTCGCTTGCGATGTTGCTGATGAGGCTCAGGTCAATTACGTGGTCGACACGGTGATTAAAAAATACGGGCGCGTGGATGTCTTGATTAATTGCGCGGGTATTGCCGATCGGGTGAAGCCAACGCTCGAGCAAGACATGATGCACTTTCGGCGCTTGCTTGATATTCATCTGACCGGCACCTACATGATGACGAAGGCTTGCGCCGTGCATATGCTTAAGCAAGGCAAGGGCAATGTCATTAATATCAGCTCGATTGCGGGCGTGATTGGTATTACGTATCGCAACGCGTATAGCGCCGCTAAAGCCGGGATTTCGATGATTACCCGCACGCTGGGGTGCGAATGGGCTGCTGCTGGGATTCGGGTCAATGCCATTGCACCTGGATTTATCCTGACGCCCTTAGTACAGGCCATCGTCGATGAGGGTCTGCTCGACTTGAGGACTGTCGAGCGACGCACTCCCATGGGTCATTTGGGCGAACCACGCAATATTGCAGATGCGATGTTATTTTTAGCCTCGGATCAGGCTGCATTTATTACTGGCGTGACTCTGCCAGTTGATGGCGGGTATACGAGCTGGGGTGCGCCAACCGATGCCTTTACAGGCGATTGAAATGGATTGATGTACTATAAATAATTATTAAATGTACTATGTTGATGTCATTAAAGTTATTTAAATTCAAATATTTATAGATATAGTTCTATTCTCTCTTTAAACCATCGGTATCGATGCAGGCTGGTCGAATCGATCTTGGCAGAGCGATCAACCCCAATACTATTTCAATAGTATTGGGTTTTTTTCAAGAAAATTTTCTATAAATATCATTTACAGAATTCTTCATTAATTAAATCCAGTTCCACGCTCAACTAAACGCACGATCAGCGCTGCCGGTTGCCATTTTGGATTGGCACCAGGTTCAGCGGCGAAGTCTTTGAGCCGTTGTAAGACCTTGGGCAAGCCCACTGTATTGGCATAGTGCATCGGCCCGCCCACATGGGCCGGAAACCCATAGCCGTTCAAATACACAATATCGATATCCGAGGCACGGGCAGCGATGCGTTCTTCAAGAATGCGTGCAGCCTCGTTGACCAAAGCAAACATGCAGCGTTCAATGATCTCGCTATCTTCGATCTTGCGAGGTTTGACGCCGTTTTCTGAACGGTATTTGGCGATCATGGCCTCGACGATCGGGTCAGGGATTGCATCGCGCTTGCCCGCCTCATAGCGATACCAGCCCGCCCCAGTTTTTTGCCCGAAGCGACCCGCCTCGCAGATCCAATCGTCAACAATCGGTGCGACGGGTGTTGGGCTTGCCGCAGCACGGCGTTTGCGCCCGGCCCAGCTAATATCCAAACCGGCCAAGTCTGCAACCCTGAAAGGGCCCATCGCAAAACCAAAGGCCTGAATGGCGCCATCGATTTGTTGAGGTAGCGCACCTTGAACCATCAGTTCGTTAGCGGCCGCGCGGTACTGGGCCAACATGCGGTTGCCGATAAAGCCGTCACACACACCCGAGACCACGGCAATCTTCTTAATCTTGCGAGCCATGTTCATACAGGTGGCCAGCACGTCGGGCGCAGTCTTGTCGCCACGCACCACTTCAAGCAGCCGCATCACATTGGCAGGGCTAAAGAAATGCAAACCAATGACGTCTTGTGGGCGCTTGGTGAACTGGGCGATCTGATCGATATTCAGTGCCGAGGTATTTGAGGCCAGAATCGAACCTTGTTTCATCACGCCATCGAGTGTTTTAAAGACTTGCTCTTTGACGTCCATGTTTTCGAACACGGCTTCAATGACCAGATCGACATCGCTGAAATCTTGATAGCTCAACGTCGGTTGGATCAGAGCCATGCATGCATCGAGTTGCGCTTGTGTCAGCTTGCCCTTTTTCATTGAGGTTTCGTAATTTTTACGAATCGTCGCTAAGCCATTGTCTAACGCCTCTTGTTTGGTCTCGAGTAACACAACGGGTAGGCCCGCGCTAATGAAGTTCATGGTGATCCCGCCACCCATGGTGCCGGCGCCGATGATGCCAACTTTTTTGATCGTGCGTAAGGGCGTGTCATCCGGCAAGCCCGGGATTTTTGCGGCGGCGCGCTCGGCGGCAAAGGTGTAGCGCAGTGCGTGCGATTCTGGTGATTTGAAGAGCTCAGTGATCAGGCGTCGTTCTTCAGCTAAGCCGGCATCGAACGAGGTCGATTTAAAGCTGGCGCAGACTGCATCAAAGCAACTGACTGGTGCTGGAAAGCGTTTCGCTGCGGCGACCACTGCTTTTCTTTTTTCGGCGAGTGCTTCGTCAGTGGGGATATCAGGTACGGTGCGATCACGCACACGCTTGAGCGGTTCGTTTTGTGCGATGACCTTGCGTGCGAAGGCTAGGGCAGCCTCAAGTAAATCGCCTTCAACGATTTGGTCGAGCAACAATGTATCTTTAAATTTGCTAGCAGGAAGATGTACACCCGCCACAATCATGTCTACGGCTTTTTCAAAGCCAAGTAGACGCGGCAAACGTTGAGTGCCACCACCGCCCGGCAAGATGCCAAGTTTGACCTCTGGTAATCCTAAGGTTGCATCGGACAAGGCTACGCGAAAGTGACAGCCGAGCGCCAGTTCAAGACCACCACCCAAACAAAAGCCACTGATCGCTGCAATCACGGGTTTGTTGCCGGCTTCCATCGTTTGAACGACAGTACGAAGAGTCGGTTCGTGTGTGGTCTTTGGGGTACCAAATTCAGTAATGTCTGCACCGCCAGAAAAAGCACGAGGCGTGCCAATCAACACAATACCCTTTACGTTCGGGTCGTTGAGTGCTTGGGTCAAACCAGCCCCAATCCCTTCGCGTAATGCAGCGCCTAAGCCGTTAATCGGCGGCTTATTCATCGAGATGACGGCGATCTTATCCTGTACTGCATAGCTTGCGAATTCAGTCATGGCGTGTCTCAGTTAAGCTTTTTGCGGCTGCTGCGCGATATTGTTCACGTAAGCCTTGTTTATACAGTTTACCGTTATCTAAGCGTGGCAGCTTTTGAGTAAAGTCGATGCTGCGCGGGCACTTGAAGGTTGCAAGATGTTCTTTACAAAATAAAAGTAGTTCGGCCTTCAAATCAGATGACTCTGCCACGCCCGTTTGTAATTCAATGACTGCTTTGACTTCTTCGCCCCATTCTTCGTTGGGCACGCCGATCACACCTACGTCGGCCACTGAAGGGTGCGTCAGCAAAACGCCTTCGATTTCAGTGGGATAAATATTGACACCGCCCGAAATAATCAAATTCGCGTTTCGGTCGGTTAAAAATAACCAACCGTCTGCATCGAGATAACCGATATCGCCTAGCGTGAAGTAATCGCCTCGATAAGAGTTTGCAGTTTTGTCTTCATCTTTGAAGTAGTTAAAACGGCCAATAGCAGGGGCCTTGATATAAATCGTACCGGCCGCAGCGGCGGGCAGCTCGAGCCCTTGCTCGTCTAGGATGCGGACTTGATCGGCAGGGTTAGGCTTGCCCACCGTGCCAGGTCTTTTTAGCCAGTCGGCAGACTGGACACTCACTGCGCGACCCTCTGTCGCGGCGTAATACTCAGACAGAATCGGTCCCCACCATTTGATCATCTCGGCTTTCAGTTGCACCGAACAAGGGGCCGCGCCATGAATGACAAACTTAAGCGACGACAAGTCGTACTTGCGCTTCACTTCGGCAGGCAAAGAGAGCAAGCGATGGAACATCGTGGGCACCATATGTGTGTGCGTGATGCGATGTTGTTCGATTAAACGCAGAGCCGCTTCGCTGTCCCAGCGATTCATAAGCACAAGCCCCACGCCGGCTAAAAGGGGTTGTGCCATGGAGTAGCCGAACGGTGCTGCGTGATACAAAGGCCCGGCGCAAAGGTGAAGTTGACCGCAGCCTGTTTTGTAACCCGCCGCCTCTGCTAAGTCCACGGAGGTCAAAACAGAAGGTAAGGTGTAAGCAGGATCGCGGTAGACGCCCTTTGGTCGGCCAGTGGTGCCCGAGGTATAGAGCATTTTGCTGCCTAGGCTAGGATCTTCGATATCGTGGGCAGGGCAAACGGCCAAGGCGTCCTGGTAGGGTTCAAAGCCTTCAATCGCCCCGCCAATCGCAAGTTTCACTTGGGCGCGCGAGGCAAGGCTTACCGCAACTTGCACCTGTGGGGCATAGCGAGCTTCTGCAAGCAGCGCCCTGGCTTCGCAGTTATCCAAGATATAGCCAAGTTCTTCGCCAGTCAGGTGCGTATTCAGAGGCGTCAGGCGCAAACCCGAGCGCTCAACCGCTACGCACGCCTCGACAAACTCCGCGCGATTTGAACAGAGTAAAGCAATGGCATCACCTGCTTTGAGGCCGCGTGCGCGCAGCGCCCTAACCAGTTGATTGGCTCGAGCGTTAAGCTGGGCGAAGCTCGTGACGCGCTCTGCCTCAATGATCGCAGGCTGTTGGCCCTCGTGTCTGGCGTAATAGGCAGTACTCATGCCTTGTTCAATACTTTGCATTCGCATAGATTTAAGTTTCATAAAAATCTGAGTGCGGGCTTAGGCTTGCCCGAAAGCTTAGCGAGGCGCGAGGTCAAACGCTATTGAACTTTAAATCCCGATACTTTGATAATTTCTCGAAAACGGTCGATTTCATCGAGTTGCATCTTGCGCATCTCGGTCGGGCGTAACGGCATCAACTCGCCGCCGCCGGTGCTGGTTAAATACTCTTGTGCCTCACGAGACCCCATCACCTTTTGCAGTGCCTCTGCCAGTATTTGGGTGATGTGGTCAGGCGTCTCAGTGCGCACGTATAACGAGGTCCAAAGGTAATTGACATACGTTGGATAGCCACTTTCTTTTACGGTTGGAATCTCAGGAAACTCAGGTGCACGTGTGTCTCCGGTCACAGCAACTGCACGCAGCTTGCCAGAGAGCAAGAGGGTTGAGACGCCGCTTAGATTGAGTACAGCCCAGTCGAGTTGATTGCCGATCAAGTCTGTAAAGACTGGTGCAGCCCCTTTATACGGCACACTGACGAAGGTCACGCCGCTCAATTGACTAAACCAGTCTAAGGTCAGTTGATACGAGGTTGCGTAGGTGCCTACGTTGATTGGGCGTGATGACTTTTTAGCATCACCCACAAGCTCAGCAAGTGTTTTGATCGGTGAATTGCCGGGCACCACAAAGGCGCCCATTCCTCGGGTCAAACCCGATACTGGCTTGAAGTCCTTGACCGCGTCGTAAGAAAAGGGGCCTTTCATGACCAGTTCATTTAACCCCAGCGGACTGAGCGTACCCAAAAAAATCGTGTAACCATCAGCAGGCGCGGCTTTGACTGCGGCGCCCGCGATCATGCCGTTGGCTCCGGGGCGGTTTTCGATAACGACCGCTTGCTTAAGCAGGGTCGCAAGCTGCTGACCAAAGTAACGCGCGGCCGAATCGGTGCCGCTGCCAGCAGCAAGCGGTACCAAAATCTTGAGCGAACGGCTCGGATAGTCTGTGGTTTGAGCCTGCGTGGGCGCTTGAGCGCCGCAGGTCAGCGTGATCAAGGTAAAAATAACAAGGCTGCTTATTTTCATTGTTTTGCGAGTCCAGGATTTTTTAAAAAAAGACGATTTGAGCATATGCACAAGCAGTCATGTCAAAAAAAGTAACACGCAGGTTTTTAGACGTCAACGTAAAACTAAAAACAAAAACCGCAGCCTAGGCCTCGGGTGTCACGTTAGCCTGACATTTCGCAACCATGACTTTAGCCAGCGAGTCGTCAAAGCGTTCAACGAGTTGCAGATAAACCGTAAGCGCCTCTTGGTAGCATTTTTTCGCATACAAGCCATAAGCCTGTTCGGTCAGCACGCATAGCGCTTGTTCGGTATCGCTCGCCTGTGTCTCAGGGCTGCCGTCGCGTATCCCAAGCAATTCGTAAATTAAGAATTCGCTTTCACGACCTTTGACTCTGATTTTTTCGATTGGTCGCAACCATAACCGTTCGCCTGCTTCTTTATAGACCGAGTGGCTTACGCAGATTTGTGTGTCATAGCTTTTGTTGATTCCCTCAAGCCGAGAGGCAATATTGACCCCGTCTCCCATGACGGTGTAGCTCAAGCGCTCAAGTGAACCGATGTTACCTACCAACACGGCGTCGGTGTGTATGCCAATGCGAACGCTTAAAGGAGTTTTCTGTTCTGCTAGCAATTTTTCATTGAGCGTGACCATCCGCCGCTTGCCTTTTAAGGCGGCCACGCAGGCATGATACGCATGGTTTTGATCGACCACTGGTGCACCCCAAAAGGCCATGACTGCATCGCCAATAAACTTATCAACGGTTCCACGCTCTTGTTTGACGGCCAGCGTCATCAGCTCTAGGTAATACGATACGCGCTGCAGTAATTCACGCGAGGGTGTCGATTCAGAGAGCGCCGAAAAATCCTTCAGATCGGTAAACATTATTGTCAGATAACGACTTTCTCCGCCAACTTTGATCTCTTCACCTGACTTCACCAAATCGCTCACCAACTCTCTTGGCACATACGCGGTAAAAGCTAGGATTGCCTGTCGCAGGCGATTAATGGCAAGGCCAAGCGTTGACAGCTCAATAATGAACGAAGATTTTACGGCTGTATTTTGCCCACTAAAATCCATCATCCGGGCGATGTCGTTTGATAGAATTTGTAGTGGCCGCGAAATCAGTAGGTAGCCAAGCGGTAGCGAGCACAACGAGATAATCACCGCCAGTATAAGTGTTCGCTGCCTGATTTCGTGGGCGCCCGCCAGAAGCTCTTCATCTGGGCTTGCAATGAGCAAATAAAAAGTAGAGCCGCCGGTGATGTTAAGCGGTGAGATTGACGTTCGCCAATGCAGATCACTGGCAGAAAAATCAGCCAGTATTGGTTTGCCTCTGTCTCTTTCATGAAAAGTCGACATCATCGCCGAAAAAATCGGTACACCCACTTCTCGCAGACTCGTCAGGCTGGGTGGCGTCGTGAGCATCTGCTCGGCAGATTTTGCTTGCTGATTGTTAATCAACGGCGACGTCTGGGCTCGTCCGGAGATGACCGGCGTTGCGGCGGTGACCAGGCCGTGGTCAATCGCGAGCACAAAGCCGTCGTCGTTGACGATGACCGAGTGAGTGCCAGGTGTAATTCGCTTTGCCTTAAGAATATCCTTCAACACGCTTAAGCCAATGTCTGCGCCGATGACAGCCAGTCCGTCTGCAGTTTTAATCGACATGGTTTGCCCAAGCGTTCGATCGCTAAAAAATACGTAGGGCGGACTTGTCATTAATTCTGTGCCCCTGAACGCGTTTTTATACCAGTCACGAACGCGCGGATCGTAGTCCTTGGCGTAGTCTGGCCGATAGCTTTGCGAGATTTGCTTTAATTCTTCATCAAAATAAATAAATCGCCCGCGAACGTTTGCTTTGATGCTGCCCGGTGCAGAGTATTCGATGTCAGTGTGCTCGATGCTCTGCACAATAAACCGCGTATCTGGGTGAATCTTTAAAGCGATCGAGTGTTGTTGATCGCGTACGACCCGAACCATAAAAAAATCACCCGTGGCATAGCCGATAAACATCGAAGAAATCGAAGGCGAGTCACGCAAAGCTTGCTTAATAAAGCCCAGTTGACTGAGCCTTTCGTCGAGATCTTCTTGTTGTGAAAGCGTTGATCTCGACGTCAAACGCGTGACGAGGCGCGCTGAAGACAGTAGCTGTTCGATTGAATTAAGCGTCTCAGCCGAGACACTTAAGGTGCGCTGCATTGCGGCGACATCGTTGGCTTGCAGCGCCATTCTATGACCAAGCAGACTAAGTGCTCCGGCGACTAGTGCAATCAACAGAATTAAAAGTATCGAGAACGGCAGTTTTATACGAGGCAGGCTCATCGGACGCTCAAGAATTTTAATCAATCTGCAAGCGCAACTTCACTAGAAGCAGACTGTGCACCTTGAGGCACTATATCGTTTTGTTTAACTGAATAAACCTTTGGCGGCGAGCAAGCTAAAGCCAACTCATCGTTTCTGCATAAATCAGACTGCCATTGCAGTTTGATGGTATTGTCTTGGATAACCTTTGCCTAAAACGCGGTTTGGTCAGCGATCCATTGTCCAAGCTTGCTAGGCGCTAGCGTCACGAGTGTTGAACTTAACTCGACAAAGCGGTTTTGCCGTTCGGTTTTGGCAAAGATGCATGCATCTCGTCTGTATGAATCAACGAGAACGGTGATGTATATTAATAACGGCTAGGCACAGTGGCTGGCTGTGTTGGCATAGAGTGGGGCTCAGCGTCGTCATTAGTGATTGCAGCGCAATACATTTTTAAGGAAGACTATGAAGCATTCCGAAATAAATAAAAATGCAGGCTTAATCGTGCTGGTCAAGCAAGCTGGATTAGAAAAAACCTTCGAACGCTTTCCTGAGGACGTTTCTGTTGCGTTCGATACTGTCATCAAACTGCGTACGACCGGCCAACTGTTGTGTGACCCACTGACCGAATTTTGGCCACCGATGCGAGCCAAGGAGTAGACCATGCACTGGATGACCGCCGCCGAGATTGCCGTAGCCTACAGAAAAAAAGTCTTCTCTCCTGTTGAGCTCACGCAAAATCTTTTGACCAGAATCGATTCACTCAATTCTAAAAATCACGCTTTTATCAGCGTGGATCACGACGGTGCGTTAGCGGCTGCGCGCCAGGCCGAGCGTGAGATCTTCGCCGGCCGCGCTCTAGGCCCCTTACATGGTATCCCGCTCGGCATTAAAGACATCATCGATGTTGCCGGTCAGGCTACGACTTGCCACTCGAAGATTCGACTCGAGCACCGGGCAAGTGAAGATGCGCAAGTCATCCGCAAGTTGCGGGCGGCGGGCGTCACCTTTATGGGTAAATTAGCTTTGCATGAATTCGCGATTGGCGGTCCATCCTTTGACTTGCCGTTTCCGCCCGCGCGTAACCCCTGGAATCTCAACCATCACCCTGGCGGGTCGTCTTCCGGCTCGGGCGCTGCGCTGGCTGCGGGATTAGTGCCTCTGGCGCTCGGAACCGATACCGGTGGATCAGTACGAAATCCTGCCGCTTCGTGCGGGATTGTGGGTTTAAAAGCAACCTATGAGTTGGTGTCGCGCCGTGGCGTGTTTACCTTGTCTTCTACCTTAGATCACGTAGGGCCTATGGCTCGCACGGTTGAGGATACAGGTCTATTACTAAATGTCATGGCAGAACCTCAGAGAGAGGGGATTACGCCTGAATACACTTCAGATCTGCAACGCGGAGTAAAAGGCTTACGCCTTGGCTATGTACGTCATTTTCATGAACTTGATGAAGTCGCACATCCTGAAGTCAGCGCAGCACTAGACGAAGCGGCAAAAGTCTTTGCAAAACTCGGGGCAGTGGTGACCGACGTGCGGCTGCCACCGTTAAATGATTTTTTAACAGCGCAAAAATTTTTGATGATGGCAGAAGGTTGGGCAGTGCACGAGAAATGGTTGAGCGAGCGCCCAGAGGATTATGCACAGATGTCACGTCGCAAGCTATTAACAGGCGCTTTTGTCACGGGCGGTGAGTATGTTCAGTCGATGCAAAGACGTCGTCTTTTAATTGATGCAGTCGATGATTTGTTTAAAGACTACGATGTTCTGCTTGTTGCCAATTCAATGGATCCGGCTTGCCGCATCGACGACGAATCCGAAATCTTACGCACCTATACACGTCAAGCGCGTATGCCGTTTAACTTAACTGGGCATCCGGCGATTTCAATGATGACAGGACAGTCAACAGGTGGTTTGCCTTTATCCATGCAACTAGTCGGTAAATGTTTTGCCGAAACGACTGTACTGCGAGTTGCTGCAGCTTACGAACGGGAAACGCAATGGCACACGAGGCACCCAGCAGATTGAAAATCTGCTGGGTGGTAGCGCTCAATCACTCAGCTCGAATGTTGGCGCTTTTAATCACCTGACCATAACGCTCGTACTCTGTCTGATTAAGCGAGGCAAATTGCGCGCGTGTCAGGTTGCCGGCCTCGCCACCCAAGCCTAGCAAGCGCTCTTGTACGTCTGGCAATTTTAAGACGCGCTGCAATTCATCATGCAATTTATTTAAGATTGCCACGGGCGTGCCGTTTGTGGTGTACAAACCATACCAAGTCGTCACGCTGACGCTGGCAAAACCCGACTCTGTCATAGTCGGAACGTCTGGGAGTTGCGCCGATCGAGTCGGCGTGGTGATAGCGAAGGCTTTGAGCTTACCCGCTTTGATTTGTGACATCGCAGACGAGGTCGTGTCGATCATAAATTGAAGTTGACCCGAGATCAGATCAATATGGGCAGCACTGCTGCCTTTATAGGGCACGTGAGTAGCGGTTGTGCCGCTAGCTGTATTCAACGCAACACCTGCAATGTGCTGTGTACTGCCAATCCCTGACGAGCCGTAGTTATAGCCTGCGGGGTTTGCCTTCATTGCAGCAATAAACTCTTTGGTGTCGCGCGCTGGGTGAGTCGCGGCGACAACAAGAACCTGTGGAACCGTAACCACGAGCCCTAAGGCTTGCAAGTCTTTGAGAGGATCGTAGCCCAGCTTAAGCAGATGGGGTGCGATCGCTTGAGCCGTATTGGTTGCCAACAGCAGTGTGTAGCCGTCCGGCGAGGCTTTGGCGGTCATGTCTGCAGCCAGCGTATTTGCTGCCCCTGGTTTATTTTCAACCAGAAATGTTTGTTTCATTGCCAAGCCGAACTTATCAGCAAGCATGCGAGCCAAAATGTCGGTACCACCACCGGGCGATGCACCAACCATGATTTTTACGGGTTTAGCTGGATAAGCTTGCTCTTGGGCAAAGGCCGCGGTGAAGAGGGTGCTTCCTGACAAAAAAAGATACAGCAGAGTTTTTTTCATTTTTCAGTCCTTTTCTGGTTGTGAATGCTCTATTCGTGATTAAGTTGCATAACTTTGTCTGAATTGCTGCTGACTGTAATTAGGCTCGTTGCAGGCACGGGGCTGAAAGTTCAAGCTCTTGTATGCGTAAGCCATCTAGTGAATATGTTAATGCCAAAGTTTTATTGGCGCATTAGTTCGCTCGCGCCTATGATGCAATTAAGATTGGTTGCGGCCAGGGTGGATGGTGACCTGGCTCAAGTCAGTTTGAGTCCTGTGGCACGAGGCACGAGGTACGAAGTAGGTTGAACTAACCACAAAATCGGGTTAACCCTTAGGTTTAATTTGTTTTTTAAAAAAGATTGAAAGAAAATGAAAATTGAAACGTTGGCTGTACACGCTGGTTACACCCCCGAACCCACCACTAAAGCGGTCGCCGTTCCGATCTATCAAACGGTGGCGTACTCGTTCGATAGCGCGCAGCACGGCGCCGATCTGTTCGACTTAAAAGTCGCAGGTAATATTTATACGCGCATCATGAACCCGACCAATGATGTGCTTGAAAAGCGTGTTGCGGCACTCGAAGGTGGCATCGCCGCGTTAACGGTATCGTCGGGAATGACTGCGATTGCTTATGCGATTCAGACGATTGCAGAGGCGGGGGACAATATCGTTTCGGCCAGCACGCTCTATGGCGGCACCTACAATCTTTTTGCGCACACGTTTCCGCAACAGGGCATTACCGTTAGCTTCGCTGATTCACGCGATCCAGAAAGTTTTGCTAAGCATATCAACGAAAAAACAAAAGGTATTTTTTGTGAATCGATTGGTAACCCTTTGGGCAATGTGACTGATATCGCTGCACTCGCCAAAGTGGCGCACGCCCATGGGATTCCTTTGATTGTTGATAACACGGTGCCAAGCCCGTACCTCATGCGACCGATTGAACATGGTGCAGATATCGTTGTGCACTCTTTGACAAAATACTTGGGCGGACACGGCAACAGCATTGGTGGTGCAATTGTCGATAGCGGTAAGTTTCCTTGGGCCGAGCACAAAAAACGCTTTGCTCGCTTAAACGAACCCGACGTTAGCTATCACGGCGTCGTGTACACCGAGGCCTTAGGCCCTGCGGCTTACATCGGGCGTGCGCGTGTGGTGCCTTTGCGTAACACGGGCGGTGCTTTGTCGCCGTTCAATGCGTTTTTGATTTTGCAAGGTATTGAAACGCTCGCCTTACGCATGGATCGTATCTGCGAGAACACGCTCGCTCTGGCCAAGTATCTTGAAAAGCATCCCAAGGTTGAGTGGGTGCGTTACGCGGGTTTGCCAAACCATCCAGATCACGCCTTGGTGCAGCGCCAAATGGGTGGCCGCGCTTCAGGCATCTTGTCGTTTGGCATCAAAAGTACTGACACTGATCCCCGGGCCGCCGGTGCGCGTTTTCTTGATGCCTTGAATTTATTCACGCGACTTGTCAACATTGGCGACGCCAAGTCCTTAGCGACGCACCCGGCGTCAACAACGCACCGCCAGCTCAACCCAGAAGAACTTGCCAAAGCCGGAGTCTCAGAAAGCATGGTGCGCCTGTCTGTCGGTATCGAGCATGTCAGCGATTTACAGGCCGACCTCGAGCAGGCGTTGGCAAAGACTTAAGGCTACTAAATTATTCAGTTTTGATCTTTGCTGCTTTCACAACGTCAGCATAGCGGGTCAAATCTGTTTTAATTTGGTCGCCGTAGGCAGCTGGCGTTCCGGGTGAGGCGCTCACGCCCAACACATCCAGACGTTGTTTGACGTCTGGATCGTTGAGCACTTCATTTAGCGTTGTATTTAATTTTTGAATGATCGGGGTGGGGGTCTTGGCTGGTGCCAAAATACCTACCCAAGAGGTCAAGACAAAATTGGGCAAGCCCGCTTCAATAAAAGTCTGCACGTCAGGCAGTGAGGGTGCACGTGCCAAACTCGTGACACCGATGCCTTTGATGCGGCCGTTTTTAATATGAGGCAGGGCGCCCGCAACCGCTGTGAACACTAAGGGGATCGAGCCGCCTTGTAAATCAATCATGGCCTGGCCACCTCCCTTATAAGGAACATGCACGAGCTTAGAGCCTGCGACAATATTGAGTGTCTCACCGGCAATATGCGGCGTGCTGCCCATACCCGAGGTGCCGTAATTCAAGCCATTAGCTTCTGTTTTAGACAAGGCAATCAGTTCTTTGACATTATTGGCAGCAAGGGTTGGATGCGCGACTAAAATCAAAATCGCATCCCCGATTTTGCCAACGGGCGCAAAATCTTTGAGAGTGTTAAACGGAATTGAGGCAAACACGTGCGGGTTGATCACCATCGTGCCATCAAAGCCTAGCAACAAACTGTAGCCGTCGGGCTCGGCCAGCGCGATTTGTGAGGTGCCAATGTTGCCCGAGGCTCCGGGTTTGTTTTCAACGATCATTTGCTGACCGAGACGTTTGCTCATTTGTTCGGCGACTAAACGTGCGCTCGCGTCTGTGACGCCGCCCGGCGTAAACGGCACGATCAGGCGAACGGGCTTGTTTGGATAAGCCGTTTGCGCATAGACATTTGTCAGCGTCGTGGCGGCAAGCGCAACGGTACAGTAGCTAACCGAGGTGACAAGTCGAGAAATAAGTTTATGCATCAGGAGCCTCGTTTTTTCTGAGTTCAATAAAAAAATCCAACAATGCAGTGTATTGGAGTTTGGCAAGGTCTGTGCATTTTTCAGGTGACGATCATTCAGGGACAACCCTAGGTTATTGACCAGAGGCTCGAGAATGCGGGGGCTTCGGCGTAGGTGAGGTTCTTTTAGTCGTGAGCGCACTCTTAACAACAGTCTGATGGCACACTGCTAAGATTGATCCGTATGCCTGCAGCCATCATCTCGAGTTCCTTCGCGGCGGTACCGGCAAAGACAAAATATATTAAATTAATGAGAGACTTGATTCATCATGAATATGTGGGATTTTTCTGTCAAGGATATTGAGACCTCAGGGGCAACCATACGTCTACGGCACAGCGGCGAGGGACCGCCGCTGTTGTTGCTCCATGGCAACCCTTTAACGCATCTGGCATGGCATCAGGTTGCGCCACGTTTGTCGCAAAGTTTTCATGTTGTGGCCGCAGACCTGCGTGGTTATGGCGACAGCTCGGCGCCTAAAGAGGACGCTGATTACGCTAACTATTCGTTTCGGGCGATGGCGCAGGATCAGGTTGAGGTCATGCACGCTTTAGGCTACGACACGTTTTACGTCGCCGGTCACGATCGCGGTGCGCGCACGGTTCATCGTATGTGTCTCGATCATCCTAAAAAAATCCTCAAAGCCGCCGTCATCGACATTGTCCCCACGCTTGATATGTGGAATGCGATGGGGCGCGTGGGTGCCATGCTGGGTTGGCACTGGCCTTTTATGGCGCAGCCTGCTGACCTGCCAGAGCGGCTGATGGGTAGCGTTCCAGCAGATTGGTTTTTGCGTAAAAAATTATTAAAGCTGACTTCAGACTTAAATCATATCCCGCCAGAGATCTGGGCAGAATATGTGCGTTGTTTTAATGAAAAAACGATTCGTGGCTCGTGCGGTGATTATCGCGCCGCAGCCACAATTGATTGCGACTTAGATACCGCCGATCTTGCGCGCAAGCTTGAGATGCCTTTGCTGGTGCTTTGGGGCAAAACAAGTCTGGTGGGTAAGCAGTTCGCAGATCCGCTAAGTATTTGGCGCGAACGCGCTCACGATGTGCGCGGTGAAGCGTTGCCATGTGGGCACTATGTGAACGAAGAGGCTCCTGAGCAGGTAACTGATTGGTTGTTACGGTTTTTCAGGACACTCGCTTGACACGCCCTTGTCCTGACGCTACAAAGATCAAGGGAAGTCGCCTTGCATTCAAAATAAGGCATATTAATAATTATTCAATCGACAAGCTTCGCGGATGACTGTGGCTGCTATCGCCAATCAATTAAGGGGGCATCATGAATTTTAAGAACGCAATGAACAATGTTGTGTTGGGTCTAGTAACGCTCATCGTTTCTTTTTCCGCAAGCGCGCAGGTCAAATGGGATATGTATGCCTTTTCAGGCGTGAGCCACCCCAAATAGTTTTTGCAGAGAAGAGTGAATGAATCGACTCGTCGCCACTATAAAGAGTTGGCTTACCAAAACTCTTTTGATGTTCAGCCTTGCGCTCGCAGCGTTTTCTTGCAACGCGGCATTTCCTGAAAGGCGCGTCACGATTGTCGTGCCGTATCCGCCTGGCGGCAGCACCGATATTTTTGCCCGCTCAATCGCACACTATCTTTCACAATTGTGGGGGCAATCGGTTGTCGTTGAAAACCGCGGGGGAGGTGGCACGATCATTGGTACTCAATATGTGAGCCAAGCCCCTTCGGATGGGTATACCTTATTAGTGACTGCCTACGCCTACACGTCTAATCCTTTATTGAAAGAAAACCTCAGCTATCAGCCAAGCTCACTTGCACCGTTACTCCTAATAGGTACCGCACCCAGCCTGCTCTATATCAATGCCAAGTTACCACCGCAAAACTTAGCCGAAGTTATCGCGTTGGCTCAAGCAAGCCCAGCTGGGTTGGTGTTGGGTTCGTCAGGCAACGGCTCAAGCGCGCACATTGCGGCCGAGCTTTTTGCGCATGCTGCGAAGATCAAAATTACGCATGTGCCCTACAAAGGGATGGGTCCTGCACTAAACGATTTGTTTGGCAGCCAACTAATGGGGATTTTCGATATCCCGACCGGTATGGTGAATGTGAAAGCAGGTCGACTGAAGGCCATTGCGATTGCCGCATCAGAACGCCATCCCGATGCGCTCGAGGTGCCGACACTGAAAGAGTTAGGCCTCGATATGGTATTTGGAACATGGTACGGATTTTTGACACAACAAGGTGTTGAGCAGTCTGTGCAAAAGCAGTTGCACGAGGCGTTGAAGCAAGCCGTGGCCGACCCAGCAGTTAAACAGGCGATTGCACGAACTGGGCTGGTGGTTCAGCCGCGTACACAAGAAGAGTTCAGGCAATTTTTAAAGGATGAAACGCAAAAGTTGGCTGACTTGCTTAAGACGGATGGGGTGAAGATTACGATTGATTAAGGAAGAAAACACGAGATTTTGAGGATCTTGTCAGTTTTGCCACATTGGTTTTCATAGCTAAGTTACAAATTACTCAATGTATCGTGTAAAAATACTCAGTGTATTGAGCAAAATGTATGCTGAGGTGGTTACCCCTTGACGGACTTTGTCACCTTCTCGATACTGCAGCGCCTGACAGTCACGGAATAAAGCTTTTTAATCGCTCAGCCCAATACAAGTAAGCAGGCTTAGAAAGATGCAAACCATCCCAGGTGTACTTTGGCAACAGACCTTGCACATCGTTCGTTAAACCGGGATTCAAATCAAGCCATTGGATATTGCGGGCTACAGCAAGGGCTTGAAGCTTTTGATTCAATGCCCTCACGTCATCGACGGTGCTGCCGCACTGCGGGCGTGAGCATTCAAGAGTGGCCTGCATAACAACGGTGATTTTGTTTTTTTGCAACGCATCGACAATCAAGGTGTATTGCTTAAAGGTTTGCTCAACAGAAACTCCTCTTAAGAGGTCGTTGATGCCGATCATTAAAAAAATACTGTTTGGGCGTAGTGTGATGGTCGCGTTTATTTCGCTCAGAATATTTTGAGTCGTGTAGCCCGCGACTCCTTTATTAATCACTCTGCTGGGAGGGAAGAATAAGTGCCAATTTCCCCAAGCAGTAATCGAGTCGCCGAGCATCACGATCTTTGGTTGGGAGCCAGGCTTGAGTTGAGCGCAAGCCTGACTAGATACACCCATGACGCTGAGTAAAAAAAAACTAAACAGGCATGCGTAAAACGATTTTGCCAACATGTTTGTTTGTTTCCATCATCTCTTTGGCTTGCGCCAGTTGCTCAAAGGCGAAGGCATGGTCTACCAGCGGTTTGATGCGACCATCTGCAATCGCAGGTAAAACTTCAGCCTTGAATTGAGGTAAAAATTCAGCGCGTTGGTCAGCTGAGCGCAACTTGTTTGACACGCCAAACAGACGCAAGCGTTTTGAATGCAGGGCTAACAGATCAAGCTCGGCTGAGAGTACGCCATCGACATAGCCTACCATCGCAAAGCGCGCTTCAAACGCCATGCAGCGAATGCTTTCTGCAAACACCGAGCCACCAACCGTATCCACCACTAAGTTCGCACCTTTGCCGCCCGTCGCTTCCATTACGGGGCCTTCAAAGCCTGAACCGCGTAGGCACAGCGCCAAGTCCAAACCGTGTTCTTTTAAACGTGCAAGTTTTTCGGGTGAGCCCGAGGTGCCAATGACTTTGGCGCCCATGGCTTTTGCCGTTTGCAGGGCGGCCACGCCAACGCCTGATGACACACCATGAATGAGCAGCCACTCATTTGCTTTGAGCTTGCCTTGTAGCGACAGCATATCGTGCACAACTAAAAAGGTGAGTGGCACGCTGGCAGCTTGCTCAAAACTTAAATTAGCAGGAACTGGGAGGGCCTCGACGCTATCCATACAGGCGTATTCAGCGAAGGCGCCGCGGCAGCGGCCCATGACTTTGTCGCCCACTGCGATGCCTTTGACGTCATTGCCTAGTGCACTGACCACACCAGCGCCCTCTATGCCAACAGGGCTGGCTTGACCGCCTTTATGTAAACCGTGACCAATCACGAACTCACCGCGGTTTAGGCTGGCGGCATGCAGGCGTACCAAAATCTGTTTGGGGCCAGGCGTGGGGATATCGATGGTGCGTTGCTCGAGAACCGTCTTGTTTTCAACGGTTTGCATCCAATATGACAGCATTTTGTAACCTCAAGCGTTTTGAATAACCGAGAGCATACAACTAACCGACCAGATGGTAATCCGATAGCTTGGCTTCATAGGTTAGGCGCCAATAGTCGAGCAGGCTCCAGGGTTGATTGGTGACAATGCGACCTTTGGCATTTTTGTACCAGGTGGAGACTGAAGGATGGCTCCAGGAGAGCTGCCCGAGTAGACTATCAATCTCTTGGTTATAGCGGTCGTGCACCTCTTGGCGGCACTCGACAGAACGGATCGGTTGAGTGCGTAAGGCCTGAATCAAACCCATGAAGTAACGGGTTTGGCATTCGGCTAAAAAGAGGGCGCTGCCACCATGGCCGATATTTGTATTTGGCCCATACATCATAAAAAAATTCGGAAACTCAGGTGCCGTGATTCCTAAGAAAGCCCTTGGGTCATCGTCGCCCCATTTCTGTCTGATCGTGACACCACCGCGCCCTTGAATATCCATCGGCCATAGCATGCGACCCGCTTGAAAGCCAGTGGCCATCACAAGAATATCGGCCTCAATCAAGGTGCCGTCTTCAAGCTCAACGGCTTTGGCATGCACCTGTTTAATCGCACCTGTTTCAAGACGCACGTTGTCACGCTTGAGCATGCTGTACCAACCTGCATCGCCCAACACACGCTTACCAAATGGCGGAAAATCAGGTACGACCTTCTTCAGCAAATCGTCTCGGCCTGCCAGCTCGCGACGAATGTGCTTCACCATGCTTTCGCGCAGGCGCGCGTTAAACGCGCTGATCGATTCAGAGCCGCCTTGCCAGGTCGGGTCGATTTTCAGTGCTTCAAACAAGCCATCACCAAAGGCCCAAAATAATTGAAAGCGATACCAGGGTGCGTAAAAGGGCACATTGTTCAATACCCACTTGGTATCCTCACTGACTACCCCATCGATGTTAGGTCTGCGAACCACCCAACTGCCCGAGCGCTGTAAAACGGCAAGCGACTCAACTTGCGCGGCGATCGCGGGGCCTACTTGAACTGCGCTGGCTCCGGTGCCGATCAAGGCAATTTTTTTGCCTTTCACGTCAAGGTGTTCGGGCCATTGCGCTGTATGAACGACTTGCCCTTGAAATTGTTCAAGGCCAGGTAGCTTTGGAATCGCAGGACGGTTAAGTTGCCCTACGGCACAGATGACTGCGTTGGCTTGGATGTACTCAACGCGGTCTGTGTCGTCAGTCGTCTGCTTGGTTGTCTTCTGACTTGCCTGTATCGACCACGTTTGCGTCGCTTCATCAAACACGACTGACGACACTTCGGTATTAAACCGAATGTGTTTGCGGACTTCGTACTTATCAGCGCAGTGCTCAAGATACGCTTGAATCGCGTCGCGCTGCGAAAAGTAGTTTGGCCAGTTGTTGTTGGGCTCAAACGAAAATTGATAAAAATGATTAGGCGTATCCACTGCGCAGCCAGGGTAGCGGTTCTCGTACCAAGTGCCACCGACTTCGGCGTTTTTTTCAAAGATGGTGTAAGGGATGCCGAGTTTGCCAAGGTGGATGGCAGCGCATAGCCCTGACGCGCCGGCACCGATGATGACAACGTGGAGGGCGTTTGTCTTGGGACGCGACGGTACCTCGCTAGGAGTGATTGTGCGCGCAAGATTAAGCATATGCTGGTCGCTGACTTGCAGGCCAACTTGCTCAAGCAACATGGGCACATAGGCTTCAGAGACTTGTTCGCCAACGGCTGTACTCATCATTCTTTGTATGACAAGGCTTGAAGGTTGCGCCATGACTGGCGTGCCCCCTGTGCTCATCTCAACCAGACAGGCAGCCATGCGCTCGCGGATGTCAGCCGCGAGCGCTGGGGGAATGGATTCGAGATGTTCCCAAGCGCCGCGAATATGCGGCACGATGTGCTCGAGCAGTGACAGATCACCCGTCAGGTGAATGAGAGACATCGCTAAAGGGACGGGGTTTGCCCCTTCAAGACGAGCGCGGATCGAACTGAAATCTGAGTGCGGCATAGAGTGTTGATAACGTGGTGACGGGCGGGTATCAAAGTAGCAAGTCTACAGTTTCTCGTTTGAAGCGCTGCAGTTGCCGCGTTGCAGCATTTTGAGTCACTGCAAGATGCCTTGATCTTGGTCAGGTTTAGTGAAAAGATTCAAACATGACCGCACCGTTAGTTTATTGCGATGTGATTGGAGACCTGCCTGCGCTGGTTGCACAGCGCTGGGACTGGAAAAATTCAAAAAGAAGTACTACGCACACGCTTGCAGGCTCAGCTGACGCAAAGCCATAATTTTCGGTACCATGCTTACGAGATAATGATCACCAAGATTCAAAAATCAAATTTCAAAAGTTATAAAAATAATCAGGAGATATCGGTGGATTTAAAACTAAAAGCTAAACGTGCCCTCGTGACCGGTGCCTCAAAAGGGATCGGTAAGTCGTGCGCAATGGTGTTGGCGCAAGAGGGATGCGAGGTTCTGTTGGTGTCGCGCGATGGCGCTGCCTTAAAAGAGTTGGCCGCTGAGATTAAAGCCGCTACCGGCGTCAAAGTTGACTATTTGTCGGCAGATTTAAGCGCAAAAGGATCGGCAAAAACAGTGAGTGATTGGGCGGGTGAAATCGATATCTTGGTCAATAACGCGGGCGCCATCCCTGGTGGTGATTTATTGATGGTAGACGAAGACACTTGGCGCACAGCTTGGGATTTGAAAGTTTTTGGCTACATCAACCTTTGTCGCGAAGTCTATCGCAAGATGAAAGTGCGTCATGAGGGTGTGATCGTTAATATCTTGGGCGCAGCAGGCGAGCGTCTAATGTCGTCTTACATTGCGGGGTCAACCGCAAACGCAGGCTTGATGGCTTTTACTCGCGCCTTGGGTGGCAGCTCGCATAAAGATGGTATTCGCGTGGTCGGTGTGAGCCCTGGCCCCGTTGCGACTGAGCGTTTGACTAAGCTTTATAAACAGCGCGCTGTTGCCACCTACGGAGATGAAAATCGCTGGAATGACTTGGTGGCAGGTATGGCCTTTGGCCGCCCCGCTGAGCCCGAGGAAATCGCCTACACGGTGGCGTTTGTGGCCTCAGAACGATCTTCGTACACAACCGGTATTTATATTACGATTGATGGCGGTCTGGCTGCAGCGAATTAATCGATTTTAGAAATGACACAATTAACAACGACACAACAAAGGAAGACGAGCATGAATAACGACGATCTGTACCAAAAAGGAATGGAAATCCGCCGCACCTTGCACGGTGAGGCGAGCTTCAAAAAATCGAACACCGTGACCTATGGTGACCCGTTGATGACAAACTTTATCAAGGTCGCAACAACCTCGGTGTTTGGTGCCTTGTGGGCCCGCCCCGGCCTTGATTTAAAAACACGTGCGCTCGTGGTCATGATCTCGGATGCCTGCACTGGCCAAGAAGCTGAACTGCACATCCACATGATCTTTGCCCTGAAGCAAGGTTGGACACAAGAAGAGATCAGCGAAGTGTTGCTGCAACTGATGGGTTATATCGGCGCACCTAAAATTCGCGAAGCGATGTTGATCGCAGTCAAAGTGTTTGCAGAGTACGAAGCAAGCTTGAAGTCTGCGAAGAAGCCTAAAAAAGCGACTAAGAAGGCGCTTAAAAAGTCAGGCAAATAAGCGACATCTAGCCTTTGCGCATTAGCTTGCCGAAGATTTGTAAAATAAGACCTCAAACATTGCAGTCAGTGTTTGAGGTCTTTGCTATTGGTACTGCCTATAATGTTTACGGTAAAACTCAATACCCTGTATTGCCCGTCGGAGCACTAGGCACAGCAGGTGTCCAGCCCGTTAAGCGACCCACTTCAGCTTTGACCCAGTTTGACATGGCAGCGCGGTCATTGACCAACATCACCATTTGAAAGCCTTGGTCAATGTAGCGCTGAGAATACTTCGAACTACCGGTATGCATGCCTGCCACCACCTTATGCTTTTTACACAGTTCAAGCATGCGATTGACAGTTGCCACGTGCAAGGGCTCATCGTTATCCATCACTGGGGGCAAGCCCAACGCCAAGGCCAAATCGGTTGGTCCGATGTAGGCGCCATCCAGCCCTGGTGTTGAAATGATTTCTTCCATCTTCTCGATGCCCTCAGGGGTTTCGATCATGACGATGCAGAGCATTTCTTTATCAGAATGTTTTTGGTAGTCAGCACCGCTATACATAAACGCCCGGTTTGGGCCGTTGCTGCGCATACCGGTTGGGGGATAGCGGCATGCGGCGACAGCACGTTCAGCTTCTTCACGATTGCTGACCATTGGCACGATCACGCCGTAGGCGCCTGCATCCAACACCTTCATGATCATTGAGGGTTCGTTCCATGGCACACGGACTAAGGGTGTGACATTGGTGGTTGAAATTGCCGTAAGCATTGGCACGACGTCCGAGTAATCAATACAGCCGTGTTGCATATCCACGCAAAGCCAGTCGACCCCAGTGTGTGCCATCACCTCGGCAGGAAAGCAACCAGGGATAGATAGCCAGGCACCAACGGTGGTTTTTCCTTCACGCCATAATTTTTTTAGATTGTTCACACGCATCGCGAGTTCTCCTTTAATTGTCTCGTGTCTTAATATAGCCTTGTTTGGTTTTTTTTACCCATGGTTGAACTCTGGCGGTCTAACATAGGCAATCGAACTTAAAAAAGGATCGGAGATGAGCCTCATCACACGCGTAGAAGTTCACGAGTTTGAGTTTGATGCCCACAACTTGTCGCGCCAGGGGATGGCACAGTCTGTCACGTTCAAGCGAGGCTCTACAGTTCGTCTCTCTAAATTTGCCATTGTGATCCAGACCGCGGATGGCGGGCGTGGTGAATACGTTGCCCAGTGGGTCGCGACACGTTCGAGTCTTGGTCAGTTATTGATGCTTTGCCCCCGAATCATCGGCAAAGACGCCCGCGAGCGAATCGCCATCTACGAGGATCTCAAACGTGACATTCGACAGTTCGATCACATGGGGCATGGGTGTCTGGATATCGCTCTTTGGGATTGGGCTGGGCACCACTACGGAGCGTCTGTGACTGAGCTACTTGGTGGCTACCGCAAGCGCTTGCCGGCCTACGCCAGCACTTATCATGCTGATCGTAACGGCGGCCTTGATTGCAAAGAGGCCTTTGTTGATTTCGCCGAGCATTGCTATGCCTTAGGCTATCGGGCCTTCAAAGTGCATGGCTGGAACGATGGCAACGCACGCGAAGAGGCGGCTAACGTATTGCATTTGGCTAAGCACGTGGGCGATCGTTTGACCTTGATGCTAGACCCTGCCTGTGAGCTTAGAACCTTTGCCGATGCGTTGTATGTGGGACGCGCGTGCGATGAAGGTAATTATTTTTGGTACGAAGATCCCTACCGAGACGGGGGCGTCTCTGCGTTTGCACACAAGCGTTTGCGCGAGATGCTCAAGACGCCGTTACTGATGACTGAGCATGTCAGAGGTGTTGAGCCCAAAGCTGATTTTGTATTGGCGGGTGGTACCGACTTTTTGCGAGTCGATCCAGAGTACGACATGGGGATTACGGGGTCGCTCAAGATCGCGCACATGGCTGAGTCACTAGGACTGGATTGCGAGATTCATGCAAGCGGGCCGGCGCACCGCCACTTGATGGCGGCGATGCGCAACACAAACTATTACGAAGTGGCGTTAGTGGGGCCCGATTGCCCCAACGCGCTGGCGCCCATCTATACCTGTGGCTATACCGATCAACTTGACTGCGTCGGTGCTGACGGTTGCGTCTCGGTGCCCACGGGACCTGGGCTAGGGGTGACTTACGATTGGGGGTTTATCGGTCGCAATCGAACGCAGCTGCATGTTTTTGAATAGCTGTTAGCGAGATGCAGGGGGTAACTCGGCAAGGGCCGCCTGATGACATACGAGGCTAGACGTTGCAAATCTCAAGCGATAAATATAGTTTGCGTCATCTGAAGCGCCTGTAGTACAGTGAAACAGCAAAAAAACACTGAGTGGCTATGACCACCCAAATTCACGTTCAATTCAAACCATCGTGGCAGAGACAAAATATGAAAATAGCTCGCTCATTTACAAAATTCGCCCTGGCTGCTGCTTTGACCACACTGTCACTGGCATCCGCTGCTCAGGTCACCTTACGCTTTGGTCATGCCAACAGTCCAGGCGAGGTTGCCTATGACCTGTACCAAGAATTTGCCAATAACGTCAATAAAAAATCGAATGGTCAGCTAAATATTCGAGTGTTCCCATCTGAGCAGCTCGGCAAAGAGGTTGATTTGCTGCAGCAGCTTAAGTCAGGTGCACTTGATATTTCAACGCCCTCAATGCCAACTTTAAATATTATGGTGCCGGCGTTCGAGATGCCTAGCGCTCCATTTTTATGGAAAGACTGGAAAGAAGCCGAGGCTGTGATTCGGGGCGCCGCCATGGAGCCGATCTGGACAGAGCTAAAAGATAAACACAACATTGTGCCCCTGACTAAGATTTGGTACTGGGGCTGGCGCAACTTTACGTTTACGAGCAAAGAGGTGCGTAAGCCCGAAGAGATGGCAGGTTTAAAAGTGCGTGTGCCTGAGTCGCCTATCTGGGTTGAGATGGTGCGCGGCTTTGGTGCTGCACCAACGCCTATTCCTTTTGGCGAGGTGTATACCGCATTGCAACAAAAAACGGTTGATGGTCAAGAAAACCCAATCCCCACCATTTATTCGCGTAAGTTCTACGAAGTGCAGGGCGTGCTGTCGATGACACGTCATATGCTTCAGAACAATACATTGTTGATTAACAAAGCGAGTATGGCCAAACTCAAACCAGAGTTGCAAAAGCTGTTGATCGATGAAGCTGAGGCGGCGTCTGCCATCAACACCCAGAAGCAGCAAGCGCTTGAGGTGTCGATGCTTGAAGATATCCGCAAATCGGGTAAAACAAAAATTATTGCTGATCCTGATCGTGATGCCTTTGCTGCAAAGATGCAGGCTGTCTATCCAAAGCTTGAAGCCCGCTGGGGAACTGAGAACTGGAAGCGCGTGCGTGCTGAGATTGATCAGATGCGCGCCGCCAAGTAAGGGCAGCGATGTTTCAAGCAGTCAAACGCCTAGGCAATGGATTGGCCTGGCTAGAGGATCTCTTGGTGATGTGGACGGTGGCGATTATCGCCGTCCTGCTAGGGCTTGGTGTGATACTGCGCTATGTCTTCAACGATCCAATCACCTGGTCTGAAGAGTTCGTGGTGACTCTGTTTGTCTGGTCTGTGATGTTTGGTATCCCATCGGCGCTGCGTTCGCGCATGCACATTCGCATTGACGTGCTGATTTTGCGGCTGAAACCTCAAGCTCGCAGATCTGTAGGTCTGTTGGCCTGTGCGGCGGGTGCCGTCATTTTGGTGGCGGCGATTTACGCAGGCGTGTCTTATACGTTGAACGTATGGGCGAGCAACACGCCAATGCTTGGCTATTCGATGGGGTGGATTTTTATCTCAATGCCAATCGGTTTTGCACTCACGCTATTGCACGGTGCGATTATTTTAGTCGATGAAGGCCCCGAGGTCGTATTTCAAAATGCGACAGAAACGGTCATTGATATGGCTCAGACTTAATCAATAAGTGATATCCATTTCATGCTGACACTTCTGCTCTGTGTGTTTGTCGCGCTGTTGATTATTGGCGTGCCAATCGGCTTCGCCATGCTGGGCTCGGCCATGCTGGTGATCGGCCTAGACGGTATCCCCGTGTCTGTGGTGGCGCAACGTGTAGCTACTAGCGTGCAATCATTTCCTTTATTGGCGGTGCCGCTGTTCACGTTGGCCGGTGCGCTAATGAACGAGTCCGGCATCAGCGAGAGGTTATTTAACTTTACGCGCGCCTTTGTTGGACACATTCGTGGTGGGTTGGCTCAAACCGCGATCGTGGGTAATGTGTTCCTTTCTGGAATTTCTGGTTCGTCGGTGGCTGATTGTGCCGCCACCTCGCGGGTGTTCGTGCCACAACTCACCGCAGCAGGTTATGGGCGTGGCTTTGCCGCGGCGGTGTGTGCGGCTGCGGCGACGCTTGGGCCGATTATTCCACCTTCGATTCTGATGGTCATTTATGCGTGGCAGGCTAACGTGTCGTTGGGTGATCTGTTTATCGCAGGTTTAATTCCGGGCGTCGTGATGGCCGGTGCGATGATGCTTGTCATTGATTGGACAGCGCGCAAACGCGGATTTCCAAAAGATGCGGCCTTTAGTCGCACGCGACTGTATCAAGCTTTTCGTCATGCGCTGTGGGCATTGGCGATGCCTGTACTGATTCTGGTTGGTTTTCGTATGGGCGTCTTTACGGCAACTGAGATTGCTGCGGTCGCTTGTGCTTACTCTTTGATTATTGGACTGTTTGTTTATCGCACCTTGACCTTACGCATGTTGCCCGCGATCTTGCTTGCCACGGGACGCGAAACGGCTGCAATCTTGGTGATCGCTGCGGGAGCAGCCCCCTTTGGTTGGATCTTGGGTGTTGAGCAAGCGCCGCAGCAAGTCTCAGCGTTGTTGACGTCAATCACGACTTCGCCCTGGGCCATTTTGCTGATTTTGAACATCGCGCTCTTGATCGCTGGCATGTTCATGGAGACGCTCGCCATCATGATCATCGTCGTGCCGATTTTGATTCCGCTGTTAACGGCACTTCAAATTGATCTTCTACACTTTGGCATTGTGTTGTTGGTGAATTTAGTGATTGGGCAAATCACCCCACCTGTGGGAGTGTTAATGTTTGTGGCAAGCTCGGTCTCGCGCACCCATCTCGGCCTGATCGTCAAAGAAATTGGGCCCTTTGTGTTTGCGTTGATTGGTGCACTCGCAATCTTGACTTACATCCCTGCCATCTCAACGTGGTTACCTCGAGTGCTCAATCACTGATTGAATAGCAGGTGGCCAGCCTTGATTACTCTGTTCCAGCACTTGGTTACCCAGAGTGCTCAATCACTGAGCTAAGACCAAGTTACCACCCTTGATGACCTTGTTCCATTTTTCAATTTCAACCGGTATACGGGCCTGAGCAGACGCGGTACTGCCGCCAATCACAGTCATACCGATTGCACCAAGTTTTTCGATGACATCGGGCCGTTTGAGAACGATGTTGACTTCGAGGTTGAGCCTTGCAACGATGTCAGTGGGCGTGTTCGTTGGGGCAAATAAGGTGTAGTTGGTTGCTGCTTCATAGCCCGCCAAGCCCGCTTCGATAAAGGTTGGTACGTCTGGCAACGTGCTCGTGCGCGTAGCGCTTCCCACTGCTAAGGCGCGTGTCTTTCCGGCGCGAATATTAGTCAAGTGTGCGGGAAGGCTATCGAGTGACATCGCCACGCGACCAGACAGTAAATCAGGCATAAATTGCGTCGTGCCACGATACGGAACATGTACAACATCTATGCCAGACATTTGTTTAAATAATTCCATATTCAAATGAACTTGACCGCCTACGCCCGACGACGCATAGCTTAGTGCACCCGGTTTTGCTTTGACCAAGGCGATCAACTCTTTCAAATCTTTTGCTGGGACGTCGACGTTAACAACAAGTCCGACGAGGCCAAAGCCAAGTTGCACAACGGGTAGCAAATCACGTTGCATCTCAAAGCTCAGTGCAGGGTGCGCATGAGGTGCAATCGCGTAGTCAAGGATGCTGCCGACCATCAGCGTATAGCCATCGGGTGCACTGCGGGCGAGTTGTGCCGCGCCAATCGTAGCGCCCGCGCCTGGCCGATTTTCAACTGTGATAGTGCTGTTTAACGCGGGTGCTAGTCGCTCGGCAATGATGCGCGCGACGGTATCGACACCACCTCCCGCAGGGTAGGGTGAAATCATGGTGATTGGTTTGCTTGGCCAGGCTTGCGCATAAGCGAGGCTCGTAAACAGTGAGAGCGCTGCGTAAGTGACAAAACGCAAGACTTTTGCAAGATATGCTGGGGCAGGGTAGAGGAGGCGCGTGAACATGTTGAAACCTTTAAGTTGGGTATGCATGACAGGACTCAGTTTGAAACAGAGACAACAGAAGTGGGCGTTAGGCCCTTCGAAAAAGCGACTTGGCAGTTGAGCCCTTCGCGCGCGATATGATCAAAGCACTCATCGGTCCAACAAAGTGAGTGTGGAGTCAACAGAACCTGTCGCATCTTGAGCAAGGGGTTGTCAGTTTGAATCGGTTCTTGCTCAAAGACATCAAGCCCCGCGCCGGCAATGACTCCTTGATTTAGCGCGTCAATTAAAGCGAGTTCATCTACGATTGGGCCGCGCGCCATATTGATGAGAAACGCGGACGATTTCATTTTTGAAAGGCGTTCTCCATTGATGATGTGACGTGTTTTTTCGTTTAGGACTAGGGTCGTCACTAAAAAATCGCTTTGCGCTAAAAGGGTGTCTAGATCAACCAGAGACGCCCCGCAAGCAGATATTGCGTCAGCTTGAGCAAAGGGATCACAGGCCTGCATCCGCCAGCCAAAGGGGCGTGCCAGTGCAAGCAGTTCTAAGCCGATTCCCCCTGCACCCAGCACGCCTAAGGTACGAGTGGTGAGGCCAAGGCCCATATGATTGGTACGAGTGTTCCACTCGCCCTTGCGGATCAGATTATCTTTTGCGAACAAACGCCCCGCCAGCGCAAAAATCATTGTGAGAGACGCGACGGCAACTGGGCGACGCACGGCGATCGGCGTATTAGTGGTGAGGATGCCTTTCGCGGCCAAGGCGGCGACATCGACCGAGTCGTAGCCTACGCCGTGGCGCGAGACTAAGCGCACGCGACAGTCAGAGCGCGCGATCGACCTGGCGGTGACTGCGGGGCTGTTGACGTGTAAGCCGTCATAGCGCGCCATGATGTCAGGCGTAATTTCAGTGACGGTTTCATCAATGAACTCCCAAGCGATATGTCGCTCTTGCTTCAAGAGTTCGAGCGGGCCTAAGCCAAAGCTCGGTGAGCCGTCACTGGTGAGCAGATCTCGTGTGATCCCAAGGCGAAACGTCATGTTCAGGCTCCTGTTTTGATATCGTCAATTAAGGTGCCCATGGCCTGTTGCAACAGGCCCGAGTCTGTGCCTGCGGCCAGCATCGTGTAGCCCATTGCTTTTGCCCGCGCAATCCATGCCGGGTCCGTTGCCATAAAGCCGGCGATTTTTCCGTACTGTCGGGCGACGTTTGCCACGCGTGCCATGGCTTCTAGAAATACAGGATTTTCGAACTGAGCGGGAATCCCCATAAAGTTTGTGAGGTCGAAATGCCCTAACCAAAGAACATCGATCCCATCAACGGCAGCGATCTCTTCGATATTGGCAAGACCACGCTCAGTTTCGATTTGTGCCATGATCAGGGTGCGTGCATGGTAAGCCTGTACTTTTTCGGTGACAGCGCCGCCTTGGTAGTCACATTGTGCAAAGCCAAAGGCAGCCCCTCGACGACCAATGGGGGGGTAACGGCAGGCTTGGACAATGCTCAAGGCGTGCTCGCGAGATTCAACCATGGGAATCATGACGCCGTGAGCACCTAAGTCGAGGGCTCGAGCCAGCCAGGTGTATTCGCC
Organism: Alcaligenaceae bacterium; assembly: GCA_013205565.1. Taxonomy (GTDB): domain Bacteria; phylum Pseudomonadota; class Gammaproteobacteria; order Burkholderiales; family Burkholderiaceae_B; genus Zwartia. The sequence goes on along the minus strand of JABMMM010000310.1, from coordinate 3,398 downwards.
GCGCGGCACACGTACCATCGGCGTGATAGCAAGACCGCGACACGAGGCAAAGAGCCACTTTAACGTTTCAAAACTCAAGCCAGTGTGTTCCATGTCGTAGAGTACAAACTCTGCGCCAGCATTGACTAAAACACTTGAGACACCAGGTGAAAAAAATTCAAAGACCATTGCTCCAGGCACTGTTTGACCCGACATGATCTTATTTTTCAACGATTCTTGTTGAGGCATGGTTGCTCCTGATCACAGAAAATATGTGGATGTGACGTTTGTAGGGATGAGGTTATCTGTGCTGCTAAAACACTGCAAGCGCTAAGGCGCTTGCAAAAAAAACGCCTAGCTCTTCACTTGTATTTAATGCGTCTTGGTCAAGAGTCTTGCTCTGAAGAATCTGTTCTTTGGTTTGTGCTCGGGTCAAGACCACCTTCGACTCGGCGACCTTTTTTAAGCGCCAGCCAGTTGCAATTTTTTCGAGTTGTCTTAGGGCGCCTTGCCCATCGCTGCCAGCACAGATTAACGCAGCGTAAGGGCGCCCATTGAGCTCATCGAGTACTTGATAAAAGGTGCGATCAAAAAAGTCTTTCATGACTCCACTGAGCGATCCTAGCATCTCAGGCGCAATAAAGACATAGCCGCTTGCTGTCCGCAGATGCTCGGGCTGCACATGTTGCGCTTGCAGCAGGATCACTTCGATCTCTGGCTCTGTTCGCGCGCCTTGGGCGACTGCTTGAGCGATTTGCTCAGAGCCTCCGGTGACGGAATGAAAGATGATGAGAAGTTGTTTCATCTTTTAGCAGCGGGATCCGGTTGTTTAGGGCGAAGGCGCAGCGCGAATCCACAAGCCGCGTTTGAAGCAACTGAGCGTAAAGAAACCGACTGATACGCTCGCGACAACATAATGTAGCTGTTGGTAGCCCGCTAAAAAAGCAGCCTCAGGAGTTTGCCCTGCAGCGAGCGCACTGGCTTCACCGCGATCCACCAGCCAGAGCCAACAGACTGCACCTGTGACGATCCCTAACATTCGGGTTAACACAGCAAGACTGCCTGCGACTCCGCGCGACTGAGGGGGTAGGTCAGCCATCATCCAATCAGAATAAACGACTTGAAAAAGTCCGATGCCCACGCCCTGTAGGGCGATGCTCACAACCATCAGCAAGATTGAAACCGAGGCAGACCACAGGCAGATTGCAACGAAGCCCAGGCAACAAAAGCAGGCTGCGATGAAGCCGCTCTGGTTCAGTCCGAAGCGTCGCACTAACGCGGGAGTCACCGCCGCACCGGCTAAGCCACCGAGGGCCCAGGCGACTAATAAGGCGCCACTCTGCACAGATCCCCAATGCAGGACGCGGATGAGGTAGTAGGGCAAAATAAGAGGGATTGAAAAACTACATAATTGGATGATGACGCATGAAACGTTCACCCAACCAAAATTTGAATTGCTACGTAAGGTGCCTAACAAAAGTCGTGTCGTTGACTGCGTGGCTTTGGCCTTTGCAGAACCTTGAGCGACGGCGCTCGTACGCTGCAGACCAGGGTGATGAATCGCTAAGCAAGCAAGTGCCACTAAAACAATCGGTACGCGTATCCAATAGACTCCGGTCCAACCCATCCATTCAATACTAAAACCACCTATGATCGGGGCAGCGACAGTGGCCAGGGCGGCCATGCTGCCATAGACGGATAAAGCGCGAGTACGTTCATTCTCTGCAAAAAGAAACGTGACCAACGCGGGGCCGCATGACAAGATTAGGGCGGCAGAAATACCTTGCAACACGCGTGCGGCGAGAAGCCAGCCATAAAACGGTGAAACGGCGCATAGCGTAAAAGCAAGTGCACCCAATACTAAGCCAAACCTAAAGACACGCAAGTGACCGATACGGTCGCCTAGCGCACCAAACCAGAGCACCAGGCTGCCGTAAGTCAGCACATAAAACAAAGCAACCCAACGAATGGTTTGGGTTTGAATTTGGAACGCCGCGGAGATCGCCGGAAAGGCAATATTGACGGCAAAATCAAGCGGACCGACCGAGGCTCCCAAACCAATGGCGATTAACGCCAAAAGATTCAAAAACGTTGACGCTTTTATTGTCGGTGGGTCTGTCAGAGTTGACACGCTAACTTTTTACTCGACCTTAGCACCAGAGGCTTGAACAACTTTGGCCCACTTTTCGGTTTCGGCAGCAATGACCTTGCCAAACGCTGCGGGTGTTCCGGAAATGGGGACTCCGCCCAATTCAGCCAAACGTTTTCGTATGGCGGGGTCAGCCAAGGCCTTATTGACCTCTGCGTTCATTTTTGCAATGACCTCCGCTGGTGTGTTTTTGGGCATGCCCACTCCAAACCAGGCCGTTGCTTCATAGCCTTTGACTGTTGCGCCAACGGTAGGCAGGTCGGGTGCAGAGGGCTCGACGCCTTCAGAGGTGACCGCTAGAGCGCGAATTCGACCGCCTTTGATATAGGGTACCGAGGAAGGTAAATTGTCGAAAAAGACTTGTACTTGTCCTGCGGTCAGGTCAATCAGAGCAGGTCCCGAGCCTTTGTACGGAACATGAAGCATGTTGCACCCGGTCATTGACTTAAAGAGTTCGCCCGACAAGTGCGTTGAAGTGCCGCTGCCGGATGAGGCCATATTGACTTTGCCTGGGTTGGCTTTGCAATACTCAATAAATTCCGCAACGGTTTTGACTGGCAAATTGTTTGTCGCGACCATTACGTTTGGCGTACGCACCAGTCCCGCAACCGGCGCGATATCGCGGATAAAGTTATACGAAAGATTTTTATACAGTGAGGCGTTGATGCCGTTAGCGGGATTGACCAACAACATCGTGTAACCGTCGGCAGGCGCGTTGATCACAAGCTCAGTGCCAATGTTATTGCCCGCACCTGGTTTGTTTTCGACAACGACGGGTTGGCCTAGCGTTTCAGACAGCCGCTGCGCCATAATGCGAGCCAGTACATCCGTGGTGCCTGCAGGCGGATAGGGCACGATCCATCTAACCGCTCGGGTCGGGTAATCAGAAGCCCAGGCACTAGGTAAGCCTGCAGCGAGAGATAAAATGGCGAAAGTTAAAAGACGCAGCACGTAGCTCATTTTTTTTCCAATGATTAAGTCAACCGAATATATCCCGTTTGCTGCAACATGGGTACGATTTTTAGCATTTTTTATATTGCTCCCTCGGTTCGGTAAGGACTAAGGGTTTGCGCTAGGCTCTTGGCCCTCAAGCCAATTGCTGTTGTCAAACAAATAACAATATTTGTATGATGCCCCCTATAATTTGTGGATTATTCACTGAGGGATGTTTGACATGCGATTTCTAAAACGTACGTCTCGTGTATTGATTGCGGCCTTGTGCGCCAGTAGCGCCATGTTTGCCAGCGCAAACGAACTGACAATCGGTTTG
>JABMMM010000309.1 GCA_013205565.1 Alcaligenaceae bacterium | reverse complement strand
TCAGAACACCCGAAATTATTATGTTCAGCCTGCGCCGGTATATCAGAGCAACCCAAACATCTACTACGTGCCGCAGCAGGCTTGTCAAACGGCGCAAGTACCTGTTTACAATGAGTTCGGCCAGACCGTTCAGTATCGTCAGGTCTGCGTGAACTGATTAGTCTTTCATCGCTGTTGATTCGTTAAATGGGCTTGCAGACTAAAACGTCTGCAAGCTCATTTTTTACTTCACGCTACGTGTGTACTTTCCCTAAAGTTAAAATTGCTAAGCGTAGTCGTTTTAACGGATGCGAAAAACAACCCGCATGAGCCTTAATGGTTCGGCACAAGCACTGGTTGCGCGATGTTGTTCTGCGGATTGATCATCATTTGCCACCGATAACTAGGTGGCGCTGGTGTAATCGTCGCAGGTGCTAGCTGCATGACAGGATAATACGAATCAACCGCGTTCGATTGCTGCTGGACGACAAGTGGTTGCTGCTGAACGATGATTGGCCTTTGTTGAACAATGATGGGTTGCTGTTGAATGAGCGCTGGCATTGGTGCGTAATAGTTTGGGCGGGAATAGTAAGGGGCCGTTAACGCTGAGCCAACAATAGCACCTGCTATCACCCCACCAATGACTACTGGTGCACCCCAGCCGCGATTATTGTTATACCAGTAGCCGTGACCATGTCCACCACGACCGTACCCATAAGCCTGCACATTTGTGGAAGACAACACTACGAATAACAAGAATGCGAAGCATACAAAAAGTTTCTTCATATCGTCGCCAAAATTTCTCAACATTTAAAACGTGATTACAGGCACCTCTTAAGAGCGCAACCAGTTCATGCCAGTCTTCATCCTAATAAAGGGCTCGCATTTAATCGAGTACTCTAAATACACTTCCCTCTATTTCACAGTAAAAGCCAAACCATTGTTATAGTTGAACGATCGCATTTAAACTAACTAAAAATCATTGAGCTTGTTGATAATTCGGGAGGAAGTTGATGATCCATTTACGTTACCAGCACTGCCACCTGATGAGCCCCTATTAGTTGTTTGTGCCTCAATTTTCTTTACGTTTTCGAGTTGACTATAGGTCCAAGTCACTACCGAACCGACCTGACGACCACCACCTCGTTCATCTTTAATAACCCAATTACGAACCGTTGACGTACCTTGTAAGCTTCCGGTTGAAGTGGTTTTAATATTCTGCGAAAAAGTAGAGATTACTTCGTTTAATCTAGCCTTATTTGTGTCAACCGATTTGGGTGAGCAATTGATCAGATTTGTTGTCTGCGTCACTAGCTTTTCTGCAAGCTCACCCTGCGAAGTCCTCGAATTGACCGCAACACTAGTATTCATGAACTCACTTATGCTGGCCTCAGCTAAAGATTTTGCCAACTCTTTCGCAATCGATTCCATTTCCCCTTCCTCCCCTGGACTCATATCCGGAGTGACTGTGATCGAAGTTCTTCCGAACGATATCAGCATGGGGCGCCCCTTTTCATCGTAGGTAAAACGTAGACCAAGTTCACCCATAAACCCAGCATTGTCTTTCGGTAGTATCTCAGCGAGTTTTTTTGGTTCGCCCGTGACTAAAGTTGGCATCTTTCGCGCCATGTCCATAGCAAAGTCCCTCGTCTTTTGGGTTTGCGCCGCGAATACTCCAACAGTCATTCGTGTGCCATTTGTGCCTTTTTGAGTGAAGATACGCGTTTGTACGGGAACAAGGCCTTGCATGCTCTGGATCGCACGTCGTGCCACATCTCTGATCAAATTATTTTTGTAGATCGCTTTTTTTTGCTCAACTGAGCTACGCTGGACTTGATCTGCAGGAATACCCTGTTCAATAAGTTTGTTATCTAGCGTTTTTTCTGCGACTTGTAGAGTCTTTTCAAAAAGCATTGCGATTCGATCACCGCCACCATTCTGACAAGTCTTCGGCAATTCTGCAGGCTCTATATTGTCTCTGTTGGTTGATGAGTCCAATAAACGCTCTCTAGTCACATCGGATACGATTCTCCCAAAAGTCTGCGAGATGTACGCAGCCTGCATATCAATCATGGCTCTGTCAAATGCGATCGCAATCTGTTGCCCTAAATTTGCACCGTTTGGATTTGTCACGTCCGACTGACCCGCAAAAAACATCCTACCTTGATCATCAACCCCCCCGATAGGTTGAAATTTACGTTCAAGACCGCGAACCCAACTGTCAAAGGATTCAACTTCAACTTGATCAGTTGCCGATGCCTGCGTAGCCGCGGCAAGGACAGCCTCTGGAGTTGCGGCGGGCGCCATCTCTGGCGTGGGACTTTGACTGGGCGCAGCAGCAGTTTGCTGCGCCCCTGCTGAACTCGCGCATAAGCCAACCATCAACATCATCACAATCCCAGCGCACTTAAGTCCAATTGAATTCATTTCAATACCTATCGTGTGAGTATTACTTCAAATATAATATGCCCGAAAGCATCGTTGATGGTTAGCTATTTATCAAAAGGTAATTTGATTACTGTCGGCGCTTGTGGCTGTTGTGCGGCAGGGGTTGCCCTTGTGTTTATCGGAGCGGCGTTTACAGTTGGCCTTCTAAGCACAATTTCCACACCACTTGCTGTAGGTAAGGCGCCTTTAATTACTTTTGCGTATGACATTTTGGGTAAGACGCGTAATATTTCAATTTGCGCCGCTTCCTTTTCTCGCCTTCCGAGAGATTCTTTAGTGTAGGGATCAAACTGTTCAACACCCAACACAAACGCAGCAAAGCGCTGACCTACTTTAACGCTATCTCCACCCTGATTAATCACAAGCTCAGTTGGATCCGAAGCGTCGATAATTCTTAAAGGGTATATCGCTTCGATAATTGCAAAACCAATTTTTTCGGCAGCCACATCATTGGATCCGCTCACGTCTACATGCCCAGCAAATTTGACTTGCCTGGTTGCGACTTCCATCAGGCTAAAGTCTGCACGCCCAGCCGAACCTGTGACGTTAGTCACGGTTTCGCCGGTTAACGGGATATATTGTTGCGACAAATTACTTTGCGCAGCACGTAGGGTTCCGGTTATCAAATAATCTGCACTCAGCACCTGAGCGATTCTTGCCTGCTCACTTACAGGTGTTTGGCCGCTGGTAATTAAGGCCATTTCTTGCGAATAGGCATCTGAATTTGATCTGTCAAGTACCGCAAACCGCCTAGTCTTAACGATGTATGCAATTAAACTTGTTTGAAGCGCAACCCCTCCTTGCGTTACCCTACCCGACGGTTCGGCGAAGGGCATCACTGCAATTTTTCTTCGACTGTCAGCCGACAGACCAACTGGCGTGTATTTCTCTATCGTCACGGTTAACTGCACTTGCGCGCCAGATTTTGGCTGCACATCCATGTTTGTAATTCGATACTCTTTGACTACGCCGTTAGTGTCGTTTTGTATATTTTTTTGAAACTTTTGATCAAGTTGATAAACATCCTTGCCATTGCCGCGTCGAGTCTCTTGCTGAAGCTCCGAAACCACAACGGAGTTAATCCGAACGCCCGTCACTTGCTGAATTGCTTGAATAAGCGCGTTATTAATGGCGTCAGCCTGATTGACTCCGGTCGCTTGCACCTCAACCGTGACTTCAACTGCCGCTGCCGTTACTAATACGCCGTTAACGCTCAAAACAAAAAACAGAGGCAATACTTTAGAGAGCAAGCGCTTAACGCCCCGCATCAAATGCATCATTGAACGCTCGCCCGCTAAAACAACCCGTCGCTTTGTCATATGTGCTTGCATCAGATATTTACACGAATAAAAACACTTACCAAGCCACTGTTTGGCCGGGGCCTAATTTAGAAATCGGTTCGTTACCTTCCCAAAATGCTAAACCAGTTCGTAGGTCTGTGAGTGTTAACTGAAACGAATAATCGACACGCTGGCTACCATCGCCCAAACGGTTATTGTTCTGCAAAAACTTGCCGCTTAAGCTTAATTCTGGTGCAACCATTTGCCCCTGCTTTGCAACGTTCGCTTGATTGAACTCTTGCGAAGCACGCAATTGACGTACCTGCATTGACATATTGTCTTCGGCGCCCCTAGCGCTATTAACAATGGCTGTGGTGAACACCACTTTTCCAGAGTTCAGCAAGGCGACCCGGATATTCTTAATCAACTGATCGGTATCAATACGCTGCATCGTATCGTTGCTGACTCTTGACATCACAAGGACGTAACGCCCGCCCTGCGGCTTATCAAGCGCTCCCGACCTCAGCATATCTTTGACAACTTTAGATGCCGCTTGATCGAAGTCTCGTGAATCGAGCCCCATGCCAATCGCACTGCGGTCTGCACGTGGATCGATGAGTGTTGTTTGCATTGGCGCGCAGGCGCCCAGAATAAAGGGCAAGGCCAAGGCTAGATATTTCAGTTTAGACATTAAAGACTCCTTTTAATCTTACTAGTACAGTGATCGTGCTACTAAAAATATACGCTTGTTAGTCTGGAGAGTCGGCTTCTACCCGAACCTGAAACATAACGGCATCAGGCGAGGGTGCTATCAGCTCAACGTAGGCATCGCCAAAGCGAGGTACGACCATTTTTTCGGGCCTCGACAACAATGTATTGATGTTCTGCCCGATTGAGTTGAACCACGTTGTTGTTTGCTTAACCGGTAAATCAGTTGCCGTCATATTGATCAGCCGAATGTTACCTCTCACCGGCCCGATCGCATTGACTTGGATACGATCTAAGATCACGTTGGTATTAGGTGCTATTTGCAAGCGCGGATCGACTTCCACGGTCGGAGCAGTTCCGCAACCGCTGGACGCGATTAAGACTCCGACGAGAAAAAAACGTATTAAAATTTGATCACCTGTATCGAGGGTTGGGATTGAGCTCTAGCCATTTTTACATAAACTAGCGAAGACCTATCCGTAGGTACAGTCACCATGCCAAGATCTCTTCCTGTGGCCGTGCGAAGGCGCAACACGCCATCCTTTGGGGTCTCGACACGCGCTGCCTGAAAGTACTTAGGTAGCGCAGTCCACGATCTGGTCTCTGCAAAAGAAACATTCGAGACAATGGCCGCTGCCAACAAAGCCAACCCAGTCTTTTCTTGTGCGGCCGCATTTTGTAATGCTATTTTTAAGGCAGCTTCAAGCACCGCACTTGCCAAAATTGCAGGGTATCTACGCTGAAACTCGCTTCGCATCACAAAATCAAAGTTACCAACATCAGTCGTGAGCTCTTGACTATTTCCGACTAACAGACCGGTTGTCGCCGCAGGTTGTTCTACCAACCTTGGCATTGCGACCGTTGCGACACTAATGCCACTTCGCTGCCCAACGATCGGGACTGGAAACGTAATGTTGTACTGCTCAATCACCGAGCTTTGTCCATTTTCAAACACCACCCAAACCTTGGGTGAGAACTTATCGTTTGAACCCGCCAGTGCGACATCGCCATCCAGCAACTTAGCGTTCTTGGTAATCCCTCTTACTTGCTGAAAGCTTCGCTTCGCTGCTTCTCTGTCGCTGTCGGTATTATTTAAAAAATATAGTGCCGATAAATAGGTTGTAAACGGATTAACGAAAGGTTGATACCCGCCATAGTTACTAATATCTTGAATCGCCTTTCTGTATTCTGGATTACCTCGAGCTGCGCCCAGTGCGTTATTGAGATCGAAGCCCTCAGGTGGTTTCGATTTAGCTCTTAACGCATCAATTTCCTTTTTATAGTCTTCTTCTGCCCTTCTTTGGCGATCTTCCGTACGGCGCATTTCCGGTCTGGCCACATTGTCATTACCCGACGCCAAACCAGCTAAGCCCTTGTAGGCATTTACCATCGTGCCATCAAACCCCTTAGGTTTGTATTGCCCGGCCCCGCTGCCAAGGTCGATGTCTTTCATCATAGCTTCCGCGCCATCTAAAATTCTGACGGAGGTCGCTGAGTCTTTTGCATAGAAGGCTGCCGCACCGGCCTGCAAAGACCAATTAAGATTTTCGGTTTTTCCGTCTGGTTGAATCTTGCCGCTGGCAATCGCAAGATTCTCAGCGGAGCGATAATCACCGACAGCCAACAGGTTATTAAAATGTTGTTGTGTTTCTTTGGATACGCCACCCGCACAGCCAGTTAACATTATGATAATGAGCAGGCTACTTAAACGAGTCGCGCGGGCCGAGATACACATGACACTACTCCAAAACTTGATTGTCACTTAATTGGTTAATTTTCTGGTGCCGAGAGTACCTAAGTTCGCTTTTTTGTGAGTTTTATGTCACTTTTGAGGGCTCTTGACGCTTGATCCCAAACGCTAGTACGCAAAACAAGTTACCACAATTTAAATGATTTTTTTGACTTTCAGCGAGGTTTTATCGTTTTCTCAGGCGTGGCAATTGACCGTTTTATTTAGCACTTAAATCATCGCGTATTTCAAAAACAAAGTACGTATCAGGAAGCGGCTGAGCGCTGAGAATAAAGTGCGATTATTCGTTGGTGTAAGGCGTAAAACCATACTTAGCCATGGTTAGTTGAAGCAGCGCGCGGTTATGCGCTTGCTCCAACGCCTGCCATGAGTCGTCACGCCACTTTTACAGCTGGCTGTGCCTACTCGTAAAAAAAACATAGCCCTCATTGACTATATTTATTGAATTCTGCGATGATCTAAGTATTGGTTTACCTTTTTTATAGCCACCAAGCCCCCTCATGACGAATCGTTCAGCACTAACACCCTACTCTTCACATTACCCGCGCGACCTCGCTGGCTATGGTGCACAGCCTCCGCAAGCCAACTGGCCCGGTCAGGCAAAAATCGCCCTTCAATTCGTACTGAATTACGAAGAAGGTGCTGAAAATACCGTACTCGACGGTGACTCGGGCTCTGAGCGGTTTCTGTCTGAAATCGTTGGTGCCGAAAGCTACCCGGCGCGTCACATGACGATGGAATCGATTTATGAATATGGTTCACGCGCGGGTGCTTGGCGGATCTTGCGCGAGTTTGAACGGCGCAAACTTCCGCTTACTGTCTTTGGCGTCACACTTGCGTTAAAACGCCACCCCGAACTCACTGCGGCCTTGCTTGAACAGAAGCACGAAATCGCCTCGCATGGCTTACGTTGGCTGCATTACCAAGGCATCGATGAAGCGACTGAGCGCGCACATATGCAAGCCGCCACCGCGATGCTTAAAGACCTGACGCAAGGCCAATGGCCACTGGGTTGGTACACCGGGCGCGACAGCCCCAATACACGTCGCCTCGTAGCCGATCACGGCGGCTTTGAATATGACAGCGACAACTATGGTGACGACTTACCGTTTTATACGCCCGTGACGAAAACCGACGGTTCAACAATCAATCAGTTGATCGTGCCCTACACGCTCGACGCCAACGACATGCGGTTTGCAACGCCACAAGGCTTTAATACTGCGCAACATTTTTATGAATACCTGCGCGATACCTTTGATGTGTTGTATGCCGAGGGTAATGACACACCAAAAATGATGTCAGTCGGAATGCACTGTCGAATTCTAGGTCGCCCTGGCCGTTTTATTGCACTACAGCGATTTTTAGATCACGTGGCTAAACACGATCGAGTGTGGGTATGTCGCCGTATCGACATCGCGAGGCATTGGAAATCACAACATCCTGTATAAGGCAAGACAATCTCGGGATCATAAACAAATACAATAGCTAAGCCCTCTGCTGCTGAGTGCTATCGCAGCTACGCTTACCTGTACTGTTGAATATAAAAACTAGGCGCTATCGCCCCGGAGACACCTCATGCTGTTTTTAGTCATTAGCACCCCTCGCCCCGAAAAACCCACCTCAATGGCCAGCACGCGCCACAGTTATTGGGATTGGATGAACCCCTTACTGGCATCTGGCCTAGCCGTGTCAGTGCACGCGCGCGTGGGTCGTGGCGCGGTTGCGCTGTTTGATGTCGATTCAACTGAGACCCTGCACCGCTTAATGAACGAATGGAGCGACATTGTGCCTGCGCACATGGATGTCTATCCCTTGCTTGATCAAGACACTGCCAAGAAATTTTTACAAACTCAAATGAAGTAATACGTTCTGTGGTTGCATAACAAAGCCTTCTAGAGAAAATAATGAAAACGCTTAAATTCGCTCTGTGGATCACTGCCTTTTGTTTAACGAGCGCCGCCAGCGGGCAGCAAACCAGCCCAACCATCGCGCAGGCAGCGACCAGCACGTATCCTAATAAGCCTGTCACCCTGATCGTTGCGTTTCCACCAGGCGGAGGCACCGATATCGTTGCCCGCCGAGTCGCGCAAGGTTTGAACACCGCTTGGGGGCAATCTGTGATTGTCGATAACAAAGGTGGCGCAGGTGGCACGATTGGCACGGCTTTGGCCGCACGCGCCGAGCCCAACGGCTACACCATTATGCTGGCGACTCTGGGCAACATGGCGATCAATCCGCATCTTTACAAAATGGAGATCGATCCGAGTAAAGACCTCGCGGCGATCACCAACGTTGTCGGCGTCACGTTTGTTTTAGTCGCGCATCCCTCGTTGCCTGCCAATAACGTTCAAGAACTTTTGGCACTTGCCAAACAAAAACCTGGCAAGCTGAACTACTCGTCCTCAGGGACGGGCGGCGCCCCGCATTTGGCCATTGAGTTGCTCGCCAGCATGACCGACACACAATTTACTCATGTGCCTTACAAAGGCAGTGGCCCAAGCTTCACCGACCTAGTGGGCGGTCAGGTGGATTTCACGATGGATAGTTTGGTGCAATCCTTGCCACACATTCAGTCTGGTCGGCTAAAGGTGCTGGCGGTATTAAGTGCCAAGCGCTCGCCGGTGCTGCCAGCAGTGCCCACGGTGGCTGAGTCTGGTGTACCCGGGTACGACTTTACGAATTGGTTTGGCTTTGTGGCACCCGCTCAAACCCCCAAAGAGGTGATCACCCAGTTACATCGCGATATTGCAAGCGTTTTATCTCAACCCGCACTACGCGAGCAACTCGAAAAAATGGGTACAGAAGTCATTGCCAGCACTCCAGAACAGTTTTCAGCTCAAATCCGTTCAGATACCGACAAATGGGCGAAAATCGTGAAAGAACGAAATATCAAACCTGACTAGCTCGCCTTTAAGGTGGTTTGAGCGTTTCACGATTCATTTCCCACAAGCCGCGATACTCAATACAATGACCGCTTGTGGTTTTTTGACTGTGAGTGCATGAAAACTGGTAAAGCTCTTCCCACCCTGACCTTAGGTGCAATTGGTGTTGTTTTTGGCGATATCGGCACAAGTCCTCTTTACGCACTTAAAGAAATTTTCAACGGACACCACCCAATCCCTGTCACGCCAGAAAACATTCTTGGCCTGCTGTCGATGGTGTTTTGGGCCATCATGGTGCTGGTCTCGATTAAATACGTGGCCATCATCATGCGTGCCGATAATCGTGGCGAAGGTGGTTCGTTAGCTTTACTCGCGCTGATTACGTCGCGCCAAAACCCCGCTTGGCTCGCGTGGCTCTTAACAATGTTAGGCATTTTTGCGGCTGCGCTGTTCTATGGCGACAGTATGATTACTCCAGCAATCTCGGTATTGTCTGCCGTAGAAGGGCTCGAGATCATTGCCCCCACGCTTAAAGACTATGTGATCCCGGTCACAGTCGTCGTGCTCACCGGTTTGTTTATGATTCAAAAACGTGGCACCGGTTTGGTAGGTATGTTTTTTGGTCCGGTGATGATCGTATGGTTCACGGTGCTGGGGGGGCTGGGTATCCTTCAAATTTTTAAGCATCCCGAGGTGTTGGTTGCGTTAAATCCTTATTACGCTTTCCAATTTATTAGCGATTATCCCAAGCTGGCATTTTTTGCTTTGTCAGCAGTGGTTCTCGCGGTGACGGGCGGCGAAGCCCTTTATACCGACATGGGGCACTTTGGGCGCTCACCCATTCGGCTGGCCTGGTTTGGTTTTGTGATGCCTGCGTTAGTCTTGAATTATTTTGGTCAGGGGGCACTACTGCTTCATAATCCAGAAGCAGTTCGCAATCCGTTTTATTTGCTTGCTCCCGATTGGGCGCTGATCCCAATGGTTGCGTTGTCAACGCTGGCGACCGTGATCGCCTCACAAGCGGTCATATCTGGTGCGTTTTCAGTTGCGCGTCAGGCTGTACAAATGGGCTTATTACCTCGCATGGCAATTGTTCACACCTCTGGCAAAGAAGAGGGGCAAATCTATGTCCCCTTCACAAACTGGACACTTTACCTCGCAGTCATTGCACTAGTCATTGGGTTTCAATCATCATCAAACCTTGCCGCGGCCTACGGTATCGCCGTCACGGGCACCATGCTAATCGATACTATTCTGATTGCAGTTGTGATGCGACTGTTATGGCGCTGGAATTGGTTGTTTGTCGTGCTTGTCGCGGGCTCTTTGTTTGTCATTGATATTGCTTTTTTTGCAGCAAATGCTGTCAAGATCCCTCAAGGCGGTTGGTTTCCGCTGGTTGTGGGCGTGATCTCGTTCACGGTGCTGACGACTTGGCGACGAGGACGCAAACTGATCAATGACGAAATGTCACAAAGTAGTATGCCACTCGAGTCGTTTATTCAGTTCACGACTGACGTTCATCGCGTCACTGGCACAGCAATTTTTATGACAGGCTCGACCGACGGCGTACCTTCGGCTTTGCTCCATAATCTTAAACATAATCAGATTTTGCATGAACGGGTTGTCCTCATGACAATCAAAACTGCTGACTCACCCTTTGTTAAAAATTCTAACCGTGTCCAAATCCAAGACCTTGGCGAAAATTTTAGCCGCATCATCGTGACGTACGGCTTTATGCAAAACCCCGATGTGCCGCGCGCTCTGGCACTTTGTGAAGCACAAGGTATGAGTTTTGACATGATGTCTACCACTTTTTATCTGGCGCGCGAAACCGTTGTGCCTGCTGCAAAAAGCAGTTTCAATTTTATGCGAGCTCAAATTTTTAGGCTGATGTCTAAAAATGCAACAAGCTCAACAGACTTTTTTAAAATCACAGCCAATCGCGTGGTTGAGTTAGGTACACAGATCGTGATTTAACCACCTGTTCTTTCGCTAAAAAGTACACTATGTCATCCACATACTTAGAGTTTCGTAGCGACAATTGTGGGCGCGCCGCGCCCGAGTTAATTGAGGCCTTGGTGCAAGCCAATGTCGGTTCCGTTCTCGGCTATGGTGGCGACGAACACACACAGCAATTACAAGAGCGTTTCAGCACCTTGTTTCAGCATCCCGTGCAGGTCTTTCCGGTACCCACCGGTACGGGTGCAAACGCCCTCGCGTTGGCCGCAGTCGGCACACCTTTTGGCGCAGTTTATTGCAGCCCTGAGGCCCACATCAACACCTCAGAATGCAATGCGACGAGTTTTTTTGGTGGCGGTTTAAAGGTCACGCCTGTAGCAGGCATCGATGGCAAAGTCGACCCTTTGGCTCTAGAGCACGCGCTCAGTACCTCAGGTAAAGGTCAGGCACACAAAAATCAACCGCAAGCCATCAATTTGGTGCAAGCAACTGATATGGGTGCGGTGTATTCGGTGGATGAGGTCAAGGCGCTTAGCAAGATCGCACACGCAAACGAGCTTATCGTACACATGGACGGCGCGCGCTTTGCGAATGCTGTCGCAACACTAGGCTGCACCCCCGCCGAGCTTACGGTCAAAGCGGGCGTTGATATTCTGTCGTTTGGCGTCACAAAGAATGGCGGTCTTTTAACCGATGCAATCGTGGTGTTCAACCCACAGATCGCAAACAATATCGGCTTTCATCTACGCCGCGCTGGCATGATCTGGTCGAAGATGCGCTTCGCGTCAGCGCAGGTGTTGGCTTACGTGCAAGATGATCTGTGGTTACGGTTAGCAAAACAATCAAACGCAGCTGCCTTAACGGTTGCGCAAGGTATTGCGAACCTAGAGGGCGTCAAGTTGTTAGCGCCTGTTCAGGCAAACGAACTCTTTGTTGAAATGAATCCCAAGGCCATTGATGCACTCATCGCCGACGGTGTGTTGTTTTATCGCCGAGGGACCAACCTGTTTCGTTTGGTGTGCCGCTGGGATACTACCCAAAACGAAATCGTTCAGTTGATTGCGCTTATTGATCGACATCGTCTCAAAATCTGAGTCGGTTTTCTATTTAATAAGACTTAGAGCTTCTATGGTTTGTTGACGCATGATGTACTTCTGTATTTTCCCGGTGATTGTCATCGGAAATTCGTTTACAAAACGAATGTAGCGAGGCACCTTGTAATGGGCGATTTGACCTTTGCAAAAGGCGCGTACGTCGTCTTCTGAGACTGACTGGCCCTCTCGCAATTTCACCCATGCGCAGAGTTCTTCGCCATATTTTTGGTCAGGTATACCGATCACTTGGACGTCTTGAATATGCGGGTGGCTGTATAAAAACTCCTCAATTTCACGTGGATAGATGTTCTCTCCACCACGAATAACCATGTCCTTTAGGCGCCCGACGATATTGACATAACCTTGATTGTCCATCACCGCCAAGTCACCCGTGTGCATCCAGCCTGCAGCGTCAACGGCCTCGCGGGTTTTCTCTTCGTCGTTCCAATAACCGAGCATCACAGAGTAGCCACGTGTACAAAACTCGCCAGTGACACCGCGGGGGACCACGCGTCCATCGGTATCGACGATTTTGATTTCGACGTGCGGCTGTACCCTTCCGACCGTCGAGACTCGGCGCTCTAGCGGATCGTCTGTGGCGCTCTGCGTGGAGACTGGTGATGTTTCGGTCATGCCGTAGGCAATGGTGACCTCTTTCATGTTCATTTCGGCTTGCACCCGTTTCATGACCTCGACTGGGCAGGGAGAACCGGCCATGATGCCCGTGCGCAAACTACGCAAGTCATACTGAGCGAAGTCTGGATGCTCAAGCTCGGCGATGAACATAGTGGGGACGCCGAACAGGGCGGTGCACTTCTCCTCTTGCACCGCTTTCAGTACAGCGAGTGGATCAAAGGCCGCACTCGGATACACCATGGTTGCTCCGTGTGTCAGACATCCCAAATTGCCCATCACCATTCCAAAGCAGTGATAAAGAGGCACCGGAATACACAGCTTGTCTTGATCGGTCAGTTTGATGGCTTCAGCAACAAAATAGCCATTGTTGAGAATATTTTGATGGGTGAGGCAGGCGCCTTTGGGCTGACCCGTCGTCCCAGAGGTGAACTGGATATTGATGATATCGTCAAATTGCAGCTGTGCGCCCAAGGTCTCGACACGCGCGACGTCTGCGGGCTGAGCCAGCGCACTGATATCATCAAAATTGAACATGCCTGGTGTTTGAGATGTACCCAAGCGAATGACGTGTTTGAGCTCTGGCAATAAACGGCACTGCAACGTGCCGGGCTTGGCGCTCGAGAGCTCAGGCGCCAAATCTGTCAAGATTGCCAAGTAGTCCGTGGATTTCAAGGCGGGCGCGAGGACAAGCGCCTTGCAGCCCACTTTGTTCAACGCATACGCCAACTCAGCGCGACGATAGGCCGGGTTGATGTTAACCAGAATGAGTCCCACTTTAGCGGTTGCAAATTGCGTCAAGACCCATTCTGAACAGTTTGGCGCCCAGATGCCCACGCGCTCGCCTGGCTCGAGTCCGAGTGCCAGAAAACCAGCGGCCAAGGCCCGCACGCGGGCACCCAGTTCTTGCCAAGTCCACCGAATGCCCTGGTCGACCACCACCAGAGCGTCTTGTAGCGCATACGTCGTTGCCGTTTTGTCAAAGGCTTGTCCAATGGTGTCACCAATCAATCGCGTACTGCTGGCACCATGGTCATACGAAGGCTGCGCTGCCTGAGTTTTCACTTCGGTCATGTTGCCTATCCTTGTTTGTGACACTTTTCGATAATCACATTTTCTTTTAGATAAGTCTAGTACCGTTCTGCAAAGTGTAAACAAAAAGGGTTAGCGTCTTATGAACACTAACCCTTTGATATATCTGGTCGGAACGGAAGGATTTGAACCTTCGACCCCTTGCACCCCATGCAAGTG
>JABMMM010000308.1 GCA_013205565.1 Alcaligenaceae bacterium | reverse complement strand
GTTCCAGCACTGCAAAGGGCAACGCAACGACCAGCGTCACGAGCACTTGTCTGGTGGCTGGATGTTGAAGGCGCTTGCTGGCAGCGTCCCAACGGCCCCGGTAGCAATATTTTGAATGTCCTAGAACATCCTGTCGTCCATGTGACCTGGAAAGACGCTTCAAATTATTGCGCTTGGGCTGGCGTGCGCTTGCCAACTGAAGCAGAGTGGGAATACGCCGCTGGCGCGGGGCAGTCGTCGCCACGCTACCCTTGGGGCGATGACTTGCAGCCTGAAGGTGAACCAGTTTGTAATATTTGGCAAGGCGAGTTCCCGGGCCGTCCGAGTGACAACTGGGTGCCGAGGCCGCTGGCGGCAAAGTCCTACAAGCCCAACGCCTGGGGCTTCTATCAGCAAGCTGGCAATGTGTGGGAATGGGTTGCTGATTCGTTTCACGCCGATTATCACACTGCAACCAGCAACACAGATCCACTAGACCTACGACCCTCCACGAATCGTTCAATGCGTGGGGGCTCGTTTCTATGTCATGAGTCGTACTGCAATCGCTATCGACTTGCTGCGCGGGGGTCTAACACCCCAAACACATCCGCTAGCAATATAGGCTTTAGGGTCGCAAAGTGACTATCTTCCCTCAGCCTTTCTTCGCTTGTCGAGCCGCCTTTTTATCCATAAAGTCTTTGATAATGACGGCATGCTCGGGCGTTTTATGCGCGATGGCCTGATAAGCCGCTGAGAGCTCAAGCAGGTTTGAAAGCGAAGACGTCTGTCCTTCGCGCAGCAGGCGTTTGGTCATCCGCATGACTGAGGGTGAGTTCACCGCCATCTTGCGCGCAAGCGTGTGCGCCGTGCTCAACAAGTCTGCGGCTGGCACTACGCGCGACACCAGCCCCCAGCTCAAGGCCGTTTGGGCGTCAATGGGCTCACCCGTAAACGACATCTCAGCTGCGCGTGCCATGCCGATCACGCGTGGCAGAAACCAAGCGCCACCGTCACCTGCCACGATTCCGACTTTGACAAAACTTTCAGCAAAGGTTGCGGTATCGGTGGCAATGCGCAGATCGCACATGCAGGTTAAGTCAAAGCCCGCACCAATAGCTGGGCCATTGACCGCAGCAATCGTCGGCACTTCAAGCTGGTGAATCGCCAACGGCAAGCGTTGAATGCCGTGCCGATACTCTTGGCGCAACACCTCGCTACCAAACTCTGGACCGATCTGACGTTGCATTTCGTCAATTTTGCCGCCCGACGAAAAAATAGTGCCCGTCGCCGTAATCACCACGGCGCGCACCGAGGGGTCGCACTCAATGCGATGGCAGGCGTCAAGCATCGCCTCAACGATGCCAGTGCCTGTTAACGCGTTGCGAGTTTCAGGGTGATTCAGCGTGAGTGTCACCACGCCCAGATCGTCTTGTTCATACAATAAAACTGAAGACATCGCGTTTATCTCCCGGCCGCTTTTGCGGTGAGGCCACCAGCGACACCCACATCGGTCGTTGGCAGATCAAACAAAATCGAGCGCACGTTTTGAGTCGACACACCGATCGCAGACTCAACCGCCTTTGCCATGGCGGCAATCAGCGAAGACTTCAGTTCATCGGTGCGCCCGTGAATCAGACCGACTGTGATCATGACCATTTCGTGACCGATTTCGCCGCCCACAATCACATTTTCATGGGGGACCTCTTGCAGGACGACCCGGATTGAAGCCAAGGGCGCCTGTACACCGTCAATCACAGACTGCGTCAGCTTTTTCAATAAATCTGTTTTTTGCGCCGAGTTGTAACCCTGCATAATTTGTACATTGAGCATTGGCATGGTGTGCTATCTTCCTTTTAGCTTTGAGGGATCCTTCTGCCCCCTACGATAAACCAAGTTTGAGATCATGGCCCCACATCCCTCACCGTACAAGAGCACCGGCGGCTTCAAGCGAGTCGCCAACGCGGTGCGTTATTCGATGCAAGGGCTTGTCGCGGCGCTACGTTACGAGTCAGCCTTCAGACAAGAGCTCATGCTCGCTGCGGTCTTGACGCCCGCCGCGTTCTGGGTCGGGCAAAACGCCGGCCAAGTCCTGCTACTTGTCGGTTCGCTCGTTTTAGTGCTGATCGTTGAGCTCTTAAACTCGGCTATCGAGGCTGTAGCCGATGCCGTATCGCTTGAAACCAATCAGCTCATTGGTCGCGCCAAAGATCTTGGCAGCGCGGCAGTGTTTTTGAGCCTTTTGCTCTGTGCAATGGTCTGGCTAGTACTGTTTGCAAACCGTTGGCTTGCCTTAATCTGACACAATAGCGGTATCCGATCTCTCTAGTTGCCTTTACAGACATGTCTTTCATTCAAAAACTCAATGCCGCCTGGACCTCGTCGCAATCACTTTTGATGGTGGGACTTGACCCCGACTTGCCGCGTTTGCCAGCAGAATTGCAGGGTAAACCGACCGCAATTTTTGAGTTTTGCCGCCAAATCGTGGATGCGACTGCACCCTTTGTGTGTGGTTTTAAGCCTCAGATTGCTTATTTTGCGGCTGCGCGCGCCGAGGGGCAACTTGAAGACCTGTGCG
Organism: Alcaligenaceae bacterium; assembly: GCA_013205565.1. GTDB lineage: Bacteria > Pseudomonadota > Gammaproteobacteria > Burkholderiales > Burkholderiaceae_B > Zwartia. The sequence continues at coordinate 2,615 of JABMMM010000308.1, read as the reverse complement.
CTTATATTCGCGAGCAATACCCTCATCTACCCTTGGTGCTTGACGCCAAACGCGGCGACATTGGCGCAACGGCCACGCAATACGCCAAAGAGGTCTTTGGGCGTTATCAGGCCGATGCGGTTACGGTTAGCCCGTACCTAGGGGGAGATTCGGTTGAGCCCTATCTTGAATGGGAAGATCGCGGCGTGATCGTGCTGTGCCGCACCTCAAACCCAGGTGGTTCTGACCTTCAGTTTTTAGTGACTGACGGCGTGCCACTGTATTTGCGCGTGGCGGATTTGGTCGCGAATAAATGGAATAAAACAGGCCAATGCGGCTTAGTCGTTGGGGCGACGTTTCCAAATGAGTTGGCGGCGGTGCGCAAGGCAGTTGGCGACAGTGTGCCCTTGTTGGTGCCGGGCATTGGGGCGCAAGGGGGTGACATTGCTGCAACCTGTACGGCAGGCTGCAATGCGCAAAGAACTGGGATGATGATTAATTCGTCACGCGCGATTTTGTACGCAAAAGGCGAAGGCCACTGGACCGAAGCCTCAGCGGCGGTGGCGCGTCAAACGCGTGATGACATCAACGCCCATCGTTGAATTTCAAACAATTGGCTGGGTATCAACGTCGACTGCACAATGAGCATTCTGGTGACGTCAGTGTCGACACACTACCAAGCGCTGCTGCTATCCTCAGACTGAATTGAGTCTCACTCACAACAAAAATAGTCACCATTTGCTGCTGCGTTACGCTCAGGTTTCTTTCAGCAGCATCTGCCCCGTCGCCAACGAAAACGCCACCGAGGCTTCACGTACGGCTTGGCGATCGCCTTCAAATATTTTAGAAATCGCGTGCACCGCGACCCCTGATGGGCGGCGCTGTGCAAAGCCAAACCACACCAAGCCCACAGGCTTGCCAGGAGAGCCGCCACCGGGGCCCGCAATACCTGTGGTGGTCAAAGCTAACGTGGCCCGAGGCGCCATGTTTAAGGCCCCCACGGCCATTTGACGCGCAACTTCTTCACTCACTGCACCAAATTGCAAAAGTGCCTGTGGGGTAACACCCAATTGCGCTTGCTTGGCCGCGTTACTGTAGGTAACCCAACCTTGATCAAACCAGGCACTTGAACCCGCAATCGCCGTGGCAGCGCCAGACAGCAACCCGCCAGTGCAAGACTCGGCCGTGGCGAGCAAGCCTTTGTGTTTTAAAAGAAGCTCACCGAGTTCGGTAGCCAGCTGATCGATCTGTATTGACATATTTTTGCCCGTGAACGTGTGAACAACTAACGCAAAGAGATTAAAGCCGATTAAAGAATAACGCCAAAACGAACCACAAGCGCCATCACTAAAAGCGTGTAACCCGCGGCCAGCAAATCATCGAGCATCACACCAACACCACCTTTAAAGCGCGCATCAACTTGCCGTATCGGTGGAGGCTTGACGACATCAAAAAATCTAAACAACACAAAGGCAAGTGCTTGGGCGGGCAAGCTTTGGGGCACGAGCCACAGCACCAACCAAAACGCCACAAACTCATCCCAGACAAGGCCGACATGGTCGGGCACACCAAGTTGCTTGGCCACGCGCTCAGCAGCCCAACAACCGTAAACAAAACAGACCAGCAAGAAAATACCGATGTAGAGGTCGTTGACGCCAGGCGAGGCGACACTCCAGAGTAACCAGGCCAGCAGTGTTGCCCAGGTGCCAGAGCCAGGACGTAACAAACCAGAGCCCATACCAAACATCAACATGCGGCCCGGATCAGAAAACACCCACGCCGCCTTGGGCCAGCTTGTGCGGTGTCTTTTGGATACGTCAGTCATCGTGGGTCAAATCCTAAAGTGATCGAAGCCGCTCGGCAATCCAGAGATCGCAGTGCCGGTCTGATCATAAACGACTAGCCCTGGCTCTTTACGAATCGTGCCGATACAAGTCAGGGCAACACCAAGCGTTTGACCGATTTTTTCGAGCTGTGCACGCTGAGTGGGTGCCGCAGTAAAACAAAGCTCATAGACGTCACCACCGGCAAGCACGGCACGTCGCAGCACCTCAGGCGATAGCGTTTGCTTCGACAACGCAGTTAAAGCAGGGTGCAAGGGCAAGCGCGGCTCGTGCAGTTCTGCACCAACACCGCTTGCGGTAAGGATATGCCCAAGGTCTTGCAGCAGACCATCTGACACATCAATCGCCGCATGGGCGTGCGTGCGCAACTGTTGCCCCAACTCAACCTGCGGCGTTGGCCACTCAAGTGCACGGCGCGTGGCCTGCAAGAGCGCGGCATCGAGCGGGATTTCACCTGCGAGCATCCGACAGGCGATATCTGCTGCACCTAGGGCACCCGACACCCAGATGTCGTCGCCAACCCGTGCAGCGTTGCGTTGTAGTGCCAAGCTTGGCTCGACTTCGCCAAACACGGTCACGCTTAGCGTGATGCCTTGCTGGCTTCGGGTGGTGTCGCCACCAATCAATTCGCAGCCATGCTGAGCGGCCAGCGCGTAAAAGCCCTCGGCAAACTGCTCAACCCATGTCTCGTCGATCGCGGGCAAGCCTAGTCCAAGCAGGCAACCCAGCGGGCGCGCGCCAATGGCCGCCAAATCTGAGAGATTGACTGCAAGGGCTTTGTGCCCTAAGGAC
>JABMMM010000307.1 GCA_013205565.1 Alcaligenaceae bacterium | reverse complement strand
TCGATCCGGGCACCATGAGCCCGTTTCAACACGGCGAGGTCTTTGTCACTGAAGATGGCGCTGAAACTGACCTTGACCTTGGCCACTACGAGCGCTTTATCTCGTCAAAAATGCGCAAGGCCAATAACTTTACTACGGGTCAGATTTATGAATCTGTTTTGCGCAAAGAGCGCAAGGGTGAGTACTTAGGCAAAACTGTTCAGGTGATTCCGCATATCACCAACGAGATTCAAGATTTCATTGCCCGGGGCGCCGACCAGTCTTGGGGTGGCCACACTGACGTCGCGATCGTCGAAATCGGTGGCACGGTAGGCGACATTGAGTCTTTACCGTTTCTTGAAGCCGTGCGGCAAATGAGTCTGCGCCTGGGCCGCGGCGGCGCTGCGTTTATCCATTTGACCTTAGTGCCCTTTATCGCCTCTGCCGGCGAACTCAAGACCAAGCCAACCCAGCACTCGGCACAAAAGCTACGCGAAATCGGCATCATTCCCCACGCTTTGCTGTGCCGCGCCGACCGTCCCATTCCCGACGAAGAGCGCGCAAAAATTTCGCTCTTCTCTAACGTGCCACTCGATGCCGTGATCTCAGTATGGGACGCCGACTCAATCTATAAAATCCCAAGCATGTTGCATAAGCAGGGGCTCGACAACCTCATTTGCGAGGTGTTAGCGATTGACCCCCCTCAGGCAGATTTATCGGTCTGGGATAAGCTGGTGTTTGGCCTTGAGCATCCCAAGCATCAGGTGCGCGTCGCGATGGTAGGCAAATATGTCGACCTCACTGAGTCGTACAAGTCGCTTAGTGAAGCGTTGATTCACGCAGGTATCCATACCGAATCTCGCGTGGTGGTTGATTACATTGATTCTGAAGCGCTTGAGCAGAACGGTACCGACGTGCTCAAACCTTTTGATGCGATTTTGGTGCCAGGTGGGTTTGGCAAGCGTGGCACCGAAGGCAAGATTCTGGCCATTCAATACGCACGCGAACATAACGTGCCCTATCTGGGGATCTGCCTGGGCATGCAGCTTGCGGTGATTGAATTTGCACGCCATAAAGCGAGCTTGGCGCATGCCAACAGTACCGAGTTCGACCCGCAAACCGAGCACCCCGTGGTAGCTTTGATTACCGAGTGGATCGATCGCGAAGGTCGCGCTGAAGTGCGAGACGAACAGTCAGACTTAGGCGGCACGATGCGCAAAGGCGCGCAACGCTGCCCCGTTAAAGCCGATACCCTGGCTAGCAGTATTTACGGACCTGAGGTCAACGAACGTCATCGCCATCGCTACGAAGTGAACAACCTTTACGTGCCTAAGCTTGAACTGGCCGGTCTGCTAATCAGCGCGCGCACGCCCACCGAGGATCTTCCCGAAATCATGGAGATCCCGGGCCACCCTTGGTTTATTGGCGTGCAGTTTCATCCCGAGTTCACCTCGACACCGCGCGACGGTCACCCGTTGTTTTCAAGCTATATCCGCGCAGCCTTAGCGAAGCAAAATAAGCGTCAGGCCGCCTGATGAAGCTGTGCGGCTTCGAAATTGGCTTAACCCAGCCCTTTTTTTTGATCGCTGGGCCCTGCGTGATCGAATCACGCCAAATGGCCTTTGATACTGCGGGTCGTTTGTGCGAACTCACGACCGCGTTAGGGATCCCGTTTATTTATAAAAGCTCGTTTGATAAAGCCAATCGTAGTTCGGGTGCCTCGTATCGTGGCCCCGGAATGGCCGAGGGCTTGCAGATATTGTCAGACGTGCGCGCGCACTTTAAGGTGCCGGTGCTGACGGATGTGCACGACAAAGACCAAGTCGCCCAAGTGGCTGCAGTGGTCGACGTGCTGCAAACGCCTGCATTTTTGTGCCGTCAAACCGATTTTATTGAAGCTTGTGCGGCCAGCGGTAAACCCGTCAATATCAAAAAAGGCCAATTTTTGGCGCCTCACGATATGTTGCAGGTGGTTGCAAAAGCTCGTCTTGCGGCGCAAAAGGCGGGTGTCCCCGAAGATATTATGGTTTGCGAGCGAGGAGTCTCGTTTGGCTACAACAACTTAGTGTCAGATATGCGGGCGTTAGCGATCATGCGCGAAACCCAATGCCCGGTGGTGTTCGACGCCACCCATTCGGTGCAGTTGCCTGGCGGACAAGGCACCTCATCTGGCGGTCAACGCGAATTCGTTCCGGTCTTAGCCCGGGCCGCAGTGGCCGCGGGCGTTTCTGGTTTGTTCATGGAAACCCATCCTAATCCGTCGCAAGCGCTCTCCGATGGACCCAACGCCGTACCTTTAGATCAAATGAAAGACCTGCTTGCCATCTTGCTTGATTTAGATCGAGTGGTTAAACGGCACGGCTTTCTTGAGTCGCGTTTTGCTTAAAGTCATCAAAATTTTAATTATCCAGGAAACCTTGAAATGAGTGCAATCGTAGATATCATCGGACGCGAAATTCTCGACTCGCGTGGCAACCCCACGGTCGAATGCGATGTGTTGCTTGAGTCCGGCGCGATGGGCCGTGCCTCGGTGCCGTCGGGTGCCTCAACCGGTAGTCGCGAGGCCATCGAACTGCGCGATGGTGATAAATCACGCTATTTGGGTAAAGGCGTTTTGCGCGCAGTCGAAAATCTCAATACCGAAATCTCTGAAGCCCTGATGGGTCTAGACGCCCAAGAGCAAACGTTTTTAGATCGCACTCTGATCGAACTAGATGGTACCGAGGGCAAGTCGCGTTTGGGTGCCAACTCGATTTTGGCGGCGAGCATGGCCGTGGCGCGCGCTGCCGCAGACGAATCTGGTTTGTCTTTGTATCGTTATTTTGGTGGCAGTGGCCCGATGAGTATGCCCGTGCCCATGATGAACGTGATCAACGGTGGCGCACACGCTAACAACACGCTCGATATGCAAGAGCTCATGATTTTGCCGGTTGGCGCAAAAAGCTTCAGACAGGCCATGCAGATGGGGGCCGAAACTTTCCATGCACTTAAAAAAATCATTCACGATCAAGGCATGTCAACCGCTGTGGGCGACGAGGGTGGTTTTGCCCCGAATGTGCCTAATCACGAAGCAGCGATTCAATTAATTTTGCGCGCCATTGAAAATGCAGGCTATGAGCCAGGCACCCAAATCGCACTGGGCCTGGATTGCGCCGCCTCAGAGTTTTATCGCGACGGCAAATACACACTTCAAGGCGAAGGCGGTTTGTCTTTAACGTCAAAAGAGTTGACTAACCTGCTGGCAACTTGGTGTGACAAATATCCCATCATTACAATCGAAGACGGCATGGCTGAAAACGATTGGGATGGCTGGAAGCATCTCACAGAACAACTCGGGCGCAAAATTCAGTTGGTCGGCGATGATTTGTTTGTCACCAACACTAAAATCTTGAAGCAAGGCATCGAACGCGGTGTCGCAAACTCGATTTTGATCAAAATCAATCAAATTGGTACTCTGACCGAAACCTTCGCTGCCATTGAAATGGCCAAGCGCGCTGGTTATACTGCCGTCGTGTCGCACCGTTCTGGTGAGACCGAGGATTCGACGATTGCCGATATTGCTGTGGCAACCAACGCCATGCAAATCAAAACAGGCTCGTTGTCGCGCTCAGATCGCATGGCTAAGTATAATCAGTTGCTCAGAATCGAAGAAGAACTTGCCGAAGTGGCCACATATCCTGGTCTCGAGGCTTTTTACAACTTGCGCTAAGTTCGTGCGCATGGCTTGCCTGAGAGGCGTTGTTTAGGTTTTCAGGCAAACGCGAGGTGGTATGCGTCTGTTGCTGTTGGTGCTAGTGGCACTGGCTGGTCTGATCCAATATCCCTTGTGGATGGGTCGGGGTGGCTGGCTGTCTGTCTGGGACATGCAAGAGCACGTTGCCACTCAACGTGGCATCAATGAAGGCTTGCGTGTCCGAAACGTCGCCTTGTTGGCAGAGGTTGATGATTTGCGCACAGGCACCGAAGCGGCAGAAGAGCGTGCCCGAGCCGAGCTTGGCATGATGAGGCAGAGTGAACTTTTCGTTCAGGTCTTGCCGCCTGACGTTAAACCACCCGAGATCAAACCCTCGAGCAAACCCAACCGCGTGGCACCCGCGCCCAGCGCCAAACCCACAACAGTCACGCGCTAATACCACTTGTTGGCTTGCGGGTGTTCAGGGCGCACAACACAATAAAACGCCACAAAGAGCCTGGTCTGTCTGTGCGGGTTGTTCTTGATGCAAGCCCGCGGAAGCGGCAGCTTTTATTGAACTTTGCTGCGGTGCGTTGACTGCCGGGGTTGCACCGCGAGGTTGGGCGCTCAAAGAGTTTGTCTGAAAGTTGTTGCTAAGGTGCAGCGCGCGAGCGTTTGTCTCAAGACGCTTGGGTGTAGGTTCAGACTTAAGAGCCCTTGTGGTTGCCTGAACTTCGCTGGCGTGAAGCACAACACGGTGGCTCAGGCGCAGCGCAAGCAAGCCCCGTTGGCGCGCCTGTGCCGCCAAATCATTTTCAGCAAAAGCCGGTAGTTGTTGGGCGCTTAGTTGCAGGACTTTGCGCAGCCAAGCTTGCCCAGGCTCATATACATAAATCAAATCTAATTGCGCGCGATTTTTTGCCAGCGTGGTTGTGGTTAAGTGCCACACTGGCAAGCCATAAGACACTTGATAACGCGCAAGGGTGGCGTTTTGCCGTTGTGCGGCGCTTGCGTACTTGCCGGCTGGCGTAAAAAGCGGCCACAGGGCTTGGGCGAACGTCAGGGCGACTTTGACTGAGTCTGCGGGCGAGACCGCTGCGGCACGACCCGCCTCTTGCAGCGCCAGAGTCACAAGGTGTCGGGCTTGATGTGCCTGCACCAGTTCAAACCCCAGCAGGCAGACCAGCATAACTGGAAGCGCCACAAGGCTCGTCTCTAAGGTGCTTGCCCCCTTTTGCTGGCAGAGTTGCGTCAATATTTGCATAGCGCGCAGTTTGGCTTGAAGCGGTCATGCTGTCGATACGGTGAACTACGCGCCCCTCGCGTTGCGGTTAAACTAATCATGTCTTTTTAAAGGGTTAGTTATGAATTCGTCTGCCGAGTCATTTCCTTATTTTCCTGGTATTCGTTTGTTGCACTCACCTGGCCCGTCCAACGTGCCCAAGGCGGTGCTCGATGCCCTCACCAGGCAACCGATCGATATGGGCGACCCACGCGTTGACGCCTGTGTCGACGCCTGTGAGCACGGCTTGCAAGGTCTGCTAAACACTGCAAATGCTGATATATTTTTTTATGCGGCAAACGGTCATGGCGTCTGGGAGGCAATGATCGTAAATTTGCTAGCCCCCGGCCAAAAAGTCCTGATTCCCGGCACCGGGCACTTTTCTGATTCGTGGGCCTTGATGGCCGAGGCGATGGGTGCGGTGATTGTGCGCACTCCTTACCTCGAAGGTCAACCAATTGACCCTGCCGTAATCGAACAAGCCTTGCGCGAAGACACCAAACACGAAATCGTCGCGGTCTTTGCCGTGCACACCGACACCGCCAGTAGCACGACAAGCGACATGCCCGCATTACGTGGCGCGATTGATAGCGCTAAGCACCCCGCGCTGTTTGTGGTCGACGTTGTGGCGTCTTTAGGGGCGATCCCTTTTTACATGGACCAGTGGGGCGTGAACGCCGTGATCGGCGCCTCGCAAAAAGGCTTGATGTGCCCGCCTGGCATAGGCTTTTGTGCCGCCGACGAACGCGCCATGCAAGTCTGCGCCAAGAACCCCGCACCACGCTTTTATTGGGATTGGATGCGTCGTCGTAAAGGGCCTTCTTACAGTCGGTTTTGCGGCACAGCCCCACAAAACTTATTGTTTGGTCTTGAAGCCGCCTTTGGTTTGATTGAGCAAGAGGGCGTGGCTCAGGTGCATGCGCGTCATCAACGCTTGGCTGGCGCAGTTCACGCGGCAGTCCAGGCGTGGTCGGAAGCTGGGCAAGTGCAGTTTTTATGTCAGGTGCCCCACGCGCGTTCGGCTTCAGTCACAGCGGTGTTAGTCGGCAAAGGCATTGATCCCGAACTGATCCGCAGCACCGCCCGCGAAAAGTTTCAAGTGTTGATCGCTGGTGGTCTAGGTGCTTTTACAGGCCGAGTCTTCAGAATCGGTCATTTAGGCGATTTAAATCCTGCGATGATTTTAGGTTGTTTGGCCGGGGTTGAGGCTGCCATGCAAAGCTTAGGCATCGACGTTGGCTCAAAGGGCGTGCGCAACGCCGTCGAGTACTTGGCTAAAACGTCTTAACGTGAGCTTGGCTTAGCGGGCTCAACCAAGCGCTGCGCGCGCAAGTGCACAGCGCTTTTTTTGTGCTCTGTGCGTCAAGGTCAGCAAAAGGTTCAATGGACTGATTTGCTACCCAACACGGTCGACGCATGAAACAGCGCCTCGGTATCTAAGGCATCGAACACGTAGGGCAACCCACAAAATTCGCAGGCAACCTCGACTTTACCTTGCTCTTGCAAAATATCATCGACCTCGGCTTTGCCAAGCATACGAAGCATATCGGCAACACGCTCTTGAGTGCAAGAGCATTTCCAAGTGATATTTTTTGACTCGAACACATGCAGGGTTTCTTCCCAAAATAAGCGGTGCAACAAAGTGTCTTGCGGCGTTGCGAGCATTTCGGTCGCCGTGAGTGTTTGCGCTAAATGCTGAGCGCGTGTCCAAGATTCATCAGCGGTTTCGATCTCGGTTTGTTGCGCGCCGCCTTGCAGGGGCAGGCGTTGAATCAACAAGCCGGTGCAGTGCAGCGCGTCGGCCGCCAGCCAGATTCGGGTGTGTAATTGTTCAGAGCGCAGCATATATTGCTCGAGCGCCTGGGCAATCGTGTCGCCCTCGAGTGGCACAATCCCTTGATAAGCTTGACGGCCTGGCGTGTGCTTTGGCGGATCAAGCACAACAATAAATTTTGCCGTCCCCCCTGGATTTAGGAGCGACTGTAAATCAGCTGCGTGAGCGGCGTCGAGCGATTCGGGCAACGGGCGTTCACGCATTTTGACGGTCGCTCGCACGCTAAGATCAGCGCGACACTCAACAACCATCAAAGCAATCGCGCCGTCGCCTTGCAGTTGCAATAAAAGCGAGCCATCAAATTTTAAACTTGCGGCCAACAGTGTAGAAGCCGCCACCAACTGGCCCAGTAGGGCGGTGACTGGAGCAGGATATTGCTGGTGCGCCTGCGCGGCGAGCCAAGCCTGCTCAATTCGCACTGACTCGATCCGCACACTACGGTCTTCAAATAAAAACTTTTTAAGCGTGTCGCTGCGCGTTGCTAAGGGTTCTAAGGCCATTAACCAATTCGCTTTAGATTCTGACGATACATTTGCCCGCGTTTAGCGTAGTTTTCGATATTGTTACGAATGGTGGCGATCTCTTCTTCAGACAGCGTACGCGTAATCTTGCCGACTCCAATGACCAAACTGCCATCGGGGATTTCGCGCCCCTCGGGGATAATTGCGCCAGCACCAATCAAACAGTTTTTACCAATCTTGGCGCGGTTTAAGACGATTGCCTGCATGCCCACTAACGAGCCCGAGCCAATCGTGCAGCCATGCAGCATGGCTTGATGCCCGATCGTGACGTGATGGTCAATGGTAAGCGGCACGCCCGCATCGGAGTGCAACACACTGCCTTCTTGTACGTTACTGTGATGACCAATGTCGATGCACGTGTTGTCGCCCCGAATGCTGACGTTGGCCCAAATGCTTGCATGGGCACCCACCACGACGTCCCCAATTAAGTCGGCCGAGTCAAAAATAAAGGCTGTTGGATCGATACGGGGGATGAGGTCTCCCAGTTGGTAAATCGCCATGATGCGGGTTGCCTATTACGATTAAAAGTCCCTAGTTTAGCCCGAGCAGACGCAAGCCTAAGACACAGGCGGGCCTGGGGACGGGCCTCAAGCCAGAGGCGGGCTCGCACAGCTCTGGTCTGACTGCGCCTTGAGTTTCTTAGCCTGACGCAGGCTGCGACCGGCTTCGAGTTGACGTAAGACGCGCCGCTGGATTTTTCCGGTGGTGGTCATGGGTAACGTGTCGATATATTCAATTTCTTTGGGGTATTCATAGGGCGCGAGCCGGGTGCGCACGTGCTCTTGTAGCAGAGCGGTCAGTTCGGCGCGTTTGCGTGATGAAAACTCTGACGTCAGCACCACAAAGGCCTTGACCACCGACCCACGCTCAGAGTCTGGCTTAGGCACCACGGCTACGTTGGCTACGGCGGGGTGATCAAGTAGGCAATTTTCGATCTCGCCCGGACCAATGCGATAGCCTGAGGATTTGAACACGTCATCGGCCCGGCCGGCATACCAGTAGTAGCCTTGTGCATCGACGCGCGCAAGGTCACCCGTGCGGCACCAGTCGCCGGTAAACTTTTCGTCAGTCGCTGCTTCGTTGCGCCAGTAGCCAAGAAATAGGATTGGATCCGGATGGTCATGGATGTCGAAGCGGTTGAGTGCCACCTCACCGACCTCGTCAGTTGCCGCGCTCGTGCCATCTTCGCGCAATACGCTGATGCGGTGGCCCGGATAGGGCTTTCCCATACTGCCCGAACGTGCCGGCCATTTTTGATGGCTATTTCCGATCAGATAATTCATTTCGGTTTGACCAAACATTTCGTTTGGGGTGATGCCTAGCGCCTGCTCACACCAGGCGAAGACGGTGTCGCCGACACTTTCGCCACCGCTCATGATGCAGCGTAGTGACAATTGATAGGTGTCATGCGGGCGGGCAATGGTTTTCATCATCTGCTTGAGCGCAGTCGGAAACAAAAACGTATTGGTGACTTGATAACGCTCAAGGATGTCAAAGGCTCGTTCTGGACTAAAGCGTCCACGGGTGCCAACGATTGGTTGACCAAAATACAGTGTGGGTAATAGTGCGTCCATCAGGCCACCCGTCCAAGCCCAGTCGGCCGGAGACCAAAAGACGTCTTTAGGCTGAGGAAACCAGTTTTGCGAGGCCACAAAGCCAGGCAAGTTTCCAAGTAACACCGAATGTGGCAACAAAGCGCCTTTTGGTGTACCAGTCGTACCCGAGGTATAGAGCAGAATCGCTGGTTCATCCGCACGTGTGACGACGGGTTTAAACGTGGTGGGTTGTCTGACTAACAGTTTGGTCCAGCTTAAAACGCGTTCATCTTCGACGTTGACACCGACTAATTGGGTCAAAGTCGGACAGCGTGCGAGGCTTGCCAATACGTTTGGCGCAGATAAATCGTCAAAGAGCGCGATACGGACTTGTGCATCACGCAAGCGTTGTTCAAGTGCCTCGGGGCCAAAGAGACTCGATAAGGGTAATACGACTGCGCCAACGCTATAAATTGCGATGTGTGCCACAACCGTTTCAGGCCGCTGCCCCAAAATCAACGCCACGCGATCGCCGCGTGTCACCCCCATGCGAATCAGGCCGTTGGCTAGCTGATTGGCCGTCGCGGCCAGGCGCTCGTACGTCCAGACTTCGCGCTGACCGGTTTCGTTTTCATCAAACAATGCAATTTTACGTGCATCAGTCGGATAATTCGCCCAACGATGGCAACAGGCGTGACCAATATTGAAATGGGTGGGTACCAGCCATTCGAAAGTCTCGTAAAGTGAACTGTATTGATCGACCATACCTGTGTTGAGCTTAGGTTAAGCCCGTAGCATGGCTCAGCCTGTGGTTTGGTGCAACCTTGGGCGGTGCTTGAACGCAACAATTAAGGGTTTTTACTAACCTCTACGT
>JABMMM010000031.1 GCA_013205565.1 Alcaligenaceae bacterium | reverse complement strand
CTCGAACTTGCCGCAAATAAAGACTATTGGGATCCCAAACGCGTACCGAAGATTGATCGGGTCGTGATGATTCCAATGCCCGAGGCAAACGCGCGTACCGCAGCCCTGTTGTCGGGCCAAGTTGATTGGATTGAAGCCCCCGCTCCAGACGCGATGCCACAAATCAAACAGCGTGGCTTTACGATCTATAGCAACGCGCAACCTCACGTTTGGCCCTGGCAATTATCGTTTGCCGACGGTTCGCCTTGGTTAGACAAGCGGGTACGTCAAGCCGCCAATTTATGTGTGGATCGGGCGGGTCTCAAGAGCCTGCTAGGCGGCATGATGGAGATCCCAAAAGGCACCTTTCCCCCGGGCCATCCATGGTGGGGTAATCCGACCTTTGAGATCAAGTACGACCCAGCCGCCGCCAAAAAGCTCATGACAGAGGCAGGCTACTCGACGGCCAAGCCGATGAAAACTAAAGTACAAATCTCGGCTTCTGGCTCGGGTCAGATGCAGCCCCTGCCGATGAACGAGTTCGTACAACAGTCTCTCAAGCAATGCTTCTTTGACGTTCAGTTTGACGTCATTGAGTGGAACACCATGTTCAACAGCTGGCGCTTAGGTGCAAAAGACCCCGCCGCAAACGGCGCAACGGCCACCAACGTCAGCTTCTCGGCCATGGATCCGTTTTTTGCGATGGTTCGGTTCTCGAGCACCAAAGCGTTTCCTCCGGTATCAAACAACTGGGGATACTTTGGCAGCCCCGAGCTTGACACACTCGTGTCAAACGCCCGTACAAACTTTGAAGAAAAAGGCCGTGACGAAGCGCTGGCAAAGCTGCATGCCAAAATTGTCGACGAAGCTGCCTTTGTCTGGATCGCACACGATGTGGGTCCACGCGCGATGAGTCCTAAAGTAAAAAATGTCGTTCAACCAAAGAGCTGGTTTATCGACATTGCTACAATGACTAAAGACTAAGCGACTGAGGTCTTGCGGCGGCACTTTCATTTTGGTGCCGCCGTACTCATTTTTGATAGCAATCCCACACTCAAGCGCCCGCACACCACGAGCGTTCGAGGTCGGCCAGACGGCCAAGCGGTAGGTTGCCTTCATTCAGATTGAACCCGTGTGATGCCAACGCTAATGCAAGCGACTCGTACGTCTCGTTTGAGGCTGCTTTGCTTGAGGCAACTTTACTGATCGGGCTGCTTGACTGATCGTTTTAAAGGCTGTTTTGTATGCTGAGTTTTATCTTTCAACGCGTTTTATACACGCTGCCCATCATGTTTGGCGTGGCGCTTGTTTGTTTTGGTCTGGTGCACTTAGCGCCCGGCGATCCCCTGGTGTCGATCATGCCTCCCGATGCCTCGCAAGAATTACAAAAACAGTTGATGGAGATCTATGGTTTTAATAAATCGTACCCAGAACAATTTTTTCGGTGGGGCTGGCGCGCACTACAAGGTGACTTAGGCACCTCGATTGCAAGCGGTCGCCCTGTGACGTCCGAGGTCTTGCGAGCCGTCAGCAACACCTTCCGGCTGGCGATCGTGGCGACCATGATCGGCTTTATATTTGGCTGTCTGTTTGGCTTTGTCGCCGGTTACTTTCAAAACTCTTGGGTAGATAAGGCTGCGTCACTAACCTCGGTACTGGGTGTCAGTGTGCCCCACTACTGGCTTGGTATGGTGCTTGTGATTATTTTCAGTTCAATTCTCATGTGGCTGCCGCCTAACGGCGCCGGACCTGGTGGTTCGTCCGACTGGCAATGGAACTGGGAACATATCAAACACTTGGTTTTACCCGCGGTCACGATGAGCGTCATCCCGATGGGAATTATTTCGCGCACAGTACGCGCGTTGGTCGCTGAGATTCTTGCGCAAGAATTTATTGTGGGCCTCAAAGCAAAAGGCCTTAAAAATGTTGGTATTTTTTTGCACGTTGTCAAAAATGCTGCGCCTACAGCCTTGGCAGTCATGGGCTTACAACTCGGCTACTTGTTAGGCGGCTCCATTCTGATCGAAACCGTTTTTTCTTGGCCTGGAACAGGTTTTTTGTTGAACTCTGCCATTTTTCAAAGAGACCTTCCCCTGCTACAAGGAACCATCCTCGTTCTCGCCACTTTTTTTGTGATTCTCAACATGCTCGTCGATATTGTTCAGACCACGCTTGACCCACGAATCGCGCGAGGTTGAATCCAATGCTAAATATCACTGTCGACACAAAAAAAATTCCGTCCCTTGACACCGAGCGCTCGGTGGGCTACTGGCAAAATGTATTTTCACGCTTGGTGCGCGATAAGGTCGCGATGTTCGCAGCGCTAGTCATTATTTGCTTACTCATCATGGCAATTTTTGGTCAGCTCATCACCCCTGCCGACCCGTACGCAGCTTCGATTATGAAGCGCTTGAAACCGATCGGCTTCGAAGGCTATCCATTAGGGACTGATGAATTGGGCCGTGACATGCTGTCACGTCTGATGGTGGGGGCCAGACTGTCGCTGTTTATGGGGATTACACCCGTTTTGCTTGCGTTTACGATCGGGTCAAGCATCGGTATTGTTGCCGGGTATGCCGGTGGCAAACTCAATTCGGTCATGATGCGCACCATTGACGTGTTTTATGCGTTTCCGTCTGTCTTGTTGGCGATTGCGCTGTCGGGGGTATTGGGAACCGGTATTACCAACTCACTGATCTCACTCACGATCGTGTTTATTCCACCCATCGCGCGAGTTGCTGAAAGCGTCACCACCCAGATTCGTAGCCGTGATTTTGTCGAAGCCGCGCGCGCTTCCGGCGCTAACGCGTTCACCATCGTGCGGGTTCATGTCTTGGGTAACGTGCTGAGCCCGATCTTCGTCTATTCAACCAGCCTGATTGCGGTCTCGATGATTCTGGCCTCAGGCTTGAGCTTTCTGGGTCTTGGAGTCAAGCCACCAGAGCCCGAGTGGGGCCTGATGCTTAACACCTTACGTACCGCCATTTATGTACAACCTTGGATCGCGGCTTTACCGGGCATCATGATCTTCATCACCTCAATCGCCTTCAACCTGCTGTCTGATGGGTTGCGCTCAGCCATGGAGATCAAAAACTAATGAATACGCCCGTCACACACGTTGCTGATGTAGGGGGCACTGCGCAACCCTTATTGATGGTCAAAAATCTGGTCAAACACTTTGCTTTAAAGAAAGATATTTTCGGTAAAGGTGGTGGTGTGGTGCGCGCAGTAGACGGCATTGACTTCATGGTACGTAAAGGTGAGACCCTGGGGGTCGTCGGGGAGTCTGGCTGCGGCAAGTCGACCACTGCGCGTCTGCTGATGAATCTGATCACTGCAGATCACGGCGATATTATTTTTGACGGGCAGTCTGTCGGTAGCCGAGACTTAAGCCTTAAAGAGTTCAGGCGCCAAGCCCAGATGGTCTTCCAAGACAGTTACGCTTCGCTCAACCCGAGGTTGACCGTTGAGGATTCGATTGCCTTTTCACCTCAAGTGCATGGTGTGAGTAAAGCCGACTCGATCGCGCGTGCTCGTGACCTATTGCAGCGTGTCGGTCTGGACCCAAAACGTTTTGCCGAGCGCTATCCTCATGAACTTTCTGGCGGGCAACGACAACGTGTGAACATTGCGCGGGCACTTGCCCTGCAGTCGCGCCTGATCATTTTGGATGAGGCGGTTTCAGCGCTCGATAAATCCGTTGAAGCGCAGGTCTTGAATCTTTTACTCGACCTAAAAGACGAATTTAAACTAACCTATGTGTTCATCAGCCATGACCTAAACGTTGTGCGGTATATATCAGATCGCGTCATGGTGATGTACCTGGGCCAAGTTGTCGAAATTGGCGAGTGCGAAACACTCTTCAATTCGCCGCGCCACCCCTACACGCGCGCACTGCTTTCTTCAGTACCCTCAATGGACCCAGATCAGCGAACCGAAACGCCACCGCTCGCGGGCGACCCGCCCAATCCAATCAATCCACCTTCGGGTTGCCGTTTTCACACGCGCTGCTCTGAAGCCCAACCGGTCTGCTCAAAGAAAATGCCACCGTTAGTTTCAAGTCGAGATGGGCAAGGCGTCGCCTGCTGGATTCATGTTGAAAACAGCGGTCATACGCAAGCCACTTTAGCGAGCGTTCCAACAGTATGAATCCCGCAACCCAAGCAGTCGAAGCAGTCGAAACAACAGAAGCTCCCTTTGTTGATATTCGCGACCTCACCGTGACTTTTACCGGGGGGAAAACTCCCGTCAAGGCCGTTAATGGCGTCACCCTCGCCGTTAAGCGCGGCGAAGTCGTCGCCCTCATTGGTGAATCGGGTTCTGGCAAAAGCGTCACCTTGCGCTCGATCTTGCGCCTGCACAACCCAGCCCGCTCAAAACTTGAGGGACAGATTTTGATTGGGGGACAGGATGTCGTGCAACTTTCGAGCAGCGCATTGTCGAGCTTTAGAGGCAAAGTCGCATCGATGATTTTTCAAGAGCCCTTGCTTGCCCTTGATCCGGTCTACACCGTTGGCGTTCAAATCACTGAAGCGATTTTGCGTCACGAAAACATCAGCCAAAGCGAGGCGCGCGCGCGTGCGCTGTCGTTATTCGAACGTGTGCGCATCCCAAGCCCCGAGCGACGCCTGGACGCATATCCTCACGAAATGTCAGGTGGCATGCGTCAGCGCGCCATGATTTCGTTAGCGCTTGCCAGCGAACCGCAATTGCTGTTAGCAGACGAACCCACCACGGCACTCGATGCAACGGTACAGATTCAAATTCTCTTGCTGTTGCGTGAACTACAACGCGAGTTGGGCTTGTCTGTCATTTTTGTGACTCATGACATCGGGGCGGCCGTTGAAGTGGCAGACCGTATCGCCGTGATGTATGCGGGCAGAATTGTCGAACAAGGCACGACGCGAACCATCATGCGTTCTCCGCGTCATCCCTACACGCGCGCCTTGCTCAAAAGTCTGGCGCACGGCGCTGTCAAAAAGGGCACGCGCTTAGAAACCATTTCAGGCTCGCCACCCGACTTGACCAAGCTGCCGCCTGGGTGCGCCTTCGCAGAGCGATGCATCTTGGCGCTTGAAGCCTGCAAACAGACTGTGCCCGAATTGGTCTGGCTGACTCCTGACCACAGCGCACGCTGCCTGCGCACCGAGCAAACCGCGGTGCCTCTTTAACCCGCCGCGATTCACTGCAAAGTGCGTTCAAAGACGAACTTACCATCGCGCCAGTCAACGGGCACCACATCTTTAGGGCCAAACTTACCTTGAAGAATAAGTTTGGAAATTGGATTTTCAAGGTTCTGCTGAATCGCGCGCTTCAGGGGCCGGGCGCCGAACACGGGATCAAACCCACCCCGGGCAAGTTCTGCCAACGCAGCGCTTGACACCTCAAGTACCATCTCTTGTTGAAGCATTCTTGAGGCCAAGCGTTGAAGCTGAATCTCGGCAATTTTCTCAATATGCTGACTTTGGAGTGCATGAAACACGACAATCTCATCGATACGATTCAAAAATTCGGGGCGAAAATGCTGTTTGACCTCTTCCCAAACCATTTCTTTGATCATTTCATAAGGCTTACCCACCATCGCCTGAATATGATGCGATCCTAAGTTTGAGGTCATTACGATGACGGTGTTTCTGAAGTCGACGGTGCGCCCCTGGCCGTCGGTGAGTCGGCCATCATCCAGCACCTGTAGCAGAATATTAAAAACATCGGGGTGCGCTTTTTCAACTTCGTCAAACAGAATCACGCTATAGGGTTTGCGCCGAACGGCCTCTGTTAAAGAGCCGCCCTCTTCATAACCGACATAGCCCGGCGGCGCACCGATTAAACGTGCGACCGAGTGTTTTTCCATGAACTCACTCATGTCGATACGAATTAAATGATCGTCAGAATCAAACAAAAAATCTGCCAGCGCGCGCGTGAGTTCTGTTTTACCCACGCCGGTCGGTCCTAGAAACAAGAACGAGCCGTAGGGCCGGGCCGGATCAGATAAGCCAGCGCGCGAGCGTCGAATCGCGTCGGCCACTAGCCCCACAGCCTCGTCCTGACCCACCACCCGTTGATGCAGACGGTCTTCCATTTTGAGTAATTTGTCGCGCTCACCTGTCATCATTTTTGACACAGGGATACCGGTGGCACGAGACACGACCTCGGCGATCTCTTCTGCGCCCACTTGCGTGCGCAACAAGCGCGGACGCTCGGCGGTACCGGGCTTAGCACCCGCTAGCTCGGCAGCTTTGAGGCGTGACTCAAGCTCGGGCAGACTGCCATACTGAATTTCAGCGAGCTTATCGAACTGCCCTTTGCGTTGCAGCTCAACCATCTTGGCACGCGCGCGCTCAATTTCTTCTTTGATAGATTGCGTCCCCTGAACCGCCGCCTTTTCGCTTTTCCAGATGACTTCAAAATCGTTGTATTCGCGTTGAAGTTTTTCGAGTTCTTCTTAGATTATTTGAAACCGCCGGATCGAGCCCTCATCCGTTTCTTTTTTAACCGCTTCGCGCTCAATTTTTAATTGAATAATGCGACGATCCAGGCGATCCATGACCTCCGGCTTTGAGTCAATCTCCATACGAATGCGCGCAGCCGCCTCATCGATTAAATCGATCGCTTTATCTGGCAGAAAGCGATCGGTAATGTAGCGATTTGAAAGTTCAGCGGCAGCAACAATAGCCGGATCGGTGATTTCGACGCCATGGTGCATTTCGTAGCGCTCTTGCAAGCCGCGCAGAATCGCAATGGTTGATTCGACGTTGGGCTCTGCGACAAGCACTTTTTGAAAGCGCCGTTCAAGCGCGGCATCTTTTTCTATGTACTTACGATATTCGTCAAGAGTCGTCGCGCCAATGCAATGCAATTCACCACGTGCCAACGCGGGCTTTAGCATATTGCCCGCATCCATCGCACCCTCTGCCTTACCTGCCCCGACCATTGTATGGATCTCATCGATAAACACGATATTATTGCCATCGTCTTGCGATAATTCTTTAAGAACTGCTTTTAAACGTTCTTCAAACTCACCGCGAAACTTCGCGCCTGCGAGCAAACTAGCTAGATCAAGCAAGAGCACGCGTTTACCACGCAAAGACTCAGGCACCTCATCATTGATGATTCGTTGAGCCAAGCCCTCCACGATTGCCGTTTTGCCCACGCCTGGCTCACCGATCAGTACGGGATTATTTTTTGTACGACGCTGCAAAATCTGAATGGCACGTCGAATCTCGTCATCGCGGCCAATGACGGGATCGAGTTTGCCTTGGCGCGCCCGTTCGGTGAGATCCATGGTGTACTTGGACAGCGCCTCGCGATTGGCTTCGCCGTCTTGATCTTTGACCGACTCGCCGCCACGCACTGCGTCAATCGCAGCCTCTAGCGCTTTGCGTTGCAAACCAGCCTCTTTGAGTGCCCGGCCGACCCCCCCTTTGTCGTCGGCAAGTGCCAGCAAAAATAATTCACTTGGGACATAGGTGTCGCCGCGCTTTGCAGCCTCTTTGTCGGTACGCGCAAAAACAGAAAGCAAATCGCGACTAGCCTGAATATTATCGTCGCCACCCGTCACTTTGGGCAGACCCTTGAGTTGCGTCTGCAGCGCAGTCTGCAACCGATTGACAGCCACGCCCGCACGCGCCAGAAGGCTTGCAGCACCGCTCTCACTATCCGCTAATAAGGCCCAGAGGACATGCGCGGGTTCAATATACGGGTGCTCACTGCGCGAGGCTGCGCTTTGCGCATCAGCCAGTGCCTGCTGAAACTTGGTCGTCAATTTATCGAAGCGCATGATCATTCTCCTGAAAACTTCGGCCAGAGGCCAGAAAGCCATGACTATTAAATGTGGCTATCTTGCTGCTTTTCAATAGGTGACACACAAATACTTCAAGGACCGCGGCTTGCAGCAAACCAGCGCACAGGACGGATTGCGCTTTCCTTTCATTTGACGCGTGCATATTTTCGGACTGCACGTTTAGCGAGCTCACATTTGGCTAGTACACGTCTGGTCAGCGCGCGTTTAGCCAGTACACGTTGAGCCAGTACACGTTTAGCCAGCGCACGTTGAGTCAGCGCGCGTGTTTTGAACGTGCAGCTCAGGCGTGCGACTCAGGCGCTCGGCTCAAGCCAAGCACGACCCTCAAGCCTGCGACTCAAAAAATAATTCTGTGCGCACATAATCAAGCGCCGAGGTTTTGGCGAGCAGCACCTGTTGGCCTAACACCCCAGACCAGTAACCCGCACCGCCACCCGCTCGGGCCCATTCGTTTAAGCGACGTGTGTAAAGTTGCAAATCAAATTCGTGCGTTACTCCGATCGCGCCGTGCACAGCGTGGGCCACGGCAACTACTCGCGCAACCGCTTGGCTCGTTTGCGCCTTGGCTAACGCCGACAAGGCAGGCACAGGCTGCCACGTTAGGCTTCGACAAGCCATTTCAGCGGCCATGCGTGCACCAAAGACCTGCTCGGCGACTTCGCTGATTTGCTGCTGTAAAGCCTGAAACCGACCAATCGGCTTGCCAAACTGCTCGCGTTGATTGGCCCAGGCTAACGTCATTTCAAAAACACGATCAGCGGCACCCGCAATCAGCACTGCGAGCGACAGAGCCAAAAATTCGAGAAACTGAGGGCTTTGAAATTGCCCCAGGAGACAGGTCTGCGCGACCTCGGCAGACCAAACCAGATCGGCCTCAAGCGAACCGTAGCCACCTGAAGGTGTGCTGTGCGCCTGCTCGACAGGCAGCAACCAAACATCGGGCCCGCTTTGCGCCAATACCCAGTTGGCTGTGCGACCAAATGCGACACCGCAGGCCTTCAAGCCTTGGTCCGTGCGAGCCACCTGAAAAGGTGCGAACGTGATCGTGCCGTCGGGCAATCCGCGCTCGCGGGCCTGGCCGCTCAAGCTGGACTCTAGCCGCGCGCGGTGCAACCAGGCGCGGGCAAATAATGTTTGCGCATACGGCAAAGGTAGCGCGTGTCGGCCCATCGAAAACAGCATTGGCCAGACTTCAGTCAGCGACAAGCCTGCACCTTCGGCGGTTTCAGGCAAGAGCGCATCGGCGAACCCCACCGAGCTTAAAGACGCCCAAAGGCTTTGCGTCGCGGCTCCTTGTTCGATCTGACGTATCACCACAGGTGTACAAACTTCGCCAAACAAACGCTCTGCTGAATCATAAAAATCGTTTTGCATCAAAATCACCTCAACCCTAAGCCGCGCGCGATAATGCCACGCAAAATCTCGCGCGTACCACCTCGCAGAGAGAACGTTGCCCCCATTTGCTCAAGATAACCGAGCGTCTGCAAAAGATCGGGCGACGCGACAAAATCTGGATGGCTACCTAACCAGTCTGCAATGTTTCGGATCAGCTTCTGTTCAAAGTCGGTCCCAAAATCTTTCACGACCGAGGCATCAATTGCGGGGCTTTCACCCGCCACCAACTTTTGCGTCACTGCCAAAGAGAGTGCGCGCAGGGTTGCCATTTCAGCGACCAGTGCACCAACCAAAGCGCTTGTCTGAGCGTCGTTATATTGTTGCGCACGCAACGCTTCAAGCCAGCAATCTAATAAGGCGATACTCGAATAAATGCGCTCTGGCCCGCTACGTTCAAAGGCAAGTTCGGCAGTGACTTGATCCCAACCCTGACCTTCAATACCGACTAAGGCCTCAGTGCCAAGCCGGACATTGTCAAAAAAGACTTCTGAAAAGTGAGCATCGCCCGCCATATCTTTAATCGGACGCACTGTGACGCCGGGCAGAGTCAAATCGATGATGACTTGAGACAAGCCCTTCTGGCGGTCAGAAGTTTCACCCGAGGTGCGCACCAAAGCAATCATGTAGTGACAGCCGTGCGCGTTGGTTGTCCAGATTTTGCTGCCGTTGAGCACCCAACCCGCCTCAGTATTGACAGCGCGACTACGGATACTAGCCAGATCCGAGCCCGAACTTGGCTCGCTCATCCCGATACAAAAAAAAGCTTCGCCGCGACAAATACGCGGAATATAAAACTGACGCTGCGCCTCGGTACCGTAACGTAACAACAAGGGCCCGCTTTGTCGATCGGCGATCCAGTGTGAGGCAACCGGCGCCCCAGAGGCAAGTAGCTCTTCAGACAGCACGAAGCGCGAATAGAAACCCTTGCCCGACCCCCCATACTCTTTTGGAATCGTCAGTCCAAGCCAGCCTTGCTTAGCCAGCTTTAGACTAAAGCCGTCGTCTGTCCCCATCCACGAACGAGCTTTGACATGCGAGGGCACGTCTTTAAGCGCTTCGTTCAAAAAGAGCCTGATTTCAGTGCGAAACGCCGCTTCATCCGCGGGAACCTGAGTGAACTCGAGTGCAGTCAGCATAAGAAAAAATAATCCTGAAAATCACGATCAATAAGGACCGTCAACACTGGCAACGGCATGCCCTATACTTAAGAAGAAATATACCGCAGACGCGGCAAAAATAACTGAGTGCCCTGATTGTATTTGTTTGTCTGGGCCACACCAAACTATCAGGAGACGATATGAGCGAAGCTCAATTGCTAGGGGCCGGCTACACATGGCAAGAATTATCGGTGGGGCAACGGTTCAGAACATTTCGTCGTACGATCACCGAAACCGATATTATTAACTTTATTAGCGTCACGGGCATGCTCGAGACCATCTTTATTGATCGCACTTTCTCGCACGGCGCCATGAAAGGGCGCCCTGCCCCCGGCGCCCTGACCTATGGGCTCATTGAAGGCCTCTTGATGCAAGGCATGGTGCAAGGCACTGGGCTGGCCTTGCTTGAAGTTCATAAAAAAATGCTGCACCCGGTGGTTGCTGGGGATACCGTTTGGGCTGAAGTCGAAGTCACTGAGATTCGCCCGACTTCAAAACTCAATCGCGCGGTCGTGACTTCGCGCATTGATGTCAAAAATCAGGATGGCGTTGACGTGATGACGTACACAGCGACCCGTATGCTGGCGGGGGAAAGACATTAAGCGAAACGATAAGCCGCAGCTGGTGATGCTGATGTGTCAGCTGGTTTTTTCAAGAATGACAGGCCAGGCGCGACGCAAGTAATACAGCATCGACCACACCGTCAAGATCGCGGCGACCACGATCAGCACCTGCCCGACCTGCGCGACTGGGATTCCCCACAAATCAGCGTGATACAACAAACAAGGGATCGCGATCATTTGCGCCGCAGTTTTGAATTTGCCTAACCAATGCACCGCAACGCTGGCGCTTGCACCGAGTTGCGCCATCCATTCGCGCAACGCCGAAATCGTGATTTCGCGCCCAATGATGACAAACGCAATCATCACATCGACTCGGTCAAGGTTCAGCAACGCCAACAGCGCAGCAGACACCATCAGTTTGTCAGCAACCGGATCCAGAAACGCACCAAAGGCTGACGTTTGATTCCAACGCCTTGCCAGCCAGCCATCAAACCAGTCGGTCAAGGCAGCCAAGACAAACGCGGCGGCAGCCCAGGTATCGCGCACAGGAAGCGCCAGCCAAGATTCAGGCAAATAAAACAAACCAATCACCATGGGAATCATGGCAATGCGCAACCAAGTCAGAAAAATTGGGAGATTAAAAGGCATGCCTCTATGCTAACCCACTAAATCATGACAGATTGAAGTCAACGCAAGGCAAAATACAGTCGTTCAGCCAACTCAGGCGAGATTCCTTCGACAGAGGCAAGATCTTCAATGCTGGCGTTGGCCACACCGCTAAAGCCTCCGAAGCGGGCCAAGAGCCTTTGCCGGCGCTTAGCGCCAATGCCGTCGATATCTTCTAATCGTGAAACATTGCGAGTTTTTGCCCGCTTGGCTCGCATCCCCGTGATCGCAAAGCGATGGGCCTCATCGCGAATTTGAGCAATTAGCATCAACGCTGCCGACTCTTGACCAAGAGCTTGCGAGGCGCGCTCATCGGCAAAAATCAAGGTCTCAAGACCCACCTTGCGGTGCTCCCCTTTGGCGACTCCGACTAAAACAGTGATGTCTAGCCCTAACTCGACAAACACCTGCCGAGCAATCTCGACCTGCCCCTTGCCACCATCAATCAGAACCAGGCCGGGCATCACAGCCTCGCCGTCGGCCACTTTGCCAAACCGGCGCGTTAATACCTGGCGCATCGCGGCATAATCATCGCCTGGCGTGATGCCCGCGATGTTGTAGCGCCGATAGAGCGAGGGCTGCATCGCGTGATGGGCAAAGACCACGCAAGAGGCCTGGGTCGCCTCGCCCGCAGTGTGACTAATATCGAAGCACTCAATATGCAAGGCCTCGAGCACGACAGGATCAGTGTCTAGTTCTAGCGCCTCGGCCAGCGCAAGCGTGCGTGCGCTGCGGGCTCCTGTTTCTGACAAAGCGTTGGCCAGAGCCATCTCGGCATTGCGAGTCGCTTGCTCGAGCCAGGCGCGTCTGACGCCTTGCGGATGGCTGATAAATCGTGCTTTGGTGCTACGTGATTCTGCCAATAAATCGATTAACTCAGCATCTGGCAAGGCGTGCGAGCCTACCACCGCCGCCGGTAAGGGGTGGTCTAGATAATGTTGCGCGATAAAGACTTCAAGCACCTGCGAAGGCGAGTCGCCATCGGTGTGCGTTGGAAAAAAAGCGCGATCACCTAAGTGCCGGCCACCGCGCACCATCGCCAGGTTCACGCAAACACGGCCGCCCGCTGTGGCCACCACAATAATATCGGTATCACTTTGATCGGAGTCTTCCATGGTTTGTTGGTGCAAGACCTTGGCGAGCGCTCCCATTTGATCGCGCAACAAGGCAGCCTGTTCAAACGCGAGGGCCTCAGAGGCTTGCTGCATGCGGGTCTCGAGGTCGCCCATTATTTGCTGCGTTTCACCATTTAAAAAACGCGCAGCGCGTTCGGCATCTTGTGCATAAGCCTCGGGGGTGATCTCGTTGACGCAAGGCGCCGAACAACGTCCGATCTGATGCAGCAAACATGGACGCGATCGATTTGAAAATACCGAGTCTTCGCAGGTGCGCAACCGAAAAACTTTTTGTAAGATCTGGAGCGTTTCTCGCACCGCCCAAGCGCTGGGATAGGGACCAAAAAATTGCCCTTTTTTTTGTGTCGAGCCGCGGTAGTAAGCAATACGCGGGCAGGCATGCCCAGACAGCATCAAATAAGGATAAGACTTGTCATCGCGAAACAAAATGTTGTAGCGCGGTCGCAAACTTTTGATCAGATTGTTTTCAAGAATCAGCGCCTCGGCTTCAGAGCGCGTGACTGTCACTTCGATCTTGACGACCCGCGCCACCATGTGTCCGATGCGCGGGCTTGAAGGCGTTTTTTGAAAGTACGAAGCGACGCGCTTTTTTAAATCACGCGCTTTTCCGACATAAAGAACTTCTCCGCCAGCGTCGATGTGTCGGTACACGCCTGGCAAATGCGGCAGGCGCGCCAAAAACTCTTTGAGGTCAAACTCAGCGGCTTCAGTTTCGCTCATTGAGTGCGTGTACGGTTGCAAGCGCACGGCAATAGGCGGCTTGTTGTTGCAACGCAATCCAGTCGGGTGCCGTTTGAGTGGGCATCAGGCGCGCAATCCGCGCCAACGAGGCGGGCTCTGAATGATGCGTCAGACGCACTAACAATTCATCAGCCAGATCGGGACGATTGCAAACCAGCGCCATATCGCAACCTGCCGAGAGCGCAGCCTGCGCGCGCGCCAGAATATCACCGACCACCGCGGCAGCCTCCATCGTGAGATCGTCTGAAAAAACGACACCATCGTAATGCAGCCTGATTCGTAAAATATCTTTGATCCATTTTGCCGAAAACCCGGCAGGCTGCGTGTCGACTTTAGAAAAAATAACGTGCGCGGGCATCACCGAGGCAATCACTTGATCGCCCAGCCATTGATACGGCGCAGCATCATCTTGAAGAATCTGTTTTAACGATCGTGCGTCGCGCGGAATTGCGTGATGCGAGTCGGCCTTGACCGCACCATGGCCTGGAAAATGTTTACCGCAAGCGGCCATCCCCGCAAAGCTCAGACCTTGGGCCAAGGCGCGCGCCAACAGCGCGACCACGCGCGGATCGCGATGAAACGAACGGTCTCCAATCACAGAACTGACACCGTAATCAAGATCAAGAACCGGGGCGAAACTTAAATCAACGCCGCAGGCGCGCAATTCTGCTCCTAACACATAGCCAACGTCGGTGGCCAGACGCAGCGCCTGCAACGGCTCTTGCATCCAGCACTCGCCCAAGCTGCGCATCGCGGGCAGGCTCGCAAAGCCATCTGTGCGAAAACGCTGAACGCGACCGCCTTCGTGATCCACCGCGATCAACAAGCGGGGGGTGCGCAACTTATGGATGCTGTTCGTTAGCGCCACCAGTTGGGCGCGATTTTCAAAGTTACGCGCAAACAAAATCACCCCACCAACCAAAGGATGTTTGAGTCTCTTTTTTTCGTCTGCGGTCAAGACGCAGCCTGCCACATCGACCACTAAGGGACCGCGTTCGGGCGTTTGCGTTGGAGGATTTTTTTTCACAAGGTTTCTCGTACATTCAGTTGGCTGGATTCGACAACGACATAGGCCGCAGCGTATTCGGACTCATCGGTCAGTGAAACGTGAGCGGCACCGAAGCGCTCGGCATACCACTCGGCCAAAGGCGAGGCGAGCGCAATGTGCGGCCGCCCGCCAGGGGCATTGACAGTCTGCATCCGGGTCCACCACATGGGCATGCGCATCCCGAGCCCGATCGCTTTTGAAAACGCTTCTTTTGCGGCGAAGCGTGTCGCCAGGTAGCGCACCCCACGACCACGATCACGCGCTGCG
Source organism: Alcaligenaceae bacterium (assembly GCA_013205565.1). GTDB lineage: Bacteria > Pseudomonadota > Gammaproteobacteria > Burkholderiales > Burkholderiaceae_B > Zwartia. The sequence goes on along the minus strand of JABMMM010000031.1, from coordinate 443 downwards.
CGGGCCTTAAACACGCGCAACTCGTCAGGACCCAAGATCTTTTCTGGAAAACGCTCAGGGTGGCGCCGCCAGGCCTGATCAATTCGTTCCATTTTGACGAGGTCGGTTCCGATTCCTGCAATCGCGCTCACAAGCCAGCCCCAGTTAAGGTTCACGCGCCTGCAACAATACCCCACGTTGGGCATTGAGGCGTGCGGTAATCATGCAAGCTTTCATATTGCGGATGGTGGTCTCCCATCCATCAAAAATGGCCTGCGCCACAATCGCGTGGCCAATATTGAGTTCGGCGATACCTTCGAGTGCAGCAATTGGCGCCACGTTGCCAAAATGCAAGCCATGACCCGCATTCACGCGCAGCCCACATCCTAGTGCGACGCGAATCGCCTGCTCGAGCCTAAGGATTTCAAGCGCGGCCTGGGTCTCGTTGGCGGCCTCGGCGTAGG
>JABMMM010000306.1 GCA_013205565.1 Alcaligenaceae bacterium | reverse complement strand
GCGCAGCCTGGTAGCGCATCTGCTTTGGGAGCAGAGGGTCGTGAGTTCGAATCCCACCGCCCCGACCAGTAATCTCAAAAGGCTAGTTTCTTAATTGAAGCTAGCCTTTTGCTTTTGGTGTGCGGTTTTTTGCTTGGGACGCCCCTATTGCTTTGGTCGAGCAAATCTTGGATTGAAATCGTTTGTTTTATTTTTTCCGAGTGATGTGATAATGAGTTGCGAGCGCAAGACAGGGCGTTACCGGTTGTTCAGGGCGCCTCGTGGTCTCACGCTTACCCCTTACACCTCTCGGAGAACCTCATGACACCAGAAGTCGTATTTATTGGTCTAGGCAATATGGGCATGCCCATGGCACTCAATCTGTTGCGCGGTGGCTTTTCAGTTGTTGGTTTTGACTTGGCTCAAGCTAACGTAGATAGCTTGGTAGCTGCCGGTGGTGCGAAAGGTCTTGACTTTGCGCAAGCCGTGAAAGGCGCCAAAGTCGTTGTCAGTATGTTGCCCGCGAGCCAGCACGTGCAAAGTGTGTATATAGGCGACCAGGGCGTTTTAGCGCTTGCGCAAAAAGGTACCATGCTGATCGACTCGTCGACCATCTCACCACAAGTTGCCAAAGAGCTTGGTACGGCTGCTGCCACCAAAGCTATAGAAATGATTGACGCGCCCGTATCGGGCGGCCCCTTCGGCGCTAAGGCCGGCACCCTGACGTTTATGGTGGGCGGCACCGAACAGGGTTTTGCCGCGGCACAGCCCTATCTGCAAAAGATGGGTAAGGCCCTTTATCACGCCGGTGCGCATGGCAGCGGCCAAACCGTCAAGGTTTGCAACAACATGTTGCTAGGTATCACCATGATCGGCACCGCTGAAGCCCTGCGCTTGGGTATCGCCAATGGGCTCGATCCTGCCGTTTTATCTGAAATCATGTCGAAAAGTTCGGGTAACAACTGGGTCTTGAATTCGTGTAACCCATGCCCAGGCGTGATGCCAGAGTCGGCGGCTTCAAACGGCTATGCGGGTGGGTTTGGCGTTGACTTAATGCTTAAAGATTTGGGCCTGGCGGTCGAAAACTCCCTAGTGACTAAATGCAGCGTGCCGCTCGGCGGCTTGGCCCGTAACCTGTATGACATGCATAGTAAGCTTGGGCATGGCAAGTTGGATTACGGCAGTATTTATGAAACGTTAGGTAAAAAATAGTTCACTAGAAAACATAGGGAGATGATCATGAGTCAAAACAATAATGGTGCAGGACAGAAAGTTGGCTTCGTAGGTTTGGGCGCGATGGGTAGTCGGATGGTGGCTCACTTGAAAGGTTTTGCTGACGTACAGGTCTTTGATCTGGACGTAGCGCGTCGTGAACAAGCCGCAGCAGCGGCTGGCGGTCAAGCGGTGGCTAGTATCAGTGCAATGGCCGATACCCAAGTCGTGATTTTGATGTTGCCCGACAGCCCGATTGTCGACAAGGTATTACGTAATGAATTGCTCAAAACCTTAAAGCAGGGCGCCATGGTGATCGATATGAGTTCGTCGACGCCAGCCAACACCATCGAGAACGCCAAGCTAGCAAAACAGCATGGCATTACGTTTATTGATGCGCCCGTATCGGGGGGGATCGGCGGTGCCGAATCGGGCAAGCTAGCCATCATGGCTGGTGGCGACGCTGCAGACTTTGCGCGTGCTTTGCCTTTGCTCAATCGGATGGGGACGAAGGTTGTGCATGTTGGCCCAGTTGGCTCGGGTCATGCTGTCAAAGCCTTGAACAATTTGTTGGGCGCAACGATCTTAGTCGCAACGTCTGAAATTTTTGCAGCAGGTGAAAAATTTGGGTTGGATCCTGCGGTCATGCATCAAGTCATTGATGCCTCGAGTGGCGGCAGCTTTATGACCGCACAGGCTTGGCCGCGCGCAGTGTTGCCCAAGACCTGGAACTTCGGCTTTGCGATGCAACTGATGAACAAAGATGTGGGGATCGCGATGTCATTGATCGAGTCAACGGGAGTAAAAACCGTGCTGTGCGAAGCCAATGCGGCGCTTTGGGCGAAGGCTGTCAAAGAGAATCCGGGTGCTGACATGACAATCATCACCAAAGGGATTCGTGAGGCTGCTGGGCTCTAGGCGAGTTGAGTCTTGGTCGGGCTGTGTATGTTTTTCATGCCCAAAGGCATAGTCGGTTCGGCGATTGCTTGGTTGCGCGAGCGCAGGCTCACAAAATATTAGAAGGGTAAGAATGCGTTTAGCGATATTGGATGATTATCTAGGGATCGGTCAGACGATTGTGGATTGGAGCGTGGTGCCGGGGCTTGCGGTCGTGAGCTTGCGTGATCATGTGCACGATCAAAATGAGTTGATTGCTCGCTTAGCTGAGTTTGACGTGGTGATGCGAATTCGCGAGCGCACTGAGTTTCCACGAGAGGTACTCTCGCGCTTGCCCAAGTTAAAGTTGATACTGGCCACTGGCATGCGTAATGCACGCTCGATTGATTTGCACGCCGCTGACGAGTTGGGCATTGTCGTAAGTACGACCGAGGCACAACATCAAACCACGGTTGAAGTGACTTGGGCCTTGATTCTTGGATTGTTTCGCTCGATTCCGCAAGAGAGCGCTTCGTTACGCGCGGGTGGTTGGCAGGTGAGCTTAGGTCGCGGGTTAGCTGGAAAAACCTTAGGGATTGTTGGCTTGGGCAACATGGGGATTCCTGTTGCGCAGATCGGTCAGTTGTTTGGGATGAAAGTGGTGGCTTGGAGTCGCAACATGACGCCCGAGCGTGCGGGTGCGTTTAACGTTCAGGCCGTTTCAAAAGAGGCGCTGTTTCGTCAAGCCGATGTGATTACGATTCATATGCCGCTGAGCGATGCCACGCTAGGGTTGGTGTCGGCCGCAGATTTAGCCCTCATGAAAAAAGACGCCTTTTTGATCAATACGTCGCGTCCGCAAATCGTAGCTGAAGGTGCGCTGCTCGAAGCGCTTGAACAGCGGCGTATCGGTGGCGCCGGGCTCGATGTGTTTGAGGTCGAACCGTTGCCTTTTGCTCATCCATACCGCAGCTTACCCAATGTGTTGGCAACGCCTCATATCGGATTTGTGACAAAAGAGAATATGGAGGAGTTCTTCCATACCTCACTCAAAAATTTATTAGCCTTTTTGACCGGCTCGCCGCTTAACGTGATTAATGGCGCACGGCCGTTTTTGCCTGATTCGCAGGTGTCAAAGCAGATGCACGCCAAAGGCGTTTAACAATCTTGATGTACTAAATAAAGTTTATTGATGTACTAATTTTTTTATCAGTAAGCATTTGATAAAAAACATTATTTTTTTGTTTGAAATGATTCAACACCGACTGCGGTGCAGTCTGGATAAACATCTGGTTTTGCGGTAGATACACGCGCTGCCCGCACCAAGGGGTGCGCCAGCATACGCTTCATAATCTCGTCGCACAGAGTCTCTTGCAGGTGAATATGACCCGGCGCGATGATGTCGGCAATTGTTTGACGCATGAAGTCGTAGTCAACCACCTCACTTAAATCATCTTTGCTTGGCGTGTTGTCGGTGAGGGGTACATAAAGATCAACATTGACGATGACGCGTTGTTCGCCCTTTTTTTCGAACTCATGCACGCCGATATTCATGTTGATCTCAAAATCTTTGAGAAACAAGCGGCGGCAATTCGAGAGGTCAGGGTGCTGAATGAGGGCAAGAGTCATTGAAATGTATAAATAATTAAAAAAGTGAGGAGCCTAAGTATGACGGTTAACCAAAGGTGTTGCATCACAATACAAAGATCGCACAAACAAGATCAAATCACAAAAATCACTTAGAGGTCGCGGTATCCGCACGAGTTAAGAACATCACGTCGCGTGCAGAGGGGGTCAGGTGTTGACCGCCATCAACAAAAAGCGTTGTGCCAGTGATTGAATGCGCCGAGGCCAAGAAACTCACAGCGCTAACAATATCTTCGGGGGTCGAGGACTGACCTAAAGGAGTTTGCTGATGCGCCAGTTTAAACTCGTGCTCGGTTTGATCCCCAGAGATTAAGGTCAGACCTGGAGCCAGACCGACGACTCTGAGCTCTGGCGCATAGGCCTGAGCCAGCAAAGTAGTGGCCTGATAAAGAGCTGCTTTTGACAAGGTGTACGACAAAAAATCTGGGTTGGGATTGGCCAGTTTTTGATCAAGTAAATTAATAATCACGCCCGGATGATCAAACGCACGTGACGCTATTTTTTTTGCCTCAAGGCGCGCGCGATACAGGTCTCGGCTAAGCGTAAGAGGTGCCACCGCATTGATTTGCATGTGTCTGGCAAACTGCTCAGGACTAAAGTGCGCCGCATCGTCATAGGCGAACAAGGAGGCGCTATTGACTACGCAGTCGGGCAGGCCGAGCCCAGCGACGCACTGCGCAATCAGTGTGTCAACTTGTGATTGCTCTGCAAAGTCAGCCCTTAGGGCAACCGCGCGGCGCCCTAGCTGCTGAATGGCTGAAACAGTATCAAGCGCGTCGTTTTCAGACTGTCCGAAGTGCACGGCAACGTCCCAGCCGTCTTGCGCCAAACGCAAGGCAATCGAGCGGCCCAAGCGTTTAGCGCCGCCTGTAACGAGGGCAATTTTTGGGTGAGCGTTCATCGCGTCGTGACCTCGCAACCTTGATAACTTTTTGCAATACATTGTTTAGCTAAATCTTGCGCGTGGTTGACGGCTTGAGCTGACATGGTCTGAGCCAATTCAACGACGGCTCTGCTGGCCGGCTGATCGCCTAAACCGCGCGCGATATCTATCCACATATAGCCAAGAATTTTGTTTTGGGCGACGCCCAAGCCTTTTGCATACAAAGAACCAAGTTGACGCTGCGCTTGCGGATCACCTTGCGCCGCAGCCTGCGCAAACCATTTGCGCGCCTCAGCAGGATTAGGTTTTACACCAAAGCCGTTCAAGTTCATCAAGGCCAAACGGTACTGAGCGTTCGGCTCGGCCCGACTGGCTGCCAACCCATACCAATATAGTGCCTGTTTGTCATTATGCGCGACGCCGCGGCCTGCCTCGTACAGAAAGCCCAAGTGGTATTGAGCACTAGGGTGGCCTAGTGCGGCTGCTTTTTCAAACCAGACGCGCGCGAGCTTGTAGTCTTGTGCGACGCCTTGCCCGTTGTCGTACAGCACGCCCAGCAGGTTTTGCGCCTCGGCGTCGCCGCTCTGGCCAAGCTTGGTGAGTTGCGCAACCGCCTCTTGGGTTTTGCCGTCGTCAAACAGTGCCATGCTTTCAACAACGGTTTGCGCCCGACTGCTTAGGCATAGCAGCATTAGACAAGAGGAAAGTAAATCGCGCAGCTTCACGTGATCCCATGGCAAAAGGTAGGTGAGTGACTTCGTGTCATGTGAGCATGAGGCAAAGGGCAAATGAATGGCTTGGTGTCATATGACTTTGATCGACCGTTCAAACCTAGGATTATTACAATAAGATGCTACGAATTTTAGAGTAACCACTCGCTAAATCGTACGCGTGCCCAAGTTGTAGCACGCTCATATCGTTTTGCACTGAGCCGATAATCTGTAGCCCAACGGGCAGGCCAGCGCTTGTAAACCCGGCGGGTGCGGCCAAGGCTGGCAGGCCTGCCATCGTTGCTGGAATGACCGATTGCATCCAGCGATGGTAAGTGTCCATGGGTTTTCCAGCGATTTGTTTAGGCCAGTGTTCTTCGGCTGCAAACGGGCTGACCTGCGCTGCGGGCATGACTAAAAAGTCGAACGTTTCAAACAGGCGTCCAAGCTCTTGATACCAGGCCGTGCGCACTTTTGCAGCGGCAAACACATCGGGTCCTGAAAGAGCCAAGCCACGTTCAATCTCCCATACTGCCTCTGGCTTGAGTAGGGCGCGCGAACTAGCAGAGTGATAGTGGTGGGCATTGCCCCCTGAAAAAGTAAAACTGCGCAACGTAAGCCAGGCGTTCCAGAGTTGTTCGAGATCAAACTTTGGCACGGCCGCTTCAACCGTACAGCCGATTGTTTTGAAGTGTTCGAGCGCAGTTTCGGTGATCTCTAACAGACCTGCTTCGATCGGCAAATGCCCACCTAAGTTACCTAGCCAGCCAATGCGAGTGCCGCGCAACTCGTGTTCAAGCGGTTGCTCAAATAATTTGACCTCATCTTGTCTGCGCGATAACGGCAAGCGCGCATCAAATCCAGTTTGCACTGAGAGCAACAAAGCCAGATCAGGGATGTTGCGCGCCATCGGGCCCGTAACGCTGAACTGCTGAAAAAAAACTTCTTCGCCCGGGCCGTGCGGCACACAGCCTGGCGAGGTTCGAAAGCCAAATACATTGTTAAAGGCTGCAGGCGTGCGCAGCGATCCCATCATGTCAGAGCCGTCAGCAACTGGCAGCATATTCAAAGCAAGGGCAACGCCCGCGCCACCACTGCTGCCACCCGCGCAGCGCGAAGGGTCAAAAGCGTTACGGGTAATGCCGTAGACAGAGTTGTAGGTGTGCGCACCCAAGCCAAATTCAGGCGAGTTGGTACGCCCCACAAAAATTGCTCCTGCCGCGCGTACACGGGCGTTGGCGGCAGAATCCGTTGTGGTGACTTGGCCTTTAAAAATTGGCGAACCGTTGGTCGTGACCATGCCAGCGACGGGCGCGATGTCTTTGGGCGCCTGAGGAAACCCATGCAGCACGCCCATGCTTTGCTGGCGACCTAACTGAGCGTCGCGTTCGTGTGCCAGCGCGAACAAAGTTTCGTGTTCGGGCATGGCAACGATGGCGTTGGCAGCAGGATTATGCTGCGCGATTTGCACTAAGAAGGCTTCTAGCACCTCGACACAAGACACCTCGCGGCGATGAATCGCGCGTGACAGGCTGACGGCATCGAGTGACACAATAGAACTGGAGGGGGCGGTGGCTGAGGTCATGGCAAAAGCTCGTGCAAAAGACGCTATTGTGCCACCGCGGCGCTCGAAATGGCTTGGGCGTGGTCGGCCAGTCGAGAACGCGACCTATCAAGGATTTCCCTATGTTTATTCGGCACCCTCACTTGTGAGCGTTGACAGAGTTCGGTCGTTGGTCACTAATTTCTACCAAAATTAGCCGTCAGTGAGGTATCTTCTTAACTTGAGAACAATATTGATTGAGCCGCACAGGCCAACAGGAGCAGACATGGCGCGTTTGCGGATGTGTCATCACACAAGGACAGAGCAAAACAATGAGTTGGACCCCCGAACTAGAAGAACTAGCCCTCAGAAAAAAAATGTCACTCACCATGGGTGGCGAAGAGAAGATTAAGCGCCAACACGATAACGGCAAGTTAACGGTACGCGAACGCATCGAGCAGCTGGTCGATGCAAAAACCTTTCGCGAAGTGGGCGGCCTTGCTGGCTCGGCGACGTATGACAGCGAAGGAAAATTAGTCAGCGTCATGCCCTCGAACGTTATTATCGGTCGGGCGCAAATCAACCAGCGACCCATCGTGCTGGTGGGCGACGACTTCACAGTACGCGGTGGAGCCAACGACGGCGCGGTTGGCGACAAGATGATTTTTGCTGAGCAAATGGCCTGCGACTTACGCTTGCCCCTCGTGCGCTTGATCGATGGCACAGGCGGCGGAGGCTCAGTTAAAAACATCGAAAAAATGGGGCATGCCTTATTGCCCAAAATGAAAATCTGGGCATCCATCACCCGTAGTTTGGCTCAAGTGCCTTGTGTGTCGTTGGCCTTGGGCTCAGTGGCCGGGCAGGGCTCAGCGCGGGTGTCGGCCAGTCATTATTCGGTGATGGTTAAAGACACCTCGCAGTTGTTTGTCGCGGGCCCGCCAGTGGTTGCACGGATTGGCCAGAACTATACAAAGAACGAGTTGGGCGGCAGCCAGATTCATGCGCGTAATGGCGTGGTCGATGATGAGGTGGCCTCTGAGGCTGACGCATTTATCGCGGCGCGCCGTTTCTTGTCGTATCTGCCTGCCTCCGTGCATGAACTACCGCCGCGTGGCGCTGTACCTACCGAAACCGCTGATCAAAGCTGGTTGCGCAACGCGATCCCGAAAGATCCCCGCAAGGTTTATAAAACCAGGCCAATCATCGAGGCCTTGGTTGACCCAGGTTCGTTTTTAGAAATGGGCAAGCAGTGGGGGCGCGCGATCGTCGGTGGCTTAGCGCGCGTGGATGGCTGGCCCGTAGTTTTTGCGGCAAGCAACCCTTATCACTACGGCGGCGCCTGGGATCGTCAAACCTCTGACAAGTTTGTGCGCATGATTGACTTGGCCGAAACCTTTCACTTGCCGTTGATCAATATGGTGGATGTGGCCGGTTTTCAGATTGGCATCGAGGCTGAACAAGATGGCGTGATGCGTGCAGGTGTGCGCGCACTGACGGCAGTCTCGCAATCGACCGTGCCGTGGTGCTCAGTGATTATGCGACGCGCGTTTGGCGTGGCGGCTGCTGGCCATCAAGCCCCAGGGCGTTTTAATTTTCGGTATGCCTGGCCTTCAGCGCAATGGGGCTCACTGCCCATCGAGGGCGGTCTCGAAGTGGCTTATCGTGCCGAGATCGAAGCTGCGGCCGACCCCAAAGCGAAACACGCCGAAATCGAGGCCCGCGTGCGAGCCTTGACCTCACCGATGCGTAGCGCCGAGGCGTTTGTGATCGAAGATATCATCGATCCCGCCGAAACGCGCGCTGCACTGGTTGAGTTTGCAACGCTTGCAGCGCCTTTACGTCAAGCGGGTGTGCGAACAGTGACCTACCGGCCGTAGTGGGTTGAGCTCGCGGATAAAAAATCATAATCTGAAAGTCAATGCCCGCTAGTTAAAAAATAATACGATCAACTAAAGAGCCCAGTCATGATGGATGTTTTGTGGTGTGAGGCGTTGGCGATCAAGGTCAACGCCGATGAAAGATTGGTGTGGAGGGGGCGACACGTCTCGACCTCATTTTTGTTGCAAGTGGATCAAGCTGAGTACGTGATCCAGATTTTGGCTGGGCGTATTGCGGCAGTGAAAAAAGGCCCTTTCCCCATCGCCGACTGGGTCTTTGCGCTGCGGGCAAGCGAAGCCGCTTGGGCCGAGTTCTTACAACCTATCCCTAAGCCTGGCTTTCATGACGTGATGGCGATGCTTAAACTCAAGCACCTCAAGATGGAGGGCGATTTGTATCCCTTAATGTCGCATCTTCTGTATTTCAAAGATGTCTTGGCAAGCGTGCGCGGTGAAGAGGTCACATCATGAGTCAAAACGGCATAGGCCAGAACAGCAAGAGTCACGACAGCATGGGCCACGATGGTATGAGTGCACAAGTTTTTGTAGAGCCCATTGTCGGTCGCTATATGCATCTGACCTTAAACGGTCAAGCGCATCGAGTCTATGTTGAAGAGGCGGGCGTCGGTGTGCCCTTGTTATGCCTGCATACCGCGGGCGCAGACACCCGTCAGTATCGCGCGCTGATGAACGATGCCGAGCTACTCAAACAATTTAGAGTGATTGCGTTTGACTTGCCCTGGCACGGTAAATCGTCACCTCCTGAGGGCTGGCAAAACGGCACCTATCGTTTGTCGTCGCACGATTACACGCAGGCGATCTTAGCGGTTGCTGATGCGTTGCAACTGGATCAACCGATTGTGATGGGCTGCTCGATCGGAGGGCGCATTGTGCTGCACCTCGCACTCGAACACCCTGAGCGTTTCGGTGCCGCGATTGGCTTGCAATCGGGCGCACACGTCGAGCCATATTACGATCTCGAGTGGCTGCATCGCTCGGATGTGCATGGTGGTGAGATTGCGGCCGGAATTGTTTCAGGCCTAATCGGCCCGCTAAGCCCCACGCAACATAAGTGGGAAACCCTGTGGCATTACATGCAAGGTGGTCCCGGCGTGTTCAAAGGGGATTTATTTTTCTATAACGCCGATGGCGATATTCGGGATCGCGTTAAACAGATTGACACAAAAAAATGTCCGCTATGGTTGTTGACGGGTGAATATGATTATTCGTGTACCCCAGAGGATACGGCCTTTTTAGGCAAGACCATTGAGGGTGTCAATTGGCAAATTATGAAGGGGATGGGGCATTTTCCGATGAGTGAAGATCCTGCAAAGTTTCTGACTTACCTCAAACCAGTCTTGCAGCAGGCTGCGCGCGCACGCGGCACAACGCCATAACGGCCTTATGCTGTTCGTGCTTTGGCGACTAAAGGTTCTTGCTCTGCCAGGCCGAGACTGAGGCGCATTACCCCCTTTGAGTGGTTAAGAAAGACTGATTGCCCGGTAGGGGTAATCAGCATACCAACGGATCCCGACTGCCCTACAATCGGCGCAGTCCTTTAATTTCCGGTTTTCATGAAAAATTTATTGAATCGGCTGTGGATCGCAGCTTTGCAACCACAAGCCACCCGCTGGCTTGTCTTAGGCACCGGCTTTTGGCTTGGTTGCTTGTCGTGGGTGCGGCACTTGCACCTGCCCGACGAGGGGCGTTACGTGGGCGTGGCCTGGGATATGGCGCGCGCTGACAGCTTTTTAGTGCCGTTGATGAACGGGCTGCCTTATTTTCATAAACCACCACTATTTTATTGGCTAACCGATTTGTCGGTGCTGGTGTTTGGGGCGCATGAATGGTCGGTGCGTATTCCCTCTTGGTTGGCTGCCTGGTCAAGCGCAATCGCTTTGTATTTTTTTATGCGAAAGCATCGTGGCCACAAGCCGGCGACGCTGAGTTTAATCATTTTGTGCACGCTTCCTTTGTTTTATGGTGGTGCGCAATATGCCAATCTCGATATGTTGGTGGCAGGTCTGATCACACTCACGATTTTGGCCGGTGCCGAAGCAGTTTTGCGCAGTGAACAAGGGCAGACTTATCGCTGGTTCTCAGTCGCGGCAGCGGTGTTTGCAGGCTTTGCTATTTTGGCCAAAGGCTTGATCGGGCTGGCCCTGCCAGGTGGGGTGCTGTTCTTTTGGCTGTTGTTCTCAAAGCGTTGGCGCAAACTCGGTGTGCTGCTTTGGCCGCCGGCTATTCTGGCCTTTATTGCCGTAACCTTGCCGTGGTTTTGGGCTATGCAGGCGAAGTTCCCTGAATTTTTTAATTACTTTTTTATCCATCAGCAATACGAACGTTTCGTTAGCCAAAGCTTTAATAACCCTCAACCGCTCTGGTTTTATTTGCCTGTGCTGTTTGGGATGACTCTGCCTTGGTCGCTTGGTTTGCTGGTCGCGTTTAACCGTCGGTTTTGGCAACATACGGTGCAGTCGCTTGGCCTGTTGATGCTGGTTTGGGTGTTACTTATTTTTATCTTTTTCTCGATACCGGCTTCTAAGCTAATCGGCTATATTTTGCCGGCGCTGCCGCCTCTGGCGGTGCTAAGCGCCGAAGCGTTGCTTTTGGCCTTGCAGGGGCGCTGGGCTTCGCATATTCCTCGCACGATCGCCACGTATTTTTTGATTTCAAGCGTGACTTGCGTGGTCGGTATGGGCGTGTTTCGTTTTATTCAAACGGATACCGCCTACAAAATGGGCGCCCAGATCGCCGCACACAAACAACCAACCGATGTCTTTGTGTACGTGCGAAGCTATCCCTTTGACCTCGCGTTTTATGCCGGTGCAACACAACCTGCTTGGGTAGTCGAACACTGGGAAACTCTGATCAAACGCGATAACTGGCGCAACGAACTCGCCGATGCTGCACAATTTAACCCTCAACTAGGCCGCGAGACCCTCATTGACTTTAAAGAGTTCGTGCGCCGTTTGTGCGCGAGCGAGCAAAAAGTCTTTTGGCTGCGCGGCGACGAGTGGGTGGTTGCACACTTACCCTTCTTGCAGCAGATCTCTCCCTTCTTTGTGCAACCCGATGGTGGTCGCGTCTGGAAACTTGAAACAGATGCTGCGTTTAAGGCTAAGCTTTGTCTGACCAACTAAAATAACAAGCGAGTTGCCTTGGTACCTCAGTCACTAGGCAGCCAAGCAACCAAGCAGTTTTATCCGGGAGACCCGCGCATGACCACTGAAGTCAAAAATCCAAAAATCAAAACTCCCGAGTCGTTGCGCAGTGCACGCTGGTTTGCCCCCGATGATTTGCGCTCGTTTGGCCATCGCTCGCGTGCCATGCAAATGGGCTATGGCCCCGAAGACTGGGCCGGTAAACCAGTCGTTGGCATTATTAATACTTGGTCTGATATCAATCCTTGCCACAGTCATTTCAAGCAGCGTGTGGAAGACGTGAAGCGCGGTGTGTTGCAAGCGGGTGGGTTTCCGCTTGAGTTGCCGGCGCAGTCGCTAGCCGAGCAGTATGTCAAGCCCACCACCATGCTGTATCGCAACTTGCTGGCGATGGATGTCGAAGAGTTGTTACGCTGTCACCCGATCGATGGTGCAGTGCTGATGGGCGGGTGCGACAAGACCACGCCTGCGCTGTTGATGGGCGCCACCAGCGCCGGGCTGCCAATGATTTATGTGCCTGCGGGCCCCATGTTGCGCGGCAACTGGCAGGGCAAAACGCTGGGCTCTGGCTCAGACGCCTGGAAGTTTTGGGATGATCGCCGTGCCGGCCTGATTAACCAAACCCAGTGGCTTGAGATCGAAGGCGGTATTGCGCGTAGCCATGGCACGTGTATGACGATGGGAACGGCCAGCACCATGACCGCCATTGCCGAAGCCCTTGGCATGACGTTGCCTGGCTTCTCGTCTATCCCCGCGCCCGATTCAAACCACATGCGTATGAGCGCCGAGTCGGGGCGTCGCATTGTCGACATGATCTGGGAAGATCTGACTCCTAACAAAATTCAAACTCATGCCGCCTTTGAAAATGCGATCGCGGTTGCGATGGCAATGGGCTGCTCGACTAACGCCATCATTCACGTGATTGCGCAAGCCAAGCGCGCAGGGTGTGACATCAGCCTCGATGATTTTGATCGCTTTAGCCGGATCGTGCCGGTGATCGCCAACGTTCGTCCCAGCGGCGAGCAATATCTGATGGAAGACTTCTTCTACGCGGGTGGTTTACCGGGTCTGATGACGCGTATCACCCAGTATCTGCACCTTGATGTATTGACCGTCACTGGCAAGACTCTTGGTGAAAATATCGCGGGGGCAGGCGTGTATAACGACGACGTGATTCGCCCAGTCGATAATCCTATTTATGCCGAAGGCGCGCTGGCCGTGCTCAAAGGTAACCTGGCCCCCGATGGTTGCGTGATTAAGCCTAGCGCTTGTCCCGCGCATTTGCATCGTCATACAGGCCCTGCCTTGGTGTTTGACGACTACCCCTCGATGAAGGCTGTGATTGATAGCGACGATCTTGAGGTGACAGCTGACCACGTGTTGATTTTGCGTAATGCGGGCCCACAAGGTGGGCCTGGCATGCCTGAGTGGGGTATGTTGCCCATGCCTAAAAAGCTACTTAAACAAGGGGTACGCGATATGTTGCGCATGTCAGACGCGCGCATGAGTGGCACCAGTTATGGCGCCTGCGTATTGCATATTTCACCCGAGTCGTTTGTGGGGGGGCCGTTAGCACTGGTAAAAAATGGCGATATGATTTCGGTTGACGTACCAGCCCGCACAATTAATCTCGAAATTTCTGACGAAGAGATGGCGGCGCGTCAAGCGGCCTGGAAGGCCCCAGAGCCTCGCTACGAGCGTGGCTACGGCTGGATGTTCTCTAAGCACATTGAACAGGCCAATGAAGGCTGTGATTTTGATTTCTTGCGAACGGATTTTGGTGCGCCCGTTTCTGAACCTGATATTTATTGATAGAGATCTTCAATGAGCACACTTAAAAAAGAGACCCGCGAAAAACTGCTGGGTATCAGCACGGCCACGCTGGCAACCTGCCTCTTTAAGCGTGGCTTGCGCAATCAGTTTATTCAGGGCGTTCAGCGTTTATCAAAGTCCACTAAAAATATGGTGGGCGAGGCCTTTACGCTGCGCTATATCCCAGCGCGTGAAGATCTCAACACCATGGAAGTCTTCAAAGATCGCAGTCACCCGCAACGTAAAGGCATTAACGAATGCCCCGAAGGTGCTGTGTTTGTCATCGATAGCCGCAAAGACGCACGCGCGGCTTCGGCAGGTGGTATTTTGGTTGGGCGGTTGATGGCCCGTGGGGTGGCCGGCGTTGTGACTGATGGCGGTTTTCGTGACTCAGCTGAAATCGCTGAACTTGGCATCCCCGCCTATCACCAGCGGCCGTCGGCACCGACCAATCTGACCTTACATCACGCGATCGACGTGAATATACCCATCGCGTGCGGCGATGCGCCTGTGTTTCCGGGCGATGTGATGGTGGGCGATGCGGATGGCGTGATCGTATTGCCGGCGCACCTGGCAGACGAGTTGGCTGCAGAAGCGTTTGAAATGACGATTTTTGAAGACTTTGCAACCGAAGAGGTCAGAGGCGGGCGTTCGATCATGGGCTTGTATCCCAGTACCGACCCGCAAACAACGGTTGATTTTCAGGCTTGGCGCAAAAAGACGGGCCGTTGAAGATCTTGCTGGGTTTGCTCGATGCACGAACTCGGGTCGTGGGGGGGAGCCTAGGGCTAAAAAGAAGAGGGGGGTGGTGGGGTGAACGACGGGGCT
>JABMMM010000305.1 GCA_013205565.1 Alcaligenaceae bacterium | reverse complement strand
GTGAAAAAACTAATTCCTTTGTTGTTAATCTTCTTGATTACTGTCGGGGCGGCTAAAACCGCGGCAGCACTATTTGGCGAAGGCGCAATTGCTGCATACGTTGGTGGGATATTATTCACCATTGCTTTTTTGTACGTTGTTAGTATTGAACAACCACGCTCAAATTCCGAGCCAAGCGACGCCATAGGCACAAAGGTTGCGCCACCTCCGCCACCGAAGCCTGAACCAGTTCCTTCAACAACAATATCCAAACCGGAGCGGTTAGTGCAGACTGAATCGGTGTATACCCAAGATGTGCTGAATCACGTTCAGAAAAGTAATGCTCGGCTCACTAAAAGAAATCTAGAAATTCAGCCCACCCATCAACCTGTAAACAACAATCAGCGAGACAGGGATACCCAGCCCAAAAAAGGGCAGCAAATTGCGTGGTATGCGTCGGACTGTGGCATAGGGGATAAACGGTCTGATTTGTATCTTATGCAGTTTGAATATGAGCGCACGAGTTCACCTGAGTCGGGCTATCAAGTGCGCAGCACTACTCCTCGAAATTATGGGCAAGTGATACCCAAATTTATTTCGGACCGCGACGTAGACGCGCCGATCAATTCAGGCAGGAAAGTAAGTTCAGCCTGCCCAGACTGCCGTACGAGATGTTCATCTCCGCTTGAGCAAACCATGTACTTTAAATGCGCAGACTGTCAGACCTCATGGTGGCAAAAACGGTAGCGTTGTTTTGAAAATATATATATACCCCCCACCTTTTACACAGGAAACGAAGGAGGGTGTTTTCCTAGCGACCAACCCACCAGTTTCCAATCGTTTTGATACCCTCGGGGGAGCATCGTTTGAGCAAAATACAGTGCATAGCCCAGCAAGCAGCGCGAGGCGGTCGATTTACGGGGGTGGGGTACGGTGGGGTCAGGGATGGCTGAAATTGGAAGGGGTGGGTATGCCTTTGTTAAACCACGAAGCAGAAAGCACCAACAGCCAAACGTTCAGCTCGGCGCGACGTACCTTCATATCGAAGACTAGGTTCAATAGCTGTGGTATCGTCATTCTTGTCCAATTCCTGTCCAAATCAAGGTCAAGACTGGCACTTTTTTCAAACCCGGAAGCGGATACAAACTTTTAGCTAAAATCCAACGCAGACCTCTAAGTCATTGTTTTATTGAACGAACTCTTCTACATGGACAAAACCATGATGGTGTTCGGTGATGCGAAAAAGGTGATTGAGGATATGGTCAAGGCGGTTGAGGCGAGTTAAACAAGCACACTCTGTTGCCACCCGATTTTTTCGCTTGGTACATGGCTTGATCTGCTTGGGCGAACAATTCTAACTGCCCGAGCTCCTCACCCATAAACATCACAACTCCGATGCTTGTTCCACCTTGATAGATAACATCGGTATCGTTATTCGGATAGCACTCTTTGCGATTCGTGCGTTTCAACTCAGACGGGTCTTCTTCCGACGATCGACGGAGCAAATAGGGCACAGCTAAAGCCACACGCATTTTTTCAGCGATTCTACGAGCGGTTTCGATTGAGTAATCAAGATCGTTATGCACTTGATTAAGGACCACGACAAACTCGTCGCCACCAAAGCGAGCAACTGTGTCCACTTCACGCACGCAAGCTAACAAGCGCGACGCGGCCTCACGCAACACAACGTCACCCAAGACATGACCGTGTTGGTCATTGAGGCCTTTAAATGAATCAAGATCCATAAACAGTAGTGCGCAATAATTTTCCTGACGTTTGCTGTTGCTCATCGCGACCTTGAGTCTGTCCTCAAGCAAATACCGATTAGGTAGCTTTGTCAGACCATCAAAAAAAGCACGATCTTTGGTCTGCTCTTCAAGCTGTCTGCGGCGGCTGACATCCCGACCAATCCCCAACACACCAAGCAATTTTCCGTCCTCAGAGTAGACGGGGCTTTTCGTCACTTCGAGCAATTCTTTGTGCCCATCGCTCGCAAAAGTCACCCACTCTTCTGAAATATAAGACGTGCCCTGTTCGACTGCGAGTTGATCGCCCTGTCGAAACATTTCTGCTCGATCTTGATCGACAAAGGCATTGGCTTTTTTTCCCACGATTTGCGCTTCGGTTGACCCGAAGTAGTTTTCAAAACGTGCGTTACAAAACTGAAACCGCTCTTGAGTATCTTTAAACCAGACGACATCAGGAATGGCGTGTACAAGTGTTTTAAGCTGTCCGACGTTATCGGCCAATTTTTTCTCGAGTGCTAGGCGCTCAAGATGCTCAGTCAGGTTTTCGATCATGCCCCAAACAACAGGTTTACCGTTCACATCAATTAACTTGAAGCCACTAATTCGGATCGGAAACCGGGTCCCGTCTCGACGAATATATTCTTTTTGATTTGGGCCAAATCGCCCCTGGCGCTTTAAATCATCAAGTTGCTGTTGATCTTGCTCGCGATATTCTTCAGGGCTAATATCCCAAAACTTCAAGGTCAAAAATTCTTGACGCGAATAGCCCAACCAATCTAGCAAGGCTTGATTGACCTCACAAAACTGTCCGGTGTTTTCATCCGTCATCGCCAAACCGACAGGCGAGTGTTTAAAGAGTTGCTCAAAACGCTCTTCAAAACGCACACGTGTTTGTTGCGCGGGTCTGTGCTCGTAGGGCATCGCGCCACTTTTGAGCCAGGGGCGGTCCAATAACATCTGCGGGCCGTTGTTTAAAGAAAACCGATCGATCGCATCGGCTTCAGCCAAGAAGGCGTCGACCAAGACGGCTTCAAACGAGTAATCGCGGTGCCGAACGATCTCGTCGCGCGCTTCGGCATGGGTCCAGTTGCGCTTGTAGGCTCGAAACGATACCAGCGCATCGTACATGTCAACCAGCGACACTATTCTTGCCGCTAAGGGAATCTGCTCGCCGCGCAGACCTCGCGGATAGCCTGTGCCGTCCCATTTTTCGTGATGATAGCCGGCCACGATGATCGCCATCGAAAGGATTTCAGAGTGATTTCCAACTTGCTCAGCGGTGGTCGTTAAGATTGCTTCTCCCATTTGTGCATGGGTTTGCAAGGTAAGCCAATCGCTTTGCGACAATTTGCTGTTTTTAAATAAAATGTGGTCTGGAATAGCCACTTTACCGATGTCACGCAAGGGTGTCACGCGACAAAGCGCGTCAATCCATTGGTCGCTCAGTTGGTCTGTGTAGTGACCCATCTTACGCAGACGGGTCGCCACCAGTTTGACGTAATGCGCAGCTTGAAAGCTGCTCTCATCTGCCTCCAACCATTCAGTGCGAGGCCAAAGGACGGGGGAGGTGCTAACGAGTGAGGTGCTGACAGATGAAGTGCTTGGGTTATCCAACATTTTTCTCAAATCAGGAAAGCAGCATAGCCGAATCGAGATTAACAAACATCCTTTCGTTTAAGTCTATTCACGCAAAAAACTGCTTAAATCCATCTCGCTTTGCATTTAATGTCAGACTAAAAGCGCATCGTCGATCACTTCAATCCAGTGACGCACCGCAATTTCAGTGCCGCTTTGTAAATGGCTGATACAGCCAATATTTGAAGACAGCATCACATCGGGCGTGCTGGCACTTAACTGCGACAGCTTGCGATCGCGCAACGAGGTCGAAATTTCTGGTTGCAAGACCGAATAGGCCCCTGCCGAGCCACAGCAAAGATGGCTTTCTGTAAACGGCTGCAACGCCAAGCCAAGCTTGGCGAATAAAGTCTCGCTTAAGGGGCGCAGACCTTGCCAGTGCTGCAAGGTGCACGGCGGATGAAACACAGGACGCTTGGGCAAACGTTTGACATCAAGTTGCTGCACCAGACTTTGCGCGTGAGGCGCCACCACTTCTGCAATATCGCGCACCAGCGCCACAACCCGCTCAGCTTTGACGACATAGACCGGATCATGTCGCAGATGGTGGGCGTATTCAACCACCATCGCGCCGCACCCCGTTGCGTTCATGACAATCGCCTCGATTTTGCCTGCGTCAATCAAGGGCAGCCAGGCATCAATGTTTACGCGCATCTGCGCTAACGCGACTTCTTGAGCATCTAAATGAAAATTCAACGCGCCGCAGCAGCCTGCCCCTTGAACCACTTGCGTGCCGATGCCTAAGCGGTCAAGTACGCGAATCGTCGCTGCATCAATGGTAGGTATCATGGCAGGCTGCACGCAACCGACGAGCAATAAAATCTGCCTCTGGTGCGCAGCGGTATCGGGACGCACACCTGAGTCTCGGGCTGGCATAATCTTCTTTTGGATACTAGCAGGCAGAAAACTTCGCAACGCCTGACCCACTTTATAAGCGGGCGCAAACAGGCTCGAATTTAAGCCTTTACGTAACAAGGTGCGCTGCAGACGCTGTGACAAGGGGCGTGGCACTTTTTCTTCAACAATCTTGCGGCCGATATCAATCAAATGACCGTACTCGACCCCAGACGGACAGGTGGTTTCGCAATTGCGGCAGGTCAGGCACCGATCAAGATGCATCTGAGTGGCTTGAGTGGGCTCTTGCCCTTCGAGAAGTTCTTTAATCAGATAGATGCGACCGCGCGGGCTGTCGAGTTCGTCGCCAAGCACTTGGTAGGTTGGGCAGGTGGCCTGACAAAAGCCACAATGTACGCAGCGACGCAAAATATCATCGGCCTCTTGGCCAAGCTCAGAAACAAGCGCCCAATCAGCTAGATTTGTTTGCATAAGTATCTCGTCAGAGTCCGTGCACTAAGCGACCGGGGTTAAACAACCCCTGCGGATCAAATTCTTGTTTGAGTCGTTTGACGACAGCCAACACGCCATCAGTCAAAGGATGAAATACGCCTTGGTCGGGCATGGTTTGATCACCAGAACTGCGAAACAAGGTGGCATGTCCGCCGGCTTGCTCGGCCACGCGCCTGACTGTCGTGGCATCAAGCGCTGACGCGACCCACCGCTGCCCTCCACCCCACTCTATGAGCGTCGGCCCTAAGTTCAGCGCGGGGGTACCCGGCGCAACCGCCAGGCGCCATAAGGTGGGTGTCGTAAAAAATGAAATTTTTTGTTCGCGCAACACAGACCAGAATTCAAGGGCTTGTGCCTCGAGTAAGACTTGCCCGCCCATTTTTAGTCGCGCTGTTTTCAGTGCTGCACCGGCGCCCGCCAGGCGAACTCTCAGGCAACCTGAAGTGCCTTCTAGCGCTTGCCAAGCGGTAGCCGAAATGGGTAATGGCTGCGCACGCCAGCCATGACAAAGCGCTAACGCACTGGCTTCGTCAAGCGCAAACTCAAGCGTACAAACTTCTTGAGGCCTGGGGGCGACCTTGACCGACACTTGTGTCAGGGCACCAAACATCCCCAGGGATCCTACTAATAATCGCGAGACGTCGTAGCCAGCGACGTTTTTCATGACCTCTCCACCAAACTTCAAGATGCTGCCACTTGCGGTTAGCAGGTGCGTGCCCAGCACGTAATCTTTGACGGGGCCACCGCTGTAGCGACCGGGCCCGGCAAGGCCCGCAGCAACGCACCCACCTAGTGTGGCCTGCGCGCCAAACGCGGGCGGATCGAAGGCAAGCATTTGCGCTGAGGCGGCAAGCGTATCAATCACCTCTTGCAGCGGTGTACCCGCCCAAGCGGTCACGACCAGTTCTGTGGGCTGATAGTTAATGATGCCGTGCAGCGCACTAAGCTTGAGTGCAACAGCGGCATTCGTGTTGTGTGGCACACGATTGTCAATGGTGTTTAGGGTAGCCTTGTCAGTGCTGTTTAGCGCATGATTGCCATAAAAGTTTTTAGTGCCACCACCTTCAATCAAGATGGTGTGTTGTTGCCGCGCGGCGTCTAACACCTGCTCGCGCAACTGAGCGATAACGTGATCCATAAGGGCCTAAAAGCGTGGAAGCTCAGGAAACGCAAGCGCGCCGCCATGCACATGCATTTTGCCGTACTCGGCGCAGCGCCTAAGTGACGGGATGACCTTCTCGGGGTTCAGCAACCCATCGGGATCAAAGGCACGCTTGACTGCGGTAAAGGCGTCAAGCTCTTCGCGCGAAAACTGAACACACATCTGATTGATTTTTTCCATTCCTACGCCGTGCTCGCCAGTGATCGTGCCACCGACTTCAACACATAGTTCAAGGATTGCAGCACCAAAGTCTTCGGCGCGACGGACTTCGTCTGGAAAATTTGAATCAAACAAAATCAAGGGGTGCAAATTGCCATCACCGGCGTGAAAGACGTTGGCGCAACGCATATTAAATTGCTTTTCCATATCTTTGATCGCGTTTAAGACGCGGCCAAGGTGGCGACGCGGAATCGTGCCATCCATACAGTAATAATCTGGCGAAACACGCCCCGCGGCCGGGAAGGCGTTTTTACGTCCGGCCCAAAAGCTCAAGCGCTCTGCCTCGGTTTGTGACACTTGCAAGCGCGTGGCGCCGGCTTTTTCGAACACTTGTTGCATCCGGATGATTTCGTCAGCGACCTCATCAACCGTACCATCTGACTCGCATAACAAGATTGCTTCAGCCTCAGTGTCGTAGCCCGCTTTGACAAAGGGCTCGACCATCTGGGTGGCTTGCTTATCCATCATCTCAAGGCCCGCCGGAATAATGCCGGCCGCAATGATTTGTGCCACGGCCTGGCTGGCTTTTTCGACATCGTCGAAACTTGCCATGACGACTCTGGCGAGCGCAGGCTTGGGTGTCAAGCGCAAGGTCACTTCGGTGACCACGCCCAGCATGCCCTCAGAGCCTACAAAAACCGACAATAATTCAGGCCCTGCACTATCGGGGGCGAGCGAACCGAGCTCGATGATTTCGCCGCTCATGCTAACCATACGAACTTTCAGTACGTTGTGAACAGTCAGACCGTATTTTAGGCAATGCACACCGCCTGAGTTTTCAGCGACGTTGCCGCCAATCGAACAGGCAATCTGACTTGAAGGATCAGGCGCGTAATACAAGCCAAAGGGGCTCACCGCCTCAGACACGGCGAGGTTGCGTACGCCTGGCTCAACCACGGCAATTGCGGCCTCGTGGTCAATATGTTTGATGCGATTAAATTTTGCCAAGCCCAACAACACGCCTTGGGCGTGTGGCATTGCGCCGCCTGACAAGCCTGTGCCGGCCCCGCGCGCCACCACGGGCACATTGAAGCGTTGACATGTTTTAAGAACGGCCTGAACCTGAGCTTCGGTTTCGGGTAACACAACAGCCATCGGTACCGAGCGGTACAACGACAACCCATCGCACTCGTAGGGGCGCGTTTCTTCGGTACGGCTGAGGACGCAGTGCGCGGGCAAGACTTGTAATAACGCTTGCACGACGACCGCGGCCTCTGGGCCCGACACTGCTGTGATCGCTTGCTCTGAAACTGCGTTCATTTTTTTCTCCGCGAGGCCTCGCCAAAAAAGCGTGGGCACACCATCATTAACGGCATGACTTTATCAAACAACCCTAGCGAATAAAGCAATAGCCCTTACAAACAACGCACCTTAATGCAGCTTAGCTTTGGGCTCGATGATTTTGCCTGGGTTCAGTATGTTTTGGGGGTCGAACGCCATCTTTAAGGACCGCATCAAATCCAGGGCATCTTCGCCGTGCTCGTGCACCATAAACTGCATCTTGTGCAAACCGATGCCATGTTCACCGGTGCAGGTGCCATCAGCGTCAATGGCCTGGGTCACAAGTGCGTGGTTGATTCTTTCAGATTCATCCCACTCGGCCTGATTGTCAGGGTCAAGCAGCATCAGAACATGAAAATTACCATCGCCTACATGGCCCACGATTGTGCTGGGAAAGCTTGCCTTTGCTAATTCTTGCGTAGCCAATTCAATGCTTTCGGCTAAGCGCGACAAGGGTACGCACACATCGGTGGTGTTGGATTTGCAGCCCGGGCGCAACTGCAAGCCGGCAAAGTAGGCGTTGTGCCGTGCGGTCCAAAGCCGATTGCGATCTTCGGGGCGTTCGGCCCACTCAAAATCCATCCCGCCACACTCTTTGGCCAGTTCTTGCACGGTTTGCGCTTGTTCTTTGACGCTGGCCTCTGAGCCGTGAAATTCAAACAGCAGTAAGGGCGTTTCGCGCAGGGTGAGTTTGCTGTAACGGTTGCCGGCAATGACTGCTGCGGCATCCATCAACTCAACTCGCGCAACCGGTACACCCAGTTGAATCGTTTGAATCACACACTGCACCGCCTCGTGCACAGTCGAAAAATTACAGACTGCCGCCGAGACTGCTTCGGGTTGCGGATACAACTTAACGGTCACTTCGGTGATCACGCCAAGCGTGCCCTCGCTGCCCACAAAGATACGGGTCAAGTCGTAACCTGCTGAAGATTTGCGCGCGCGGCGTGCGGTACGGATCACTTTGCCAGCGGCGGTGACTACCGTCAGTGAGACGACGTTTTCGCGCATGGTGCCATAGCGCACAGCGTTGGTGCCCGACGCGCGCGTGGCTGACATGCCACCAAGTGAGGCATCGGCACCGGGATCAATCGGAAAAAACAAACCAGTATCGCGGATTTGTTCATTGAGCTGCTTACGCGTCAAGCCCGCTTGAACGGTCACGGTTTGATCTTCGGTGTTTAACGACACGATTTTATTCATAGCGGTCAGATCAAGGCTAATACCACCTTGAATCGCCAAAATATGCCCTTCAAGCGAAGAGCCAGCGCCGTAAGGAATCAAGGGGATGTGATACTGGCTGCACAGCTTCACGACCGCCACCACTTCATCGGTGCTTTGCGCAAACACGACGCCATCGGGCAGCATCGACGGAAACGGCGACTCGTCTTTGCCGTGATGATCGCGCACCGCGTTGGCCATCGAAAAGCGCTCGGCAAACTGCCCTTGCAGCGCCGCGATCATCTCGGACGGCAGCGGGCGTTTAAAAGTTTGTGCGGCGTGCAAAGCATTCATTGACTTGATCTCATAAACAGTTGCGGTGCAATTACGCTCGCTGAGTGCGCGATCGCTTCGTGAGCAATTATTGTCCGGTGGTTACCACCGTACGGCGACGGGCGCGCACGGATTCAGCCAGACGTTCAAGCACACCAACTGAACTTTGCCAGTCGATGCAACCATCGGTCACGCTTTGGCCGTAGACCAACGTTTGGCCTTCGATAATATCCTGCCGGCCGGCCACCAGATTGCTTTCAACCATCAAGCCAAAAATCCGCGCATCGCCTTGAGCGATTTGCACGCCGACTTCATCGCAGACCGCGGGCTGATTCTCTGGTTTTTTATTGCTATTGGCATGACTGGCGTCTACCATAATGCGCTGTGCAAGACCAGCCTTTGCCATCTCAGCACACGCCGCCTGCACGCTCGCTGTATCATAATTAGGTGTCTTACCCCCACGCAAAATGACGTGACAATCT
Source organism: Alcaligenaceae bacterium (assembly GCA_013205565.1). Taxonomy (GTDB): domain Bacteria; phylum Pseudomonadota; class Gammaproteobacteria; order Burkholderiales; family Burkholderiaceae_B; genus Zwartia. Next base: position 3,404 of record JABMMM010000305.1, on the reverse strand, counting down.
TCGTTGCCCGTGGTGGACACGATCGCTGAGTGCCCGCCTTTAGTGACCGATAAAAAGTGATGCGGTGCCGAAGCAGATTTCATGGCATCCACGGCAATTTTGACGTTGCCATCGGTACCGTTTTTGAAACCAACCGGGCACGATAGCCCCGAGGCTAACTCGCGATGCACCTGACTTTCAGTGGTGCGCGCGCCAATCGCACCCCAAGACACTAAGTCAGCGATGTACTGTGGGGTAATCATGTCAAGAAACTCGCAACCCGCGGGCAAGCCCAGCTGATTGATTTCAAGCAGCAAGCCACGAGCGGTTTTTAGACCCTTGTTGATATTAAAACTGCCATCCATATCGGGGTCATTGATCAGGCCTTTCCAGCCCACCGTGGTGCGGGGTTTTTCAAAATAGACGCGCATCACAACTTCGAGCTCGCCTTTAAAGCGCAGGCGCTCGACCTGTAGCCGTTTGGCATAGTCTACGGCGGCCGCAGTATCGTGAATCGAACACGGGCCAATGACCACCACCAAGCGATCATCCATACCGTGCAAAATTCGGTGAATCGCCTGGCGCGATTCGTAAACGACCGAAGACACTTCAGGCGTGCACGGGTGCTCGCGCATGGTGTGCGAAGGTGGCGCAAGTTCTTTCATTTCGCGAATGCGCAAATCGTCGGTATTGTGTGACAAAAAATACTCCTGGTGCAAAAAATAAAAAAAGTTGTTACGCCGTTCCGCCGACAGTCAGGCCTTCCATCTTGATCGTTGGCATTCCTACTCCGACCGGCACACTTTGGCCTTCTTTGCCGCAGGTGCCCACGCCGCTATCCAGCTTCATGTTGTTACCAATCATACTGACGCGGTTCATGGCTTCGGGACCACTGCCAATCAGGGTCGCGCCTTTGACGGGATAAGTGATGCGACCGTTTTCAATCATGTAGGCTTCAGACGTTGAGAAGACAAACTTGCCACTTGTGATGTCAACTTGCCCACCGCCAAAGTTTGCGGCGTAAATCCCTTTTTTAACCGACGCAATGATTTCTTCGGGTGGCGTTTTGCCCGAGAGCATAAAAGTGTTGGTCATGCGAGGCATGGGAAGATGTGCGAACGACTCGCGCCTTCCGTTGCCAGTCGCCGCGGTTTTCATTAACCGTGAATTGAGGGTGTCTTGCATGTAGCCGCGTAAAATACCATCTTCAATCAAAACATTACGTTGTGTGGGGTTGCCCTCGTCGTCGACATTGAGCGAGCCACGGCGGCCTTCAAGCGTGCCGTCATCAACCACCGTCACGCCTTTTGAGGCGACGCGCTGACCAATACGATCGGTAAAAACACTCGAGCCTTTGCGATTAAAGTCGCCTTCGAGACCGTGCCCGACGGCCTCGTGCAACAAAATCCCGGGCCAGCCCGCAGCAAGCACGACCGTCATTTCTCCGGCGGGAGCGGCCTGCGCATCAAGATTAATGAGCGCCTCGTGCACCGCTTGCTCAACGTATTGCGTCAGGATTTCGTCAGAGAAATACCCTAAGCCTGTGCGGCCACCACCACCGGCGTGGCCGGTTTCGCGCCGCCCTTTACGTTCAACGACAACGGTCAACGACAAACGTACTAACGGACGCACATCCGCAGCCAGGCGGCCATCGCTGCCTGCGACCATCATGACGTCGTACTCCATACCTAAGCTGGCCATCACTTGTGCCACATGCGGGTCGCGCGCACGTGCCATTTTTTCAATGCGCTCGAGCAAACCAACTTTTTCGGGGGCAGTCATAGTGGTTAACGGATCAACCGCGGTATACAAACTTTGACCATGCCGTGGATCATCGCCGCTACGCACTTTTGTTTTGCCAGCACCTTGGCGCGCGATGCTGCGCACGGCGCGCGCCGACGACAAGAGCGCGTCGGGCGACAAGGTGTCAGAGTAAGCAAACGCAGTTTTTTCGCCGGCGACGGCACGTACACCTACGCCTTGCGAAATCGAGAAGCTACCGGTTTTTACGATGCCTTCTTCGAGACTCCAGCCTTCGCTGCGGGTGTATTGAAAATACAAATCGGCGTAATCGACTTTATGGGTAAAGATCTCGCCTAATGCGCGCGCCATGTCGTTTTCAGACAAGCCCCAAGGGTCGAGCAACAAACTTTTTGCGGTCGCAAGCGAAACAATAGCGGGGTCGGTCAGTTTCATGGATCAACTTGTAAAGAGTTTACGGTGTGCGAGTGCGGGCAACGACTGCCGCACTTCAGCTAAACGCGCAGGGTCTATCGTACCGCTTACTACTCCCTCATGCTCGGGTAAAACCGATAAAACCTCACCCCAAGGGTCGATCAGGATCGAGTGTCCCCAAGTGCGACGACCATTCTCGTGCGTACCGCCTTGCGCGGGTGCCAACACATAGCACTGGTTTTCAATGGCTCTGGCGCGCAAGAGGAGCTCCCAGTGCGCACGACCCGTTGTATAAGTAAACGCCGAGGGCACCAAAATCAGATCCACTTCACCTAGCGCACGGTATAACTCAGGAAAACGCAAGTCGTAGCAAATCGATAACCCTAAGTTAATCACCTGAGTATCTGCGCGGCAAATCGTGTCGCCCGCCAAAATACCACGTGATTCGTCATAACTTTCGGTGCCACGCGTAAATCCAAACAAATGGATTTTGTCGTAACGGGCGATTTGTTTGCCGTTGGGATCAAAAATCAATTGGGTATTTAAAACGCGAGCAGGATCTGAGGATAGCAAGGGCATGCTGCCGCAAGACAACCAAATACCCTCGCTGCGGGCGATCTCTGACAAAAACGTTTGAATCGGACCCACGCCCGGTTGCTCGGCAATATCAAGTTTGTCGGTCTCTTTACGTCCAAATAAACAAAAATATTCAGGCAAACCGACAAGTTGTGCGCCCTCTTGTGCCGCCTGCGTGATTAATCTCGCCGCTGCGTCAAGATTTTGGTTTAACGAGGCGGCTGATACCATTTGGACTGCAGCGACTTTTAAGGGATCTTTCATATTGTTTCCGGTATGTCGAAGGGCTGACTGTCAATAAAGCACGTTTATACGTATTATCCACAATTAAAAAAAATAGAAATACGCTTTATAATGTTTAGATTAAGCTAATATAAAATATGTTGCCAAAATAATATCTTTTATGATTAATTTTTATAAGTGTTTATTATCGTTTTTTGGTCGATGCCCGCAATCTGAGGCAATGATTTGAACACATTATCTTAAATCGTTAAACAATCTAAAAATAATCCACGCAAGGTGACCACTCCATGGCTAGTCAAAACTATACGACCCAACAAGCTCAAATTAATAAAAAAATTGAAAAGCTGCAAAAGCAGGCTCTTCTCTTAGCGAGCAAAAGTCGCAAACCCATCCTCAACGGCCTGGTGCGCACCATGAAAGAGCATGGCATT
>JABMMM010000304.1 GCA_013205565.1 Alcaligenaceae bacterium | reverse complement strand
CTCTAAAAACACTGAAGAGCGCATTGTTGAACTTTGGCCGTATCAGCATGTGTTTCCGCTGAGCAACTTTGCGGTCAAGCGTATCAACTGGAATCCAAAGCCCGACAACATTGCTGAATTATTGGCTGAAGTCAATCTCTTGCCTAGCAGTGTGCTGTACATCGACGACAACCCAGTCGAGCGCGAGGCCGTAAAACAGGCGTTTCCGGCGATGCGCAGTTTGGGTGCCAACCCGTATCTGTGGCGACGTGTGTTGTTGTGGTCACCTGAGACGCAAGTTGCTAATGTAACGGCTGAATCAGCCGAGCGTAGTGAAATGATTAAAGCGCAGGTACAGCGTGAAACCGAGCGTAAAAAATTATCTCGCCCAGAGTTTTTAGCGTCGCTGAATGTGTCGGTATCGCTAACGCCAATCAACTCAAGCTCAGATCCAAGTGTTTATCTACGTGCGTTTGAATTGTTGAATAAAACCAATCAATTTAATACCACTGGCAAGCGCTGGTTACCGGCCGAGGCCGAGCAATACTTTGCCGAGCAGGGCGTGTTTTATGCCATGTCGGTGGTTGATCGCTTTACTTCGTATGGGCTGGTTGGGGTGCTGTGTGTGAAGCACGGCCAAATCGATCAGTTTGTCATGAGCTGTCGGGTAGTAGGGCTGGATGTTGAGTTGGCTGCGGTGGCTAAGTTAGTAGCCTTGCTGCGGCAAACTGAAAATGCCCCGATTACAGCGTTAAGTACAGAGACTGAGGCCAACCACTTATCGCGTTCGATTTGGTCGAATTGCGGATTTTTGTTGGCGGGTGATCAATATGTGTTGCGCACAGGTGTGGCAGGGTTGCCAATGCCTGCTCATATTACGTTTGCTGAAGCGTAAGCGTCTTTAGCCCGCGATTTTGGCTTGTGAAAGCCTTAGTCGCTTAGTACAACCCACATCACTTTTTTAGAAGCCTAAGATGCTAAACAACAAAAACCTGGTTCAATACTTGGCCTTAGGTTTTAAAGAAGTAGAAGGGTGGTGCGGTGAACAGGTGTTTACCACGCTTGATCTGCTAGACAGCTTAGAGATCAACAAAATCGGCGGCTGCCTTGAAATCGGCATCCACCATGGGCAATCGTATATGTTGCTCAATCAAGTGATTGACGCCGGCGCAACGTCGTATGCGGTTGATATCTTTGATAATCAAGAGATGAACATTGACCAGTCAGGTGTCGGTTCGCTCGCGATCTTTAAAAGTAATCTTGAAAAATACGACGTACACAAGGGTGCCAACACCGTCAGCATCGTGGGCGATTCAACCGACCCTAGCCTGAAGCTTGAAGAGGTGGTGGGTGTTGGGTCGATGCGGTTTATTTCGATTGACGGCGGGCATACGCCTGAACACACGGTATCGGATTTGAATCTGGCTTGTAGGTTGGTTAATAACCAAGGCGTGGTGATTTTGGATGACGTCTTGCATCACCATTGGCCTGGGGTGATGGAAGGCGTTGGTAGGTTTCTGCACGGTTATCCCACGCTAGTGCCGTTTGCCTTGGGGCATAACAAGTTGTATCTGTGCAAGATCAGCTATCAGGCGTATTACGTTGAAGCGTTTTCAAAGTGCTCGCTAGCGACCCGGCCGGTGGTGTTTTACGGGCACCGGATTATTGCGTTGTAGGGGTTTTGCGATGTGCTTTTTCTTGAGCACGTGTAACATCACTTAGCGCTGCCTCCAATAATTGTTGATCGTTGGCTTCGCGCGCAAGTCTAAGATACTCGGTAATGTCGCTTTCAGTTTCTAGGTAATTAGCGGCATCGAAGGGGCGTGTTTTGATTTCGGTCATATAGTTGCATCTTAGACAGTTGCTAGAAGAGATTTTAGCATGGGTAAGGCTTTGATTATAAACATTTTTTTGCGATGTTTAAGTCCACGCAGTAGTCAATCGCACCATGTTTAGCCGTGACATTGCCGCGCAGGGCTTGTAAAATATAGTTCTCATCAAATCGAACGCGCCCATGCCAATTCTTGCACTCACACCCGCCGAACGACAAAAGATCGTGAACAACACGTTGGGCACGCTACGCGTCGAAAACCTAAGTCCAAGTGAGAGCCTTAAAACGGGACTCGAGGCTTACGTGAACGGTCAAAAAACTACTGCTGATTTGCTCAATGATATCCAGTCAAAATATGTCACGCTACGACGCGGATGACACCTACTGCATTCCAGGCACAGCGGTACTGAAGAACAAAGCAGAAATTACTGATCAAGATTTACTCGATCAGTACGAGGCTGATTACACCACTGTTCGAATCATTGAATTGTCTCAAGCCCCAATCGTTGGCAACTTCGACTTGAACCACTTGTGCAAGATTCATGAATACCTATTCGGCGATGTTTACGAATGGGCAGGAAACATTCGCACCGTAGATATCAGCAGAGGTAACAGTCGATTTTGTAACGTTCTGCAAATTGCCTCGTATTCGCAAAGTATTTTCAATGCACTGAAAAACGAGCAGTATTTAGTGGGGTTAAGCTTGCCCAGTGTTTCGGCACGGTTAGCGCACTACTTGTCAGAAATAAATGCCATACATCCATTTCGCGAAGGCAATGGGCGAGTGCAGAGAGTGTTTATTTCACAACTAGCCATACACTCAGGTCATTCTTTAGACTATTCGGCGCTGAATCAGGCTGAGATTTATACAGTTATGCAGGCGTCGTTCTTAGGTGATGAAAAACCTTTAGCCGACTTGATCTTAAAAATCATTGCCTGACACAGCTTGATGTGCAGGTTCAGACAGGGATGTCCATTGAGTAGGCGAGAGCAAAGTACTGTGACAAAAACTACTCTAATATCAGCGCCGCCTCGTAGTCAATCTAGCCACCCACCGTCTAACCCAAGCCCGCGCAGCTTTAAACGCGACCTCTGTCGTTTGCAACTCAAGCATTCGCTCTAACGCATACTCAGGCGAGGCAAAGTTATCTAAGCTTTTGTCTCGGTAGCTGGGATACAAAATCAACGCACCCGCCACAAGCTCGGTCACGCTCAACTTGCGGGTTCTTCTTTCGCACACAAGTTTGTCTACGGTGAGCCCCCAACCAGAATAAAACGGTTGACCGTAGGTCACAACAGTGCGGCCTCTTAATAGTGCTTCAAAGCCCGTCAGTGACGTCATGACGTGTACTTCGTCGACCTCATTCAGTAGATGGTGAATCGATACGTCTGTTAACACTTCGTCGCATAAGCCGGTTAAGGTGTGGTCGAGTTCACCTTTGTGGCGCAAACCTGCCACGACATCGGGGTGGGGCTTATAGACGATATAGGCTTTGGGGTTGGCCTCAAGCACGGCGCGTACCAAATCGATATTGGTACAAATGATCGGCGCGCCATACACAATCGAGGCATCGGTTTCAACTTGGCCTGGCACCAAAATTACGCGCTTACCATTTGTAGGGCGTGCCCACTGCTTGCCGCCTAAATTGTATTTTGATATACCCGATTCGATAATTTTTGTGTGTAACTGTGTTGCACGTTCGAGTAAAGGGCGGTCTGGCTTAAATGTTTGTAGGGTATTTTCTAAGTCAGAGGGGCCTGCCGCATCGTAATAAATGCCGGTCTTGTCTGCGACCCACGAGGTGGGTCGGATCAGATCAGCCCCTAAGCCCACCGAGCGCACAAAGCCATCTTCAAGGCGCACAACGGTTAAGTCTGGTCGGGTGACTTCGTGGCTACCCCAAACCACAATCGCAGACCCCTTGGGGATTTGGTTTTCGTGTTTGACAAATTGCACGTTACTGCCTGATAAAAACCTTTCGACGCTTGGCTTTTTGTTCCACGAAAAATTGATCGCATAGAGCGTTGAGGCAAACCGTGCACGCATGCTGCGTTGAAATCTTACCCATTCGATCAGCTCTTCAACTTCGCAGGCCTCTTGTGTTTCTGGATGTCGGTAGCGGGCG
>JABMMM010000303.1 GCA_013205565.1 Alcaligenaceae bacterium | reverse complement strand
GGGGGGGATCTTCAGATTCAGAGTCTGCGGTGCTAGCGTGTGTGTTCATTGCTCTATTTTAGGCGTATATCTTGCTCAGTAATTTATGCTTTTAAAAACATAAGCTGAGTCATTTCTCGGAAAATATGATCCATAGGCATAAATCGGCCGCTCGGCTATTTTAGGGATGGGTCCCTAACACTACGCCTGCTTAGGGTACCAAGCTTAAAAACAGATAGGCTGCAAAAACAACCAAATGTACGACGCCGTGTAACACGGTGGCGCGCCCAATTGCGATAGTCAGCAGGCTGAGAAAAAAGGTTAGCGCTAAAAACGTCATGCCGATATTATCGACCCCTAGGCTTAACGGTAAATCAAAAAAAACTGAGATAAAAGCGACTGCCGGAATGGTGAGTCCGATGCTGGCCAAGGCGGAGCCAAGCGAGAGGTTCAGGCTTGTCTGAAGGCGATTTGCCATTGCGGCGCGCGTGGCGGCAACCCCTTCGGGCAGCAATACTAACAGTGCGATCGCAATACCGACCACCGAGCGTGGCGCACCGACGCTATCGATTGCTGCTTCGATTGAGGGGCTCAGTGCCTTTGCAAGTAAAACAACAGCGACCAACGAAACGAGCAGCAAGATCACGCTGATGACTGTTTTGGTATTTGACGGTGCAGGCGCATGACTCTCGGGGTCTGAGATTGCAGCTTCGTGTTGCGGTAAAAAATAGTCACGATGACGTACGGTTTGAATAAAAACAAACGTGCCATAAAGAACCAAAGACAAAACACCCGCAAGCATCAATTGGCTATGTGAGAACGTTGGGCCTGTGGTCGTCGTGGTGAAATTAGGCATGACTAAGGTGAGCACTGCCAGCGCAATTAAAACCGCAAGGCTTGAGTTTGTACCCTCAACGCGAAACGAAAGAATACGGTGTCGCAGGCCACCTAAAAATATTGAAACCCCAATCACACCATTCATCACGATCATGACCGCAGCAAAAACAGAGTCCCGTGCGATCAAGGCGCCATTGGCACCTGCCGACAACATAATTGAAACAATCAGCGCGACTTCAATAATGGTCACCGAAATCGCTAGCACAAGCGTACCAAGCGGTTCGCCCGTTTTGTGTGCGATCACTTCTGCCTGATGCACGGCGTTGATGACCGCTGCAATCAAGAGTGCCGCCATCAGGATGATTTGCCAGAGTGTTTCAGGGTAAGGGATCATTGCCCGCGCTTTTTGATGGATGACTCAAGCGCGTATTGTAATCAAAGCATCCAGGCAAACAGCGCCTTTGTGTCGTACTAAAAATGGATTGATGTCGACGCCTTCAAGTTGGTCTGAATAAGTCAGCGCAAAGTTTGATAGCGCGACAAGCGCATTGATTAAGGCCTGCTGATCATAGGGCGCTTGCCCCCGCCAGCCAGTTAAAAGTTTTGAAGCACGTACCCGTTTAATTAACGCCAGCGCCGAGTCTTGCGAAAGTGGCGCTGAGGCAAAGGCAACATCTTTGAACAGTTCGACCGAGATGCCCCCTAAGCCAAACATTATCATCGGGCCAAAGACAGGATCTTGATGCACGCCCAAGATGGTTTCAAGCCCTGGGCCTGCCATCTGTGAAACCAACACGCCCTCTATGCGTGCGTCAGGCCGGGCAGTCAGGGCACGCTCAGTGACCAGGTCAAACGCTTCGGCAACCGCTTGTTCAGATGACAGATTTAATACAACTCCGCCAATCTCGGTTTTATGTTGAATGTCGGGCGACAGTATTTTGACAACCACCGGCATCCCAAGGGCGCTTGCAGCGGTAATCGCTTCAGGGCGGGTGGCACATATCCGCTCTTGCAAGCTAGGGATGCCATGCTGGGCTAACAGTTGTTTGGCTTGCGCCTCAGTTTGGATATGTTGAAGTTTCGGTGCTGCTTCGCGGCGTGGAGGAACGGGAACTAAGTGCGCGCGGCGCTGCGCTAGGGTCATGCAGGCATGGGCCGCAACGACGGCTCGGCTCGGATCTGTCATCACAATAAAACCATCGTTTTCAAGAGACAGACGCACTGCATCGTCTGACGGGCCAATCAAGATCAGGCTGCGCTCTGGATGCCTTTGTTTAAGCGCAATCAGGGACAGCCGCATGGATTCAAAGCGTTTGGGTGCGCAAGCACTTTGAGCCATGTATAGAAATAGGGTTGACCACTGAGTCTCAGTTAAGATGATCTCCATCGTACGTGTCGTACCATCTTTGACGGCGGTGACCTGCGCAGTGGTGTCTAGCGGATTGCCAATCGGTGCAAAAGGCAATAACTCAACCATTTTTTGTACGGCGGCAGGCGGTAGTTCGGGTAACGCAATGGAATGGGTTTCGGCCGCATCGGCCATTAAAATTCCGATACCGCCCGAGACCGTCACGATACCTGCTTGATCGTTTTTTGGCACTGGTAATTTCGAACAAAAATAGGCGACATCAAGCATCTCTTCGATAGTCTGTGCCCGCCAAGCGCCGCACTCTGCAAAAATCGCGTCATAGATCGCATCGTTACCCGCGAGTGAACCCGTGTGTGTGGCCGCGGCAGCGATGCCCACTGCAGACGTTCCCACTTTCATGATAACGACAGGCTTATTGTTTTGCGCCGCTTTTAATAACGCGGCGCGCAGCCGATTACCATCCTGACAGCCTTCAATTGCCGCACAGATCACCTTGGTGCCTGGGTCTTGCGCAAAATAATCGATACACTCAGCCACATCAATGTGGGCTTCATTACCCGTTGCAACGATACGGCTCAGTCCCATGTTGCGTTGAATCGCAATCGAGTAGGCGCACGAACCAAAGGCGCCACTTTGAGTGGCGATCGATATCGTTCCAGGCGAGGGGGTAAGCGCTTCAAGTGCGGTTGAAAAGGTCGCAAAGAAGCGATTGACCACACTGACGACGCCTAAGCAATTTGGGCCAAGCAGCTTCATGCCATAACGTTTGGCTGTGGCGACTAATTGTTTTTGCGCGAGTACCCCTTCAGGCCCAACCTCAGCAAAACCTGAGCTAAATACCTGAACAACTTTCACACCTTTTTCGCCACATTCTTCTAGAGCCGCTTGGCAAGCCGCCGCGGGCAAAATAATGATGGCCTGGTCAACGGGCCCCGGGATGTCTTTAATTGAGGCAAAGGCTGGATAGCCTTGAATCTCGGGATTACGGCTATTAACGGGATACACCTTGCCCTGAAAGCCGCCATCGCGCAAAAAGCGAATCGGTCTGCCACCTAATTTATTGGGCTCAGACGAAGCGCCTAAGATTGCGACCGTTTGGGGTTCAAACAGTCCGTGTAGTGGGTGGTTGTTGGCGGTCGTTGTCATGAGGTGTGTAGGTTTTTTAACGCCTTGGTGTGAAAGAGCCGGTCGCCGTAGCGATATTCATTGGTAATTAAGCGTTGAGCCAAGCGCGCGGCAAGCGTTTCTTCACTCATCCCCATGCCGCCATGCAATTGAATCGCAGCTTGGGCGCAAAAGCGCGCTGCGTCGCCCAGGCAAAGTTTCAGTAAACGAAGGCGTCGAGTATGCTCAGGGTCAGTTAGAGCATGGCGCAGACACTCTTGCAGCATGCCACGCGCTGACTCGTAACGAACATACATCTCAACGGTACGATGACGCAAAGCCTGAAAACTCGAAAGTCTGACGTCAAACTGGGTGCGCGTTTTAAGGTATTGAATCGTATGTTCAAGCAACGACCCTAAGCCTGACACCGTGTCGATTGCAGTGGCCAGAAGCGCCATGTTTTGCGCCGCCGCGATTGCAGCGCTCGCCGTGGCGCCTTGGGCGAGGCACTGACTGGCAGAGATAGACAATTTTTCAAAAGTCAGATCAACCGTCTGAACTCCGTCAATTGAACGATAGTACTTGGTCGGAGCTGGTAGTTCTGCAGTGTTGATTAAAAAAATCGAGGCTTGCGTTGAGGGTGTCTGTTTGGCAAGAATAAGATAGTGGGTCGCGTGCGTGCAGAGCGTGGCGCCTAGCAAATGACCTTGTAGCGCAAAGCGCTCGTTGCCAGGAACTATTGTGGCGCTTAGCGCGCTTAGACCTAAGTCGGGCTGTGTGGTGCATAGCGTTGAAATCGCGCAGGTTCCGTCTGCAATTCCGGTTAACCATTGCCGACGGGTGGCCGGTGGTT
>JABMMM010000302.1 GCA_013205565.1 Alcaligenaceae bacterium | reverse complement strand
TAATTAAATACAGCTTTTCTATTGGTTCAAAGTGCAAACAGCTAGGACAGCGCTGCTGTCCGCGCTATTCATCCCCGGCCTAAAGGCCGAGGCTTTCCGCGCAGTCCGGTAAAAAGTGCATTTTTCATTGGCATGGTCAAATTTTAGTACGATCAAGCTAAAATTTGGCTGGATAACTCAATCTGCGGTGTGTTTTTATATTGTTATGCGCCACCCACAAATTGTTTGGATCCAGTACTATTTATGTAGAGAAACTTCTCTAGAATGGTCAAAAAACCATTTTTGATGAAAATTCTTTGATGAAAAACACGCTTTTTTATAAAAGAAGTCGCTTTGGACAGCAAATTCGTCCGACTTATGGATTTGATTCTAATTTAAGCAAGAATTTTCTAGTTACCGAGCGGTTAGGGAAATCTGGGCGGATAGTCTCATCTACTGCTAGAGCGAACGGCTTAAATTCGAGCTAGGATTGGCTCAAAAATGGTTCGATAAAACTACCTATGGACGTGGTCGTCTCCATAGACCTAAAAAAACCTAATCGATTCCGTTATCAACAAAACAACAGATTAGTTACGCTAATTGGACAAGAGGTCATACGTGGAAAATAATTCAATCAATAGCAAACTGCAAGTCACTAGATCGCCAGCGGAGTCCTTGGTGTTACCACGCTGGCTAGAAGGACAAAAGGCATTAGTGACAGGGGCAAATTCAGGCATCGGCAAAGCTGTTGCTTTAGCACTGGGTGCCGCCGGAGCTGACGTTATCGTTAATTACGTGAGTGAAAAAGAAGCGGCTCTGGAAGTGGTTGAAGCAATTAAAGCGCTGGGCAGTCAAGCCCATGCTGTTTATGCTGACGTTTCAAATGAAGAGCAAATTCAGGCGATGTTCGGCGAAATGTTTCGCCTTTTCGGCACCATAGACATCTTGGTCAATAATGCCGGCATACAGCAAGATGCACCCTTTCACGAGCTGACCTTAGCGCAATGGAATAAAGTCATTGGGGTCAATCTGACAGGCCAGTTTTTATGTTCACGCGAAGCGGTACGAGAGTTTAAGCGGCGCGGTATTGTTCCAAGCGTATCATGCGCAGCCGGAAAAATACTCTGCATCAGCTCTGTGCACGAAGTCATTCCTTGGGGCGGACACGTCAACTACGCGGCGTCAAAAGGCGGGGTCATGTTAATGATGAAGTCTATTGCGCAAGAAGTTGCACCGCTTCGCATTCGGGTAAATAGTATCGCCCCGGGTGCGGTTCGCACGCCAATCAATACCCAAGCCTGGAACACTCCTCAGGCCTACTCTGACTTAATGCACTTGGTTCCATATCAACGCATTGGTGAACCCGAAGATATTGGTCGGGCTGCAGCTTGGATTGTGTCGGATTACGCCGACTACGTGACAGGAACCACACTTTTTGTTGATGGTGGAATGACTCTTTACCCTGGTTTTGCCGATGGCGGCTAACGCTTAATTCCAAAACTGAACAGGTCACTCGCTTATGATTCGGCCTATGAGACTAGTTAAGTTGAGATACGCGACATTAGCAAGTACCACCGGCTCCGTCTTTGAGACAATTCACGCCAAACATGCAACAGTCCTCTAAGGGCAGCCCCCTTGGAGGGATACTAACCGCCCTTACTCTTGAGCGACGGCAAACCCTCGAAGCCATGGCTCAAGATTGGCGATATCAAACGTGCCAGATTCCAACATCTGCAGCATCTCTTTGTGGATGACCATCGATTGCCTCTCTAGGCACCAGCCATTGATACGCAGAAACACATCGGCAGCGGCAAAAGCGATGCGCTTGTTGCCATCTAAAAACGGATGATTAATGGCTAGGCTTTCTAGCAATGCTGCAGCCTCAGCGATGATGTCGGAGTAGTAACCAGTTTGTGGTCGAAACAGGGCTGCTTCGAGGGCACCTGGGTCACGAACACCACCCGCGCCGCCGTACCTTTGCATTAAGACTGTGTGCATGCCGAGCACATCGGCCACGGTTAGATAATCGCGTACCACAGCTTATTTTGCGAGTTCGCGGTACAAATGATCAAACTCATCCAGACTAGACGCAAACGACGCCATCACGTGGCGGCGAGGTCGGGTCTTTTGCTGGCGGTCGATGTAATCACGCAGTGCCTCATCCAACACAGCCTGAAATTGTCGACCTTGCCCCTCAGCGATTTGACGCAACGCAACCAACACCTCGGGCGAGGCCTGAGAAGAAAACTTTTCGCGTGCAACTGTAGCCATGAAAGCATCCCATCTTGATGGATCTTGAAATAGAATGATACATCAAGATAATCGAAACGGCGTATCTTGCGGTGTTTGCTTGACATACTGGCGGACAGAAGAGGCTTACAACCTCCATAGCTGCAGAGAATAGCGACTATTTTGCCTCACGTACATCCACGTGTTTACATTGACTTTGTTTAACATTAAGATGTACATGTACATCTAATGAGGTTTGCTATGGCTAACACCAAACTATTCAAGAACGGCAATTCACAAGCCGTTCGCATTCCTGCAGAACTTGCCTACAGCTCTTGGGACGTAGAGCTTGTAATCGAACGGCAAGGCGACGAGTTGCGTATCCGTCCGGCCCAACGGCGCATGGGCGATGTGTTGGGAAAACTTGCGAAGTTTTCGCCTGACTTCATTGCTCACGGGCGCGGCGAGAACATCGAAGGCGAGCGCGAGGCTTTATGAGTCCAAAGTACATGCTCGACACCAATATCTGCATCTACCTTATGAAGCATCAGCCACCCGAGATCAGGGAGCGCTTTGCCGCCTGCTTTGTAGGCGACGTTGTCATTTCCGCAGTGACCCTGGCAGAGCTTGAGTTCGGCATTGCTTGCACCAGTGCGACATCGCAAGTTGCGAACCGCTCGGCGCTCGACAGTTTGCTCGAAGACATTCTGGTGGCGCCCTTTGAAGCTCAGGCGGCCAAAGCCTACGGACCGATTCGTGCCGCGTACAAAGATCGCAACCGTGATGCGCTCGATAAGCTCATCGCCTCACATGCCGTTGCTCTTGACGTGACGCTAGTCACCAACAACGAAGCAGATTTTGTGAACTACGCCGGCCTAGTTGTAGAAAACTGGGTCAACAACCACTGACTAGGGATGTAAGGTTTCAAGTCTTTTTACTGGCGGGCCAGCACTGACCTCATCACAAACTGCCTGAGGTGTTGGCGCCAATTCAATCTTGAGCGTGCGACACGAAGTCGCATGTAAAAGTTGTATCCAACTTACGAGGATACCAGATACGGCTACCTCACTTTACGCATAGGTTCCTTTTTGGAACCTTTTGCGCTACAATGTGACTCCTCTTCCGGAGAATGTCATGTCCGTCAGCGTCAAACTATCTGAAAACCTGGTTGATCAGGCTAAGAGCCACGCACAGGTGCAACATCGCTCCGTGCCTAAGCAAATCGAATACTGGTCCCAGATTGGCAAGATTGCCGAAGAAAACCCGGATCTGCCATTCTTCATGATCCGTGACATCTTGATCGCTGATCAGGAAGCGGTCGTTGGCGAATACGTGTTCAACTGATGCGTCTACTTGTTACTCCCTCGTTTGTGAGGGCAACCAAGAAACTGCATCCACCGCAAAAGCTGGAGCTTGATGCGGCGTTGCGTGCCTTCAGCGCAGATTCAGTTGCAGGTGAGGCGAAGGTTGGTGACTTGGCTGGCATTCGTGTTTACAAGTTTCGGTTATCGAATCAGATGTATCTGTTGGCTTATCGGATTTTGGATACGGAAAGCCTAAAACTTCTTACCCTTAGCTCTCACGAGAATTCCTACCGTGATTTGAAGCGTATCGAGGACTGAGGCTGTGCTCAAAGCATGGGTGCGGGTTCGGTCTTTGAAACGGACGCATCGACCAGCGCGTTAAAACCTATGCCATCGCTGGCGCGATTAGCTTCGTTACCAGAGAACAATTGCCAGCGCTTGACAATAACATCGACATACTTCGGGTCGAGTTCAATCAGCCGAGCGCGTTTACCTGATTTTTCGCAGGCAATGAGCGTGGTGCCGGAGCCACCCAAAGGGTCAAGCGCTATGTCGCGCGTCTTGCTTTGCACGAAGATCCCGCAAATATTAAACACTCTTGCGCACTGCAGTTTTCATAGTCACGAATTCCTCGGCTACAGTCGGATGCACGGCAACGGTGGCGTCGAATTCTTGTTTTGTGGCGCCCATTTTTAAAGCAATGGCGGTCATTTGAATGATTTCTGGTGCATCGTCGCCGATCATGTGCACACCGAGCACCTTTTGCGAAGTAGCGTCTACGACAAGTTTCATAAATACCTTTTCGTTTTTGCCAGACAAGGCATTTTTTAAAGGTTTGAAGTGAGCCTCGTAGACATCGATTATGTGATATTTTTTTAGCGCCTCCTCTTCGGTCAACCCCACAGTGCCGATCGGGGGTTGTGTGAAAACAGCGCTCGCAACTTCAGACAGATCCACAGAAACTGCTTTTTTGCCAAAGAGAGTTTGTGCGACGGCATTGCCCTCTCTGATCGCAACAGGTGTGAGCGCGATTCGGCTCGACACATCGCCCACAGCGTAAATCGAGTCCACAGAAGTCTTGCCGTATTGATCAACTTGCACAGAGCCTTTGTTATCGAGCTGCAAACCAAGTTGCTCGTCGAACAGATTTTTAATATTAGGTGAGCGACCAGTAGCGATCATCACTTGATCGACGTCAGATAATTGCCATTTTTTATCTTTAAGAAGAACGGTGTACGAGCCCGCAGCATTTTTTTCAATGCAGGCCAGCTCGCAAGAAAAGTGAAATTGAATACCCTTGTTAAGCAACTCTTGTTTGATATGTTTTCTGACACTCATGTCGAAGCCCGCACCGAGAATTTCCTCGCCTCGGTGGATCACACTCACTTTGCTACCCAAACCATGAAAAATGCCGGCAAATTCTAGGGCAATATAACCAGCGCCGACGATGACAATGTGTCTGGGCTGTTGCGTCAGGTGAAACACTTCATTCGATGAAATCGCATACTCGACGCCTTCGATTTGCGGCAAGACTGGTCGTCCACCGGTCGCGATCAGAATATATTTTGTGGTTAATCGTGAGACGGTATCAGCCCTAAGCTCGACAGTATGGGCATCAATGATCGACACGTGCCCATTGAATACCGTGACGTCTGCCGCCAAAAGATTCTTTTCGTAGATAGCGCTGAGCCGGCTGATCTCTTGATCTTTGCCTTGAATGAGAGTTTGCCACGAAAAGCTTGGTGCCCCAACTGTCCAGCCAAAGCCTTTTGCCTCCTCAAACGATTCGGCAAAATGAGAGGCATAAACCATGAGTTTTTTGGGCACACAGCCTCTGATTACACAGGTGCCACCATAGCGAAACTCTTCTGCGATTGCGACTTTTGCGCCTAATTGACTCGCAATACGCGCTGCGCGCACGCCGCCAGAGCCACCGCCGATAACAAAAAAGTCGTATTCATAGGTTACTTCATTCATAGTGGGTCACTTTTGTATAAATCAGGGCACGGATGGGGGTGCGGCTAAAAACTTGGACTGGTTTGCGCCATAAGTCCGAGACTTTGTCTGTATTCTAAGGGACTAAGTGATCCAAGAGATATCTTGATTCGTTGGTTAATTTCGATCGGCGTCAACAAGGTCGCAGGTCAAGAGGTAGCAACGCACAGCCCCACACTGTGCGGGGCTCGTGGCAGATCGAATCTCTGCATAGCAAGTTCGACAAGTCCTTCTTGCCGTTGAGCGTTTAGGAGTTAAGCCATGAACATCAATCACTACACCTATCGAGTCACTTGGTCTGCCGAGGACAACGAGCACGTGGGTTTGTGCACAGAGTTTCCCTCGCTCTCTTGGCTCGCAGCCAGCCCTGAAAAAGCGCTTTCCGGTATTCGCCGAGTCGTGGGCGAAGTGGTTGCTGAAATGACTGCCTGTGGTGAACCCATCCCAGAAGCACTTGCTGAAAAGAACTACAGTGGCCGCTTCATGGTTCGAGTGCCACCGCTCGTACATCGTAGCCTTGCTACCGAGGCTGCCGATCTGGGGTTGAGCATCAACCGCTTAGTATCGGCTAAATTGGCGCTGTCTTAAAATAGCACCCTGACGGGGCAACAATGACCGCTTCTTGACATCCCCCCGCCCTCAGTCGATGACTGCCGCTTGCGCGCAAAGGACGGGGATTCCTACGGTGCTCAGGCAAAAGCTGCCTGGGTCACTTCGGTGGGTTCCTGCTTCATTGAGTGGTCTGACTGCACCGACTCTCCACGGGCTAACAAGCGGTATCCCCGCTCTAAAACATTGATCGCGCCAACGACGTCAGCGTGATTTTCGTAGCCACAATCGACACACAAGAATTTCGCCTGAGTCTGTCGATTCTCTTTTGATACATGGCCGCACGTCAGGATATCGCTGGAAGCCACGGCCTCGGCGTAATGACGTGCCGCAGTCGAATAGTTTTCGGTTGCCATTAGGTGACTTTGTAATTCATTTGCGATACAATAATTTCTATGAAAACAGCCACCATCCCAGCCATCCGGGTTCTTCCCGCTTTTCGCGAGCAAGTCGAGTCTTC
>JABMMM010000301.1 GCA_013205565.1 Alcaligenaceae bacterium | reverse complement strand
TCTTCTCGCACCGACAGAGGTGCGAAGCGATTCGATTCAAGCACAAAGCCAACTATGGCGACTCGGGGGTTCAGTTTAGACATGAGCGAAGTCTCATAGGATGATTTTTTTGATAATGACCGTTTTAAACAAAGGTTTATGCCCTGCGAAAGGTATAGAACAACGGCATCTCAGGTTGAAAGTCACGCCACTGTTTACGTAGTGCGGTGACACCATAGACTGCCCCCAGTGGTATGTAGGGTACATCTTCAAAGACTTGTAATTGAATCTCACGCGCGATTTTTTTTTGTACTTCTAAGTCTGCAGCCTCAAACCAAGCCAGACGCAACTGTTCAAGGCGTTCGCTTGTTGGCCAGCCAAACCAAGCCTGCTTCCCATTGCCACGCAAAGCGAGGTGGCCAGCAGGATCTAAGTTGTTCGGGCCCGTGATGGCCGTAAACGCCACATTCCAACCACCTTTCAAAGGCGGTTCTTGGCTATTGCGCCGCTGCACCGCTGTACCCCAATCCATTGCAAGTAGCTCAACCTTAATGCCGAGTCGCTTAAATAAATCGGCCGTCACCAGCGCAGACGCATGGTGAGACGGAAAATCAACCGGGTCTAAGAGCACCACCGTCTCGCCTTTGTAGCCTGCCTCTTTAATCATCGCGCGCGCGCGACTGAGATCACGCTTGCCTTTTAGTTTTTCCATCCCCGCATCGCTATCTAAGGGTGAACCGGGCACGAAGACACCACAACGATCGTTCCAGTATTCAGGAAAGTCGGCTCCGTTGACTGCGGTCATAAACTCTGTCTGATCAATCACTGACAAAATGGCCTGACGCATCAGCGGACTATTAAAAGGCGCATGCAAGTGATTAAAACGCAAGATAGAAATCGAGGGCAGAGTACGTTTTAGCAGCGTAATCGACGGATCCTTGCGTAGCACGGGTAAAAAATCGTTGTCGATGGTTTCGATGCCATCCACTTCGTTTGTTTGCAAGGCAGCGATGGCCGTCGCGCGATCCGGCACGATCACCCATCTGACCTGATCGACATGGACGATTTTGGGGCCTGCCGTAAACGACGGAGCAAAGCTATCTGTGCGTGGCACATAGTCTTGAAATTTATCATAAATGATATGCGAACCCGACACCCATTGATCCGCCATAAATTTTAACGGACCGCTACCCACCATCTCTTTGACGGGCACGCTCTCGGGCCCTACCGCCAGACGCTCGGGCATGATTGCTGCCATGCTGCCTTGTTGACGCGCAAGCGCCTGCAAGAGCAGCGGAAAAGGTTTAAGCAACTTGAACTGTATCGTTTTGTCATCAAGCACCGTAAGCGCTTCGGTTGCTTGCATCAGCGAAGCGCCCATCAGATCGCGCTTGCCCCAACGCACCAAGC
Source organism: Alcaligenaceae bacterium (assembly GCA_013205565.1). Taxonomy (GTDB): domain Bacteria; phylum Pseudomonadota; class Gammaproteobacteria; order Burkholderiales; family Burkholderiaceae_B; genus Zwartia. The sequence continues at coordinate 9,071 of JABMMM010000301.1, read as the reverse complement.
TAGCGCGAACATCGGCGGCTCGCACCAACGAGCCATCATGAAATTTCAAACCGCCGCGCAGGGTGATCTTCCAGAGTAACCCGTCATTTTCTACCGCATGCCCCGCCGCCATCTGCGGCGAGGGCCGATATTGCGCATCTAAGCCGAACAACGTGTCAAACACCAATTGCGCGTGGATGTTGGTAATAAACGCTGTTGTAAAAAGAGGGTCAAGCAAGGTGAGATCTGCATGTGGTACCCAGCGAAAAATAGTTTTTGGCGCTTGCGCGCCTACCCAGGAAGGGGTACCTGCCAGCGCGATGGCCGCGCTCGATCCTTGCAAAAAATGTCGGCGTTTCATTAATACTGCCCTCCTACGTGATGTTGTGCAACAAAATGACCTTCACCGACTTGCACTAGTGGCAACACCAGCGGTTCATCGCCAAGCTTTCTTGCGGGGCTCGGGATCTCAGAGACCTCAAGACTGGTCGTACGTCGAACCGTCGGATCAGCAACCGGCACCGCAGACATCAATTTGCGGGTGTAAGGGTGCTGTGGACTTTCAAAGATCGCCTGGCGTGGCCCAATTTCAACGATCTGACCAAGATACATCACCGCGACACGATGACTGACGCGCTCAACGATCGCCATATCGTGAGAAATAAACAAATAAGACACCCCTAAATCTTTCTGTAGATCAATCAGCAAATTGATGATGTGGGCGCGAATCGACACGTCAAGCGCCGATACTGCTTCATCTGCAATCAATACTCGTGGCTTGACGGACAAGGCACGAGCAATGCAAATCCGCTGGCGCTGACCTCCTGAAAACTCATGCGGCCAGCGCTTTGCCATCGAAGCTTCTAGGCCAACGCGTTCCATGAGTTCGGCCACCAGACGCTCTGCTTCAAGCCCTTGCGCAAGCCCCTGTATCAATAACGGCTCTTTAATACAGTCGCCTACTCGCATGCGCGGATTCAGCGAAGCAAAGGGGTCTTGAAACACGAATTGCAAATTACGCCGCAAAGCCCGTAAAGAGTGCGTATTCGTGGTGTCGACGCGCGCACCATCAAATTCGATCGTACCCCGAGTGATTTTTGCCAAGCCCACAAGCGAGCGGCCCGTCGTTGTTTTGCCGCATCCCGACTCTCCCACCAACGAAAGTGTTTCGCCTTCGTGCAGCTCAAAACTGACTTGTTCGACAGCATGAATACGTTTTTTTATAAAGCCAAACACACCGCTACGCACATCGAAGCGTGTCACCAGATTTTTTACGCTCAATACAACCCGCGCCGTCTGTGTTGACTGTTCAGCAGCAGGTGACTGCGCTGCTGATACCGACTGTGCCTGACCGTTGAGCACCAAGTTAAAGCGAGCGGGTTGCGCTGTCCCGCGCATCGCTCCTAATTTTGGCACTGCAGCCAAAAGTGTTTGGGTATAGGGGTGCTGAGGACTGGCGAACAACGGAATCACCGCATTGTCTTCGACGACCTCGCCGTGACGCATCACCAACACGCGATTGGCAACCTCTGCCACGACGCCCATGTCGTGGGTGATAAAGATCACCCCCATATCCATCTCTTTTTGCAATTCACGGATGAGTTGCAAAATCTGCGCCTGAATCGTGACATCAAGCGCTGTTGTCGGTTCGTCGGCAATTAATAAGGCGGGCTTGCAGGATAGCGCCATCGCAATCATGACACGTTGCCGCATGCCTCCAGATAATTCATGGGGATAACGACCCAGAATCGCGGCCGAGTCCGAAATACGCACCTGGTCAAGAATTCTTTTTGCCGCGGCAACGGCTTGCTGATGGTTCAACTCCTGATGCAATTGAATCGCCTCGACGATCTGCGAACCGACGGTGAATACAGGATTGAGCGAGGTCATGGGTTCTTGAAAAATCATGCCTAAATCGGCACCACGCATCCTGCGCATCTGCTCTTCAGAGTTTGCGCGCAAGTCAACCTGCGATCCATCGGCGCGATGAAACAGCAACTCGCCCTGATGGATGTCCCCGCCTCCAAACTCGACTAGCCGCATAATTGCCAGCGACGTGACGGATTTACCAGAACCCGATTCGCCCACAATCGCCAGGGTCTCGCCTCGGTCAACGTGTAGATTCAAGGCCTTCACCGCATGCACCGCTGTCGCACCCCGACCAAACGATACAGACAAATTACGGATATCAAGCACCCGACGTTCAGAGGTCAGTTCTGAAGTTCTCATGACTTAAATCCTTTTGGCCATACGAGGATCGATCGCATCACGCAAACCATCGCCCAACATGTTGATCGCTAAAATCGTGATCGATAAAAACAGAGCCGGAAACGCGATCAGATGCGGCTTAATCTGCCACAGGGCGCGCCCCTCGGCCATAATGTTTCCCCAAGAGGGAATCGAAGGCGGCACCCCTGCGCCAATAAAAGACAAACTCGCCTCAGCCAAAATCGCCAAGCCACAGATGTAGGTCGTTTGCACGGTCAAGGCGGCGATTGTATTGGGAAAGATATGCTTATAAACAATGCGCAAACGACTCGCCCCCGCGGCAACAGCCGCTTCCACGTACGGCTGCTCGCGCAGCGATAGGGTCAGGCTTCGCACTAAGCGCACGACCCGCGGGACTTCAGCAATCGTGACCGCTAAAATCACGTTTTCCAAAGAGGCACGCGAAAGAGCGATCAGTGCAATCGCCAGCAAAATGGTCGGAATCGACATGAAGCCATCCATGATGCGCATCACCACGGCATCAATCCATTTGATAAAACCTGCCGCCAACCCAATCACCGTGCCGATGACCGCTGAAAGCAAGGCCACTGAAAACCCCACTGTTAACGAGACTCTTGCCCCATACACCACGCGTGAATAAACATCGCGCCCCAACAAATCCGTTCCAAACCAAAATTTTTCACTCGGTACCCGAGTGCGATGAATCGGCGAGAGTGCGGTTGGATCGATTGTGCCGAGCCAGGGCGCCAAAAGCGCCATCAGAAACAATAACAACAACAAAAAACCACCCACAACAATGGTGGGATGTCGTCTGAACGTTTGAGCGAAGCCGAGCATCAATATTTAATCCTTGGATCAAACACACGATATAAAAGATCGACTGTCAGGTTCACCAGAACATACAGCAGGCTAAACATCAGGATCACACCCTGAATAATCGGATAGTCGCGTCTTAAAATCGCGTCAACAGTCAGGCGTCCGACACCCGGAATCGAGAAAACCGTTTCGGTCACGACGGCGCCACTAATTAGCAGTGCCACTCCGCTGCCCACCACCGTGACGATCGGCACACCAACATTTTTTAAGGCATGACGAAACAAAATGCCCTTGTTACTCACCCCTTTCGAACGCGCGGTGCGAATGTAGTCTTGGGATAAGGTTTCGAGCAAGGTCGCACGACTAATGCGAGTGATGAGAGCGACGTATACGCTGCCCAACGCACAGGTCGGTAGTATCAACGTTCGAATCGAGGGCCAAAAGCCTTGCGAAAAAGGGACATAGCCTTGCACAGGCAGCCAGCGCAGCTCTAAGCCAAAACCGTAGGCCAGCAAATAGCCGACCACGAAGGAGGGGATTGAAAAACTCAGCACCGCCAGCATCATGATGCTGCGGTCATACAATTTATTATGTCGCCAGGCCGCTAAGGCGCCAAGTGGCACGGCAAGCGATACCGATAAAATCAGCGTCATGATCATCAGCGTGAAGGTCGGCGCCAGTCTTTGCCCGATCATTTGGCTGACCTGCAAGCCCGTAAAAAGCGACACTCCTAAGTCGCCATGCAAGACTTTCCAAAGCCAGTCGCCAAAACGTATCAAAAAGGGCTGATCTAAACCCAAGGTCATACGGATTCGGGCAATATCCGCGGGGGTCGCGTCTTCTCCCGCCAATAAGACAGCGGGGTCGCCAGGCGTCAGGCTTAACAGGCCAAAAACGAATAGCGCCACAAAGAGCATGACCGGCAGCGTCAAAAGCACGCGCCGGAGGGTGTAAGCCAGCATGAAAACCTTACAGTCCGCGGGTGTTGGGAGCCATTGGAAGACGTGGTGATGTTAGAGGGTGGCTCGCGTAACGTCAATCTCAGGCACAATAGATGTTATTGAACTTGTCAGACGAACCTTGATTTTTATGCAAACGCTCAGTATTCCAATTTTTCCACTCGGCGCCACCTTGTTTCCCGACGGAATGATGGCACTCAAGATCTTTGAAGTGCGCTACCTTGACATGACAAAAAAGTGTTTGCGCGACAACACTCCTTTTGGCATCGTGACCCTGAACCAAGGGATAGAAGTCCAAGTCGCCGGCAAACAGGTTGAGTTTGCCGAGGTCGGCACTTTGGCGACTATCATTCACTTTGAGGCAGTACAGCCCAGTCTATTTATGCTGCGTTGTCAAGGTGGACAACGCTTTAAGATTCTGCAGTGCGAGTTACAAGCCAATGGCTTGTGGCGTGCTGAGGTTGAGCTGATCGCGCCCGATGAGGTGGTCAGTATCCCACCTGAGCTTCTGCCAACCGCGGACGCCCTGACTAAAATTATTCGTACGCTCGAAGACCAAGGGATTGCGCCCGATCAACGCCCCATTATTCAACCTTATCAGTTGCAAGACTGTGCGTGGGTCGCCAACCGATGCGCCGAGTTACTCGATTTGCCTTCGCAACAAAAGCAGCACCTTCTCACCATGGCAAACCCCAGACTCAGGCTTGATCTGGTGCAAGAGCTTCTGGAAGACATGGGCGTATTCAAGGAGCCTGAATAGGGACGTGTGATTCACAGGATCATTACGCGTTAACTTAAGCATACGTTCGCGTCCCCCAAAAGATAAGTTCGCATTCATCACAAAAAATGAGATAACTCAAAATGACTACTTTCTATCAGATCTTTTTAGCAAGCGCGCTTGCCTGTTTAACCTCGCTTTCGTTTGCGCAAACGGCGGCTAACTTTCCGAATCGCAGCATTAAAATTGTGGTCCCCTTCGCACCGGGCGGTTCAAGCGACTTCTTAGCACGCCTAGTGGCACAACGGATGACCACCGAATGGGGCCAGACCGTCATTGTCGAGAACAAGCCTGGCGCAGGTGCCACCTTGGGTGCTGACCTGGTTGCAAAAGCACCAGCTGATGGCTACACACTGCTGCTGGCTGCCACACATCACATCATTGCTCAAAACGTCTATAAAACCGTGCCCTACGATATTGGTCGTGATTTTGCCCCAGTGAGCGTCATTGCCCTGATCCCCAACATGGTTGTTATCAACGCAAAGGTTCCGGCCAATACGATTCAAGAATTTGTTGCGTTGGCCAAAACGCAACCGGGCAAACTGAACTATGGCTCTGCGGGTGCAGGGACTGCCCATCACTTAATTGGCGAAATGTTTAATCTGCAGGCCAAAACAGACATTGCCCATATTCCGTACAAAGGAAGTGCGCCCGCGATCGCTGATCTAGTCAGCGGTCAAATTCAATTAATGTTCGACACCATCACCGCTGGCTTGCCACAAGTCACAGGCGGCAAAACGCGTGCACTGGCAGTGACCACCGCCAAGCGCTCGTCTGCCTTGCCCGATGTGCCGACACTGAACGAAACGATTTTGCCTGGTTTCGACGTAGGCACCTGGTTTGGGCTGATGGCGCCTGCCAAAACCCCAAGCGATATTGTGAATAAGCTCAGCGCAGAGATCACTAAAATCGTCAATATCCCAGAGGTGAGAAAGCAATTATTGGCCACTGGCGCCGAGCCTATCGGCAACACTTCAGCAGAGATGTCAGCGCAAGTTAAAAAAGAACTCGACAGCTTCGCAGCACTGCTTAAGCAGATTAAGTTAACGGTTGAATAGTAGCCAAAACTTTAACCAAATGCGTGGAAATTCTCCCCGTTTAGGGGGAGGATGAATAGCGCGAACACTTCAGGAAATCAGCATGGGGACTTTTAGAACATTTTTGTTCGCACCCGCCAACCATCCACGACGCACCGAGAAGGCCTTTACGCTCGGTGCTGACGCCGTCATCCTTGACTTAGAAGATGCCTGCGCCGTCTCAGAAAAAATCATTAGCCGACCCTTGGCCGTGCGAGCCATGCAACGGCCACGTAACTGTCTGGGCTATATCCGCATCAATCCGATGTCCACGATTTACGCTTACGGCGACCTTGTTGCCACGGTCGAGACTGGGGTTGACGGTTTGATTTTGCCAAAGGTTGAGAACGCGGGTCAGGCTCAAACTGCTGACTGGCTCATGACCGAGCTTGAGCGCGAACGGGGCTTAGTGCTGGGCAGTATCGATCTGATTCCGATTATTGAAACGGCCAAAGGCATCGCCAATTTAGGTGAAATCCTCTCAAGCTGCTCGCGCATCAAGCGCGTGGCGTTTGGCGCAGGTGACTTTACCCTGGATCTAAATTTGAGGTGGTCGCGTGACGAGACTGAACTGCTGGCCTACCGCAATCAGGTTGTCTTAATGTCTCGCGCGCATGACAAAGAACCCCCGATCGATACGGTTTGGGTTGATTTGCAAGATGCTGAAGGTTTCGAGGCCTCAACCAATAAGATTCGCGACCTTGGTTTTCAGGGAAAGCTCTGCATTCATCCCGATCAGATTCCGGTGGTCAATCAGGCGTTCACGCCCACTGAAGCGCAAGTCGCGCGTGCCACAAAAATTGTTGAGGCCTTTGCTGCAGCAGAAGCCGCAGGTTCCTCATCGATTCAGTTAGATGGGCAATTTATTGATTACCCAATTGTCTATGCCGCCCAACGTGTTGTTGCCATCAGCGAAAAACTGCGTGCGGTTGCTTAAGTCCGGCTCCTCTGATTACACGGGTTTGAGTGAATTCAGCCCAGGCCAGCGCGGTCAGTGCGCAGCGGCGTCGCGCATGGCACAGTCTTGCGCCTGGCGTGCTTCAAACTGAGCGCAACGCTCGTCGTAGCTAAAGCCACGTATACCACCACGCACCGAGCCTGCTTCGCAGGCACGATATAAATCGCGCCAGCACTCTGGCAACACGTCACTATCGGGCGGCGCAATCCAAAGTCGATACAACAAACGCTTAAGCGCAGGATCTTCATGATCTTGAAACTCAGTGCGCGAATGCAGGGTCACATGGCTGTTGACGATTTGCACATCGCCTGCTTCAAGCCACATCTCAAAAGCGATGTCAGGGCGACGCACAATCTGGTCAAACTGTTCAAGTGCCGCATACTGTTCTGCGCATAACTGGGGTGCACCCTCGATTTTTTGTGCGCTACGCACGCGATTCCAGTTCCAGCGACCAAACCATTTGCCTTGTTGTTGCGAAAATACCGGTTGCATCACGTAAGGGCCTTCGTCAGGTGCGCCTTCACCTTGCCGACTGAAAGCAAGAGGCTCATACAACCACTTTAATTGTTCGGGGTATTCACGCGCCATCGCGTCATGCCCGGCCATCGAACTGCTGACAATTGTTTTACCGCCCGAAACGGCCTGATTAAAACAACTTAAAAAAACAACATCTGAAGAGTCTGTATGAAAATCTAGCTCAGCACTTGACGAATAGCCACGACCAGTACCTGTGCGGTAAGTCATCCCAGCATCTTTCACCGCTGAAATATAGTGCGTGTCTTTACCTTGCGGACGAGGCACGCCGCTGTAAAGGCCCAAGCTCCAAGTCAAGATTTCAAACTGCTTGGCAGTTAACTCTTGTCGTGGCAAGCCCTTGATCAAGGCAACGCCCAACCCGCGTTTGACCTCTTCAAGCGCTGCGCCCAGCGTGACCAAGGTCTTGCTCAAGGCAAAATCAGCGCGTCGGTAATCGAGCAAAGATTTATTGGGGTCTTCAGCTTTTAGCACAGCGTCGATCATCTCTTGGCGCGTGCCTGCATCAATTCTGAAAATCCAACGCTGATCACGCTCAAGGTCGGCGACACGCCAGTTTGAGGGATGCTTTAAAGAATTTAAGACCATTGAGTCCTCTCGTTTGAATGAAAGAGTGCACGCGGTTCGCTGCGTTGCACTCAAACTAGCGGGCTAAAGCCAGCAGTTTTTGCACCATAAAATTATTGGTTCCCATGACCAGCACATCAAGCTCAGTCGCAACTTGCGCTCCCGCAACCTCAGCGATCAGTCCCCGCGCTTTTTCGCGAATGCGCTCGAGGCTAACCGGACGTGTCCAGCTTCCGAGTGGCGCATCGCAGCGCTGAACAAGCCTGCGACCATCGCGCAAAATAACAGTGAGCTCAACGTGCATCTGATCCAACCGCCCAGAAATCGTTTCGTCTCGGTTCAAGGTAATTTTATCGAGCAAACCAATGACATCTGCAGAAAATCGCCTGGCTTGCGTAAAGCTCTCTGGTTCAACGCGCCCGTCAAGCAGCGCTACCACTGTCGTATATTGCCACGAGAACTTACCATCTAAACCCGTTTCAGGCTGAGGTCGATCGATGTAATGCATTACCGGAGTGCGCAACTCGATGCTCTGCACCTCAGTCGCCCACGGCACTTCAGTATTGGACGCACGTAGCTCAAGTGCTGCCGTAATCACAAAATGGGTCGCAAACTGCGACGGAAACAACTTCCAGGCGGGGCCCGGCGACAAGGCACGCGCAGTGTGAAGAGGCGCAATTAAATGCTCAGGTTCGAAGGTTGCGCCAAACAACGCAGGCCCCCAGCCCCTCGGACTGCCGATCGCATCTGCGTTTGCCGTAAAGCCTTCGGCCGCCAATAGCGCCGCCTCTACCCCATTTGCCGCGGCATCGCCACAGTGCAGTGCTTTAGTCATCGTGCCAACATTGGCCAAGACCGAGCCGCAGCGCGAAGCCGCGATCCCCACCGCCGCCAAGGCTTGCTTTTTAGGCAACTCGAGTAAGGCCGCGCAGGCAAGTGCGGCCGCTAACGGCCCCACGGCACCCGGCGGGTGCATCGTCAACTTGCTTGGTTCAAGCTGGCCTGAAGCCAGCCGCAACCGTCCCTGTGCTTCGATTCCTTTGGCAAGGGCTCGCAACAATGCAAGCCCCTGAGGCCCGCGCCCTTCGTGCTCGCGCATTTCGGCCAGAGCAAGCAAGGCGGGTAATAACGGAGAAAGCGCGTGATTGGGAGGATTCCACATCGGCTCAAAATCG
>JABMMM010000300.1 GCA_013205565.1 Alcaligenaceae bacterium | reverse complement strand
GACTGAGACTGAGACTGAGACTGAGACTGACTCTGGAAGAGCGATCTAGCCGCAACTCAGCGCAGAGGCTTAGCGCCTTTGCCACCACACCAACCCTACCCCACTCAGGATGATAATCAACATCCCGACCATGGTGAGGTCGTCGGGCACATGGCCAAAAAATAAAAAGGCCACGAATGAAGAAAACACAATCTGCGAGTAGCTAAACGGCGCAAGCATCACGACTGAGCCATGGCGATAAGACACACGAGGTCAAAATCAGCAAAATGCCGTACAGCGAGCGTTGTTGGGTGGTCAAAAGCAGCTTATGCAAGGAATGTGTTGCTAAACCATTGATCTTGAATGGTTTGTCATTACACGTTGATGACTATGTTAACCCTAAATCTGCCTGGAGTAAGGGCAAACCCTTGAAAACAACACCACAGTTCCAAACAGGGCATTGTTGGCTACTGCTTCGAGGCTGGTGATAACCAAGGTGTTTGCCTAGCTTAGGTGACTCATCACTGCCTTTGTAATATCTGCCGTATTGCTTTTGCCACCAAATTCAGCCGGTCTGACGCTGTTTGTCGCAAACGAAATTTCAACCGAACGCTGAATCGCGAGTGCTCCGTCTTGCAAACGCGGATCCCCATGACGCTCACTGAGCCACTCAAGCATCATCGCTACCGACAAAATCATCGCTGTGGGGTTTGCGATACCCTTGCCGGCAATATCGGGCGCAGTACCGTGAGCCGGTTGAAACAAACCATGATGATCACCAATATCGCCTGAGGGCGCCATGCCCATTCCACCCACCAAACCAGCAATCAAATCAGACAAAATATCGCCAAACATATTTTCGGTCACTAAGACATCGTAGGCCCAGGGTTTAAGCACCAAATTCAAGGCCATGGCGTCCACATAGGCACTGTCTGTTGCAATTGCAGGATAGCGCTTTGCACAGGTTTCAAAGATCGTCCGCCAAAAGGCCATTGACTGAAATACGTTGGCCTTATCGACGCTTGTGACGTGACCAGGTCGACCAGTTTTTTTTCGTGACTCGGCTAACTTAAAGGCAAAATCACACACGCGCGTCGTGCCTGAACGTGTGATTTTCATGGTGTCGTAGACCGCTTCGTCACCTTCAGCCACGCCTCGACCGCGCGCATAGAAAAGACCTTCAGTATTCTCTCGAATCAACACTAAATCGATTTTGCTCGCCAGCGGATTCGCCAACGGAACCGGCAAGCCAGGAAAGGTTCGAATCGGGCGAACACCCGCATACAAATCTAACGCGAACCGAATATCCAACTGCGGAATAATCTCTGTGCCATCTGCACCCCTGACGTGTGGCAACCCCATGGCGCCAAACAAAATCGCATCCGCTGCGCGACAGGCAACGAGTGTTGACTCAGGCAAAGACTCACCTGAATCCAAATAGTGCTGGGCTCCAGCGGGATAAGGACGGGTATCGAACTGCACACCAAGTTTCTTTTCAACGGCTTGTAGCACCGCTAAAGCCGCACTCATCACTTCACGACCGATGCCATCACCAGGGAGTACCGCGATTTGATATATTTTTTTCATTGGTTATAAATAAAATCTGCTTAAAAAATTCAACGCTCAATGGCTTACGAATCAGCTCAGCCAGGAATCCGGTACACGCGTATCGCGTTATCTGCAAAGAGTTTTTGTTGATCCGTTAAAGACAAGTGCACGACGGCACGCTTAAATTGAGTAAAAACATAATCCCAACTTCCCTTCAAACTATCGACCGGAAAATTCGAGGCAAACATACAGCGATCTACGCCAAAAAGCTCAATCACCTCTTTGATGATCGGACCATTTTCTTCTAACGTCCAGGGGCGGTCTGCCACGCAAAGCCCAGAAATTTTGCACGTTACGTTGGGCTGTTTTGCGAGCGCCCGCATGCCACGTCGCCAACCTGCCATTGATGCATCATCGCGTTGCCAGGGATAACCCGTGTGATTGAGCACCATCGACAGCTCAGGCAGTTGTGCGGCCACCTCGGCGCCCTCTTCAAGATGCCACCACGGCAATCTCAAATCTAGCGAGAGCTTATATTTTTGTAACAGCTCTAGCCCTTTAAGCCACTTTTGATCTTGCATGCTTCGGGGCAGACCGCGCACACTTTCATCTGGTTTGGCTGCAATGATTGGTTTGGTACGAATGCCGCGTACTAATGTAAACGCGGCTTGTTGCGCCAGGATCTCTTCTGCATTTGGAGTGTCCACCCAAGCGTGTGCCACGATCACGTTTGGTAACCCGTAGGTGGCATTGACCTTAGTAAAGAATTCAGTTTCGGCCACTTGCTGGCTACGATCACATTCGGCTTCAATCGCAACCGAACCAATCAGATTATGCATTGCGGTGCCGCGAATATATTCGGGCGCGAGGTATGAGCGCATAAAAGCCGAATAGTTACCAAGCCAATTGTGTTCAGGGTGCACCAACCAATCGTACTTAATGGAGCCCGCAAGATCCCATAAGTGAAAATGTGCATCGATAATTTTTAATTGCGCCTGTTCGCGTTCTAAATCGCTATAGTGTTGAGCATTCGCAAAGGTATTGATAATTTTTAAGTCAGAGTGCATGGTTATTTATCGTATTTTTAAGACCATCAGTCCAATGCTACTGTTATAACGTAAAAACTCGTTGACTGACAATATTGATCGGATTTCTTGGAGCTAAACATGACTAAAAAAATCGGCTTTATCGGCCTCGGACGCATGGGTAAGCCCATGGCCTCGCATCTGCAGAAAAAAGGCTTTGAGCTCGTCGTGCTGGATCTTAATCAGCAGGCGGTCGCTGAACTCGTCTCGTTGGGTGCGACGGCCGGTGAAAGCGTTGCTGCGATCGCGCGCGACTGTAGCCTGGTGGTCACTATGTTGCCCAGTTCGGTCGAAGTGGAAAAAATCTCTTATGGCGCCGATGGTATTTTTGCAAATGCAGCAAAGGGCACGATTCTGATGGACATGAGTACCATCGACCCCCTAGCGACCGATCGCTTAAGTGCTGAGGCGAACAAATATGGCCTAACCATGGTCGATGCACCGGTTGGGCGTTTGGCCGAACACGCAGACCGGGCAGAATGCCTGTTTATGGTGGGTGCCTCAGACACAGACTTTAAAACAATCACGCCTCTCTTGAACGCGATGGGTAACGCGACCTTTCACTGCGGCCCAGTTGGCACGGGCGGCAGAACCAAGCTGGTCAACAATTATGTTGCGATCACCCTGACGCAGGTCAATGGCGAGGCGCTCGCCTTATCGCAGCGCTTTGGTTTAGACATCACAAAAACACTTGCGGTCTTGCTGGGCACTTCGGCAAATAACGGGCAGTTACGAATGAATTTTCCGAATAAGGTGCTGGCTGGCGATACGACGCCGGGCTTTACCATTGATCTGGCGCACAAAGATCTATCGTTAGTCGTCAATGCAGCCCACGCCGCTAAGGTTCCAATGCCCGTTGCCGCTGCGGTACACGAATCTTTCAGCCAGGCACGCGCAGCTGAATTCGGTGCAATTGATTTTTCTGGAATCGCAGATGTCATCTGCGAAGTGTCAAAAATCAAAAAACCACGCGTGCCTAAAGGCTGGAAACCTAGCTAACTAGCTAACCGGCCAGCCGGCGTAGGCCTCAGGCAGACACCCCGGGCGCTGAACCCTATTCAACGCCCGTGCAATACCATCTCAACGCCACGCTCGGCGATCATATAAGTTGCCGCGTTGGTATTGGCCGAGACGACCGTTGGCATGACAGAGGCATCAATCACTCGCAGGCGTTCGACCCCACGCACGCGCAATTGCGCGTCAACCGGAGAGCGCCCATCATCACTCATGCGGCAGGTGCCGCTTGCGTGATAGACAGTGCCGCCTCGCGTTTGCGCGTAAGTCCATAGGTCGGTGTCGGCTGGCATCATTTCAACATCCCACAAATCTTTAAATGCGGGCTGTGCATAGATCGCGCGTAACATTTCAAGACCGGCAACAATCACTTTTCGGTCGTGCTCTGCCGAGAAATAGCGAGGCTCAATTTTCGGCTGATCATAGGGGTCCGTTGACCGAATCGACAAGCGACCGCGACTATCCGGACGGCACTGACACACCGCGGCGCTAAAGCCTGAATAATCATGCAAAGCCTCTCCAGCCTTTTCGACCGATAAGGGCATGATAATAAATTGCACGTCTGCGCGGTCATCACGTGCGTGCTTGGTGCGCGCTAGCCCACCCACCTGCCCTGCACCCACAGTTAATGGCCCACTATTGTTCAACAGCCATTGCAAGCCCATCTTAACGAGCTCAAAGGGGTTGCGCACTTGGTCGTTAATCGACATTTTTTTCTTAAGCTTCACGATCACACGTGCTTGATAGTGATCTTGAAGGTTTTCGCCCACTTCAGGCGAATCCGCCACGACCGCAATGCCGTGTTGTTGCAACAGCGCAGTCGGCCCCACGCCCGAAAGCTGAAGCAGTTGCGGCGACTGGAGCGCACCCGCACACAGCAAGACCTCGTTCGAGGCTTGTGCTTGTTTAGTCTCGCCGTTTTCAAGCCATTCAATGCCACAGGCGACATTGCCGTTAAACAACACGCGCGAAACCTGCGCGCGGGTCACGATGGTTAAGTTAGGATTGCTCATCACTGGGCGTAAAAACGCCCGAGCGCCCGACGAGCGCCAGCCATCTTTAATCGACAATTGATAAGCGCCTACGCCGTAGTCTGTTTGGCCATTAAAGTCTTTGTTCGCAGGCAAGCCGAATTGCTGTGCGGCCTCGAGCCAGGCGTTGCAATAAGGATGATCGTTACGTAAATCAGAGACCCCCAATTCACCCGAAGCACCGTGAAACGCGGTTTCGCCGCCCGCGTAATGTTCAGAGCGTTTAAAGTATGGCAACACGTTGTCATAGTTCCAGCCCGTCGCGCCAAGCTTGGCCCAGTCGTTGTAATCGTCGTGCTGGCCGCGAATATAAATCAAACCGTTGATCGAAGACGACCCACCCAGCACTCGCCCTCGGGGCCAAGTGACATTTCGACCCCCGGTGCCCTCGCTTGGCTCGGTATCAAAGTGCCTTGAAAACCGAGGATCCATCATGGTTTTGAAGTAACCAATCGGAAGATGAATCCAGAAGTTTTTGTCTGGACCACCCGCTTCAAGCAACAAGACTGTGTGCCCGGCTTGAATCAAGCGATTGGTCACCAGACAGCCGGCTGAACCGGCGCCCACGACGATATAGTCAAAGGTTGATTTCATCTATTTCTCCGCCAACCCTCTGCTCGCCGAAAATGGCAAGGGGGCATTAAGTTTTTATATTCTCTAGATAAAGCTTTGATTTACACTACTTGCCTGTCTTCTCCACGTTATTCACCTCGCTCACCTTAACAGCAGTCAGGTTTCTTCAGTCACCTTGTGAAAGTACCATCAGCGTGCGTTTTTGACTACCCATCTGAAAAAATAGACAAGAATCTCGAATACCGTTTAGACAAAGAGGCAAACCTTGATCAGAACCATTGGATTTCCAGGACGCTACATACAGGGCCCGGGTGCTGTGCAAACGCTCCCTGCGCTGCTAAACGAGCTCGCTGCCTCCCGGCCCGTCGTGCTGATGGACGATATTGTGAAAGCCAGCGTGGGCGAATTGTTATTAGCGCCACTTGCAGGTGCAGGCTTCAAGGTCAAGGAACTTCGCTTTGGTGGTGAATGCACCAGTGAAGCCATCGAACAACTCGCCGCTCTGTTCAAACCTGGTCAAGCGGACCTTGTCATCGGCTATGGCGGGGGTAAAACCATCGACGCAGCAAAAGGGATTGCCCGCGCACACAATCTAAGATTAATGATTGTGCCAACGATTGCGTCAAACGACTCACCAACCAGCCGACTCATCGTGCTGTACGACGAGCAACATCGCGTGGCACGGGTTGATCGTCTCATACGCAATCCAGACGTGGTACTTGTCGATACCGCTATCATCGCTCGGGCGCCAGCGCGTTTCTTTGCTGCGGGCTTAGGTGATGCCCTCAGTAAAAAATTTGAAGCGACCCAATGCCATCAGGCAGGCGGCTTGAATTTCTTTGGTACGCCCTCGCTGGCAACTGCTAGGTTATTGGCCGAGCGCTGCTATGACACTATTATTGAATTCGGGTTGCCTGCCTTAAAGCAAATCCAGCAATATGGAACGCCTGATGACAATGTCGAGCGCGCCGTTGAAGCCTCGGTGTTATTAAGCGGCCTTGGCTTTGAAAGCGGCGGCTTATCGCTTTCGCACGCTCTAACGCGAGGCTTTTCAGACCACCCTGCCATGAGTACTTTTTTACATGGCGAGCTTGTTGCCTTTGGCTCGATTGTTCAATTAGTTGCCGAAAACCGTGCCGAAGCTGAAGTTCAGGCTCATATCGCTTTTTGTCACTCGCTGGGCTTGCCAGTCACCCTTGCTCAATTGGGCGCGGGTAAAGCGACTGCTATTGAGATCTTACGAATGGCCACCCTGACCGCCGCCGCGCCCTACATCGATAATCTCAGCCCGCCTGCCGATGCCGCGCGTATTGCGCACTGTATTTCAACTGCCGACGCTTTTGGTCGCCCAACGCTGTCATAGTCAGTTATGCTTAAGAAAACAGGAGACTAAAAAATGAACTTTACAAACAAAGTTGCAATCGTGACTGGTGCAGGTGGTGGTTTAGGCTTAGCCATTATCGAAAAATTTGCGCGAGGCGGCGCCGCAATTGTGGCCTTGGATTATTCACAAAAAATGGCAGATACCGCTGCCGAAAAAATTCGCTCGCTCACTAAACAAAAAGTGTTAGCGCTGCAGTTTGATGTCGCCGACCATTGCGCAGTCGCCAAAGCGTTTAGCGCGATTGATCAAGAATTTAAAAAAATCGATATTTTGGTCAATTGCGCGGGCGTGCGCGAAGTTCAAACAATCTATGACCTTGAACCTGAGGAGTGGCAGCGAGTCATCGCGATCAACTTGAACGGTCCCTTCTATTGCGCGCGCGAAGCGGTTTTACGGATGCGTAAGACTGGCGGAGGTTCGATTGTGAATATCGCGTCGGTTGCAGGAACGATGGGGTTGACACATCGGCCAGCCTACAATTCAAGCAAACATGGTGTCATTGGGTTGACCAGAAACCTTTCGTTAGACGTTGCTGCAGATGGGATTCGAGTCAATGCTGTCGCGCCTGGTTTAATTCGTACACCACTCACGGATGGCTATTACAAGGATCCTGAATTCATCAAGGGCCTAAACGAGCTCGTGCCGATGGGGGCGCAAGGCGGTTCACCCGCAGACATCGCTGATGCAATCGCCTTTTTGTGCTCAAGCGAAGCCAAGTTTATTAACGGTGTGGTACTGCCTGTTGATGGTGGCTGGGCCGCCAGCAAAGGCTACACAACTGGCAGCGGCTCCGCGCAATTTACCTCCGCTAACAATCAAACATAAGGGCTGTCTGACTCGAGCCCTTAACTGATATGCAAGCCGCCGTTCACCTGCAAAGCTTCGCCCGTAATAAAGCTCGCGCCGCTGCTACATAAAAAGGCAATCGCGGTAGCGACTTCATGCGGCTGACCTACGCGTTTAAGCGACGATTGCTCGATGGAATCGGCTCCTCGTAATTTAATCAACTCGACTGTCATGGGCGTTTGAATAATGCCTGGTGACACCGCGTTGACACGTGTACGCGGGCCAAGCTCTCGAGCCAAACTGCGGGTCAGCGAAAGGATCGCGCCTTTTGTCGCCGAGTAATGAGAGTTTGCAAAAGACCCACGATGCCCGGCAACAGAGGCGATATTACAAATCGCGCTGTTATCGCGCAAGGCCTTAATCGCGCGCTGGCAAATATAAAAGACGCCATCAAGATTGATCGAAATCACTTTGTGCCACTCGGCATCTGACAGCTCTTTTACGGGACGACTTAAATAAATCGCGGCGGCCGGAACTAAAAAATCAATACCGCCAAAGCGCTTAACGGCTAAGTCAACGGCCGCATCTGAATCTTTTGGGTCCCTTGCATCCATTTTCAGCGTTGCAATGCGTTTACCCTGGGGATCAAGTTCGTCAGCAAAGCCTTTAAGCGCTTGATGATCAAGATCGGTCAAGACCAGTTGCGCGCCGTGAGCATAAAACAGTTTAGCAATCTCACGCCCGATACCACCATTTGCGCCTGTCAACAGCAACACTCTGTTTTGAAAGTCGTACATAGTCATTTCCTTGATTTAATAATTCGAACGACCACCGCTAATATCGTAACAAGCACCCGTTACGAAACTCGCTTCGTCTGACAATAAAAAGCACACGACATTGGCAACCTCATCGACCCGCACAAGTCGTTTCATGGGTATTTTTTTTGCTGCGTCGGTGCTGATGTAATCCGGCATCTCGTTGCGCATACCTGTGGCTTCAACTAAAGCCGGAGACACGCAATTGACACGGACTCCGTGAGGCACAAACTCTTTAGCCCACGACTTCGTCATTCCGATAACAGCCGCCTTAGAGGCCGCATAGATCGACAGTTCTTGTGGGCCGTCCTTCCCGGCCACCGAGGCCAGCGAGACGATCGAACCCGAGCCTTGTTGCATCATGTGAGCGAAAACCAACCGCGTTAACCCAAAGATCGCGCGCACGTTAATCGCAAAGACGCGATCCACCTCAGCGTCTGTGGTCTCCCACATCGGCTTGATCGGACCCAGAGTGCCCGCGTTGTTCACAAGATAATCAATACGGCCATATTTTTTAATCGTGGCGTCAACTAAGTGTTTTAGGTCGACAGCCACAGTCACATCGGCCTGAACAGCTAAGGCTTGCCCACCGCTTGCCTCTAACTCGGCCTGAACACTAAGCGCTGCCGCCAGATCGCGATCTGCGATGACAACCGCCACACCTTGGCTCACTAGCTTAAAGGCAATTGCCCGCCCAATACTCGCTCCTGCTCCGGTCACGATTGCGATTTTGGTTTGCCTTGCTGCTGATTCTTGAGTGTTTTTCATTTTTGTTGAGTCCTTTTATTCTAATTTTATCGCTGCGTCTTTAATTAACTTGCCCCACAGCGTCGTTTGCTCTTCTAGCCACGCCCGCTAATGAGGTGAAGTCAATGCACTTGGCACGACCTTGCGTTGCTCGAGGTGCAAATCCAACTGTTGCAAGACACTGATATCAGGCACTTAATTTAACTTAATTATTGATTGTTTTGAAATATTTTTTCAGTCCTTCAATACACTCCGCAATTCCAAAAAAATTTGACAGCAAAAGTTCGGCTTGATACATTGCCGACACCTTCACCTATCCAATTTTTTCACACAGTTTTGCTTAGATTGTTACTAAAGCAAAATAGTTTGGGGATTGTTAGAAATCACTTCACTCGTCACAAGGCCATGGTCATGCAATTCATCACTTTTCTCAAATCAAGCACAATCGCAATCTCACTGCTCGCCTGTCAATTTGCACTGGCTGGCGATGCAGACTTTACCTTAACGAACCGAACAGGTTATGACATTGAAGCGGTCTATATCGCACCGAGCAAATCAAAAAGCTGGGGCAATGACGTCTTGGGTAAGTCAATTCTTGCAAATGGCAGATCGCGTGAGATTGTTTTTAATGCAAATAACTCCGTATGTATGTATGACATGTTGATTCATTGGGAAGGTTATGGCGAAGCCGACGACAGAACTTGGGAACGCATTGATCTTTGCGCTATTCACAAGATCACGTTACGCTACAACAAAAACACCGATGTCACGACAGCCGTTTTTGAGTAGTTTTCAGGTCTAAATGCGCGGCGGTTTCAAATGCAAGATACACTGCGGCAACCATGAAAACTCTTGTCTCTTTGAAACACGCTCACGCGACCCTTGATGAGGTTGGCGTTGCGACCCTCACCATTCGCGAAGCAGGTACGGTCAACATCTTATCAACGCCCGTGAGTCGCGACTTAACTGCGGCTTTAATCGAAATGGCAGATACCCCAGAGATCCGTGTCTTGATCTTCAGAGGGTCGGGCGATAAGGCCTTTGTGGCGGGCGCAAATATCAACGAAATGGCCACGCTTAATCGTAAGACGGCGGTCACCTTTATTTCGAACTTACGCGATTTGTGCGAAGCAACAAGACTGTTTCCGGTGCCGGTCATTGCTCGGATTACGGGCTGGTGTCTGGGCGCGGGCTTAGAGCTTGCTATGGCTTGCGATGTTCGGATCGCCGTGCAAGGCACCCAGCTTGGTATGCCCGAGGTCAAAGTCGGGATTCCTTCAGTCATTCATGCCACCCTGATGCCCAAGCTGATCGGTCACGCCCATGCTGCCTGGCTATTATTGAGTGGTGAAAACATCGGTACCGAGCAGGCCTTGCAGTGGGGTCTGGTCAACGAAGTTGTTACCTTGGCAGAGCTAGATCAACGCGTGTTGACGATTGCGCAGAACTTCGCGGCGTTGGCGCCGGCAGCGCTCAGGCAACAAAAGACGCTGCTCAGACGTTGGGAACAATTGTCGTTACCTGATGCGATTGCAGACAGCGTTCAAGAATTTGGCAAAGCGTTTGACACAGGCGAACCTCAAAAATTCATGAATGAATTTTTAGAGCATAAAAAAAATTCAAAAAAATAGTTCACCAGAACAACTTGCCTTGCCGCACTGCACTTATGCACGAGTTAAGACCGCAATCCCATCTGTAGCCTTGACTCCCTGCCCTTGCGCTAAGACAAACAGTGGATTGATTTCGGCTTCAAGTAAACAATCACCAAGCGTGGCAACCATATTTGAAAACGCCACTATCGCCTTCACCAAGGCAGCGACATCCGCCTTAGGTTTGCCGCGATAACCGTCAAGCAGTGGCCACGTTGTTAAAGACCTTGCCATCTCGAGTGCAGTCTCTTCTGACAAGCCACCGTGCGCAGGCAATAGCCGCATTGTTGTATCTTTTAATAATTCGGCAGTAACACCACCCATCCCTAAAAGAATGGCAACGCCCAGCACGTCGCGATGCATGCCAAGAATCATCTCAGTGCCACCCGACGCCATCTCTTGCACCAAAAACTTCTCTGGTGTCGTACCCGACTTAGCTTTGACCTCTTGTGTCATTTGAAGTAAACGAGCGCCAATATGCGCAGCAGACAGATTGATGGCAACTCCACCCACATCACTTTTATGCAAGATTTCTGACGATAAAATCTTTAGAACCGAGCGCTCACCAAAGTCAACCGCCGCAGCCCGCGCCTGCTCTGGTGTCGTCACGACGGCCTCGCGCACAGCAGTAATTCCAAAAGAAGTGAATAGCTGTTTTGCTTGCTCTTCGTCTAGGCTTGTTGGTATGAGCGCCTTGCTAGCGTTTGACTCAGCGTCAACACGCTGTGCCGCGGCAGGCAAATAAACGTTAAGGACTTCTGCAAGCGAGTGCGCTGGTGCGAGGGCGCAGTCTGCAACCTCAGGCGCTGTCGCCTGATATTGACTGGCGTGAAGCATCGCTACCAGTGCCGCACTGCAGCTCTCGGGCGCAGAAAATGCAGGTATCCCACCTTGCGTTAATAACGCGCCAATGTGTGGCGCGTGCGGACTGATATACGCGAGGATTGGCTTTTGGGATAACGACATGCAGCTATTGATGGCATTTGACATCAGCTCTGGCATCGCAAGCGCCGAGGCGCCAACAATCACGACTAAGGCATCGTAGGTTGAACTCGAGAGCACCGCGCTGATCGCACCCTTTAGCAAATCAGGTTGCAAGCCTGCCAAAGTGACATCGATGGGGTTGCGGTCAAGCGCCGCATGATCGCCTTTTTGAAGGGCTCTGAGCTTTGCCGCAGTCTCGGCATCGGGCGGAGGTGTTTCAAAAGCTGCTACACCCAAGGCATCAGACACCAGCGTACCCGCGCCACCTGTCGAGGTCAAAATGGCGACACGCTTACCGCGTAACACTCGCCCCGTCGCGAGCGCAGCTGGCATATCCAGCAACTCGTCAAATCGTTGCGCCCGAATAATACCGGTTTGCTTGAATAGCGCGTCGTACATACGGTCAGAGCCCGCGAGCGCACCGGTATGCGAAATAGCTGCCTTGGCACCCGCCTCAGAACGTCCAATCTTAAAGGCCACGATCGGCTTACCCGCCTGCGCTGCGCGCGATGCCGCTGCACGAAATTTTTTCGTGTTGCGCACCGTTTCAACATAGAGCGCAATCACTTTGGTGGCATCATCATCGACTAGCCACTCAATAAAATCCGCTAACTCTAAGTCGACTTCGTTGCTGGTAGAAATCAATTTAGCCAGACCGATTCCGCGTGCAGCCGCCCGCGACAATAGCGAACCCAAAATGCCGCCGCTTTGGGAGACTAGGCTAATCACCCCAGACGGAAAATGTTCCATCTCAAGCGCACCAGAGGCTGACAACACAATGCCGTCGGTAATATTGACCAAGCCAATCGTGTTGGGGCCAAGAATACGCATCGAGCCAGCCGCTTGAAGCAGCGCGGCTTGTCGCGTGGCGCCGTCTTCGCCGACTTCTGTATAACCACTGGCCAATACAATCGCAGCCGCGCAACCTAAGTGCGAGAGCTCTTTAACGGCTTGCTGCGCACGTTCGGCACCGAGCAACACAATCGCTACATCAGGCACTGCAGGTAGCGAGGCAATATCGGGATAACAAGGTAGACCACAAATCTCTGTTGCCTTTGGATTGACGGGATACACGTCACCCGAAAAGCCGTGTTTTAACAGGTAGGAAACGGGTCTGCCAGCCGTTTTAGTGATGTCAGCCGAGGCGCCGATTACTGCGACACGTTGCGGCCGCATTAAACGAGTAATGATATCCATGGGGGTTTTACAGTTATTGACTTTGAATTTTATTTTCAAAAATGATTTGTTTCCAGCGAGCCTGTTCGGCTTGAACATATTGTTCTAGCTGGGCTGGTGTTCCGACAGCAATCGTTAAGCCCTCTTGCTCGATCTTTTTGACAAATTCAGAATTCTTTAACACCTGCTTGATGGGCTTTTCAAGGCCGTTTGTCGAACAGGCCCTTGCGCGGTACTGCTGACACTTCTTTTAACCAGCCGACAACCGAGTGCGGTTGTGTCGCCACGGTAGTTTTTATTTCAATGCTTTTGAGCGTTGGGTCGCTTTTTACGCGCTCAAGCGTATTCAAAATTGCTTGAGCAAAAAGCTCACCTTTGACCGCATGGCCGAGCCCAGTCAAGTGAATATGATCTGGTCCTGTTAAACCATATGCCACCCAGGTCGCCATCGATGCGCGGCCTCCTGCAATTCGATACCAGTCATAAAACAAACAGTCATTTTCAAAAGCGAGCCGACGCGCAAGTGTTGCAAAATCCCACGTCGCGGTGATGTTGCGTCTGCGAGACGTCATATCCTGCGCAGAGGTTAAAATTATCAGCGCTTTTGGATGCTGCGCTCGCACCCTTTTAATTGTTTGCACCATATTTTTTTCAAGCTCAAGGGGGATACTATTCTTAGAGTAAATATCGTTGGTTCCCCAGTCAAGAACAATCAGAGCGGGCGCAAGCTGAGCAGATTGTTCTTCAAAATAAGTTTGTCCAAGCAAGGCGCCATAGTTTGCGCTGCCGACGCCAAGGCTGTGGTACAGCACGCCTGGCGTTGTGTTTTCGATGCTGATGCCGTGCACTTCGAAGAATCTGCCGCTGTTTGGACCTACGCTGGTCAGCTCAAAGCGCAAGGCGTCTGACATCTCAGGAAAACTCAACTCAAGCATTTGCGTACGCGGCTGCGCACCACCATTAGGCAGGTTAACTCGGTGCAAGAAATTAGCCGACTGAACACGTAACGTATAGTTCGCTGAGTTTGTCGAATAAAACACTTTGACACGTTTTTTTCCGAGTTCGGGAACGGTGTAAAAGTTCAAACTAAACGAAGCGCTGGCATCGCTCGTTCTAGCGGCAAAGCCTGACACGCCGAGCGGCAAGCGTGGTGATGGTTGCGCGCTGTTAGCGCTTATCCATTCACCGGTAAAGGTCGATTTAAAATCGTTTTGTGAGTAGGTTTTAGCAATTGCATACGGAAACGTCATGCCGCGGCCCGCACTACCACCAAAAGTTTGCAATCGACCTCGCGCCATTTCAGCCGCAAAGCCACCATGCACGAGCGAGTCACCAAAATGCGCAACAGCAAAGCCCTCAGTTTTTGCCTGACCCCATTTATTTTCGAGCTCTTGACCTAGGGTTGGATTCTTGAACTCTAGAATATTCGTCTCAATCGTGACATAGCGAATTAACGATTGTGCCGGTGTGCCAAGAAGTTCAGCAGAGGTTCGTCGTGTGTAAGGTTTGGCGGCTTTGTTGCCAACGTAGGCGTCAACCCGTTGCGGAGTCAAGCCTCTATCAGCCTGGTCTTGCGGCGCAAGAGTCGACGTTGTGCAAGAGGCAAGCAGCGTCAAGGCACCGGCCAGTATCCCGAACCGTAACAAGAGACCGCGCATCAAAAATAAAATCATCTTAATAACATTGAAAGTGTTCTGTCATGCATCTTACCCAATGCGCTCGAAGCTGTGGCAAAAAAAAGCTCACAATTTACCAGATGAGACAAGACATCTTTCAAAGCCCGAATGAACGATCTTCGGCAAGCCTTAACGCTAGATTTTTTGTTGTGTTTCGCTTAAGCGAAGGGGCTCTATGACCGCAGCCTCTGGAGCCGTGGCAGGCTGAGTGTTGGTTGGCGTTAAGGCCGGTGCCTCAGTCTTTTTGACTATGCCCTGCTCGACTAACTTATTTAACACGCCAGACAGTTCGGTGTAGCTACGCAAAAGCGCCGGCACTGACATGGCTACCGAGCCAACCGCTTTGATCGTTCGCGTGTCTTTGTCAGTTTGTGTCATATTGATCAGATCAAAACGTACAACGCCCTCGAGCATTGTGATGTTAGCGATACCGTCAGCATAGATTGTGGTTTGCATCGGTCAGAAATCCTTGGAGCATTTGACAGGTCGGCGTGAATTAAACGCAGCTTCGCCACGAACTTAGTAAAGAGTACCGCAAAGAGGTGACAAATCAGAATGCTTCGCCTGCGCGAGCTCAGCCTCTGCAAAATGAGGCAAGCTTTTGCGTTTTATGCTGAACATATTGCACTGCAGCACCCGAGAGCCCACCAACTGCATGGTGTCGTTCACAAGCAATTGGGCATTAAAGTCGAAGAATAAACCGACTATGTCACTGTTTGAACTCGACTCGCGCCCCGGCAAGGGCTGGGTGAATAAAAAGAACGGGGCTTTTCGAGCTCACCGTCGAAACCGATAAAATCGATACGCCTAAAAAGAATGGCATGACGTTGACTGGTTGTCTCAGCCGCAAATAGTTGTTTGACCAAGATAAAAAAGTTCTTCAGTTCTTTATTTTAGAGTTGAAGCTCTGTTATTTGGTTTCATGGTTTGCTTTAGAGAATTGACGAGGCCAGCGGCACTCAACGCTCAGCTTTTTGGGATCATGGATAAAATTTATGTCACGCCCGTAAATAAGCCAATACTTGATTTCTTCAAATAAACAATCAACCTCAGCGCAAGATAATTTCTGCATATGCAACAAGCTGATGTGACCACAGTCTTGAAGTTGCCTGATTGCACTTGCATAGCAATACTGCTCAGTTGTGTCACCAAGAGTATCAGGTACTAAACCTAATTTGCATTGCATAGGGCTTAACTCGATTAGCAAAAAGACAATGTTCACAAGCATACGTCAAACGACGGCCACAGTTGCCATCCCCAACATGGCAAATGACCCCGAGAGAGCAACTAAACTAAAGTTAATTCCTAGACACACCGTCTCGGCACCTTAAGTCGTCAGGCCACAGTAATAATTATTTAGGAGCGATGATGAGTCAGTATCTCGTTGATCGTTTTAATCTTGTATTTAAAGCAGGTTTAATCAATCGGTTTGGCCGAATCCCTCCCGCAGAGAAATTTACGCTTGAATTTAATTTTCGTAATACGCCACATCCGCCCATCAACCGTGAAACTGCGAGACAGTGGATTATTGGGGAGTCGTTACCAAACCCCGTGCGCTTAAGGTTATTAATTAATTGGCTTGAACTCGATGCCAGTTTTATTTTTGCAGCGCGCGTACCCGATAGCCCACCACCAATCGTTCGTTCTAAAAATGCTGAAGATAGTCGTCATCTAGAATCCTATCTGCATCAAAAACAAGAAAGGTTAGGACAAGCTGCGATAAATTTCGTGTCACCTCTGACTTGTATTCTCGATAAAGAAGGCGTCATTATTTT
>JABMMM010000299.1 GCA_013205565.1 Alcaligenaceae bacterium | reverse complement strand
CGGAGGGAGCATCGCTTATCAGGATCAACTCGGCTTGCTTAAAGTTGAGCCCATGAGTGCTGGGTCTGAGCCTGGGCCAGCCTGTTATGGTCTTGGTGGGGTCCAGCCTACGGTGACAGACGCCAATTTAATTCTTGGATATCTCAATCCTGATTATTTTGCAGGTGGCACGCTATCTATTTATCCAACAAAAGCGACAGAAGCGCTTGAGCAGATTAGTCGCTTACTTGGCTGTAGCTTGATTGACACCGCCTGGGGCATCCATGACGTTGTCGCTGAAAGTATGGCTGGCGCTGCGCGTGTCCATGTCGCCGAGCGCGGAAGAGATCCAAGAGATTTTGTCTTGGTGTGTACGGGTGGTGGTGGCCCACTGCATGCTTATTATGTTGCTCAGAAGATTGGGGTACGGCAGATTATCTGCCCCCCATCGGCAGGTGTTGCTTCAGCATATGGCTTGCTGATGGCCTCAGCACGTTCAGATCGCTCACGCACGTTAAATTTCAGAATGTCTTCGAATTCGCTTGAGGTGCTTGAAGACGCCTATCATGCCTTAGAAGTCGAGGCTCGTCTGTCACTAGCAACGCTATCGCAATCGTTCGGTCCAATTTCTTTAACACGGCAGACGGATGGTCGCTTTGTTGGGCAGGGATTTAATCTTTCGGTGAAGTTGCCTGATGGTCCCTATGTTGACGGGGTAGGTAGCTCACAAGAGAATATTCGTAGCAGACTCGTGCAAGCATTTGAAGATGCGTACCGAGAGAAGTTCGGTCGCACACCTCCCGATGTACAGGTGGAGTTTGTGAATGTGCGTGTCTCAGGAGAGGCACCGCCGCACAAACAGTTTGTTCCTGAGTTATTAAGCTCTGGACAAGTTGTTGAGCCCAAGGGCTATAGGCAGGTCTATTTTAGGGAGTCTGATAGCTATCAGACGACTCCAATCTATGAACGTTCAGCGCTCTTGGTCGGTTTTTTGGCAACAGGGCCCCTATTGATTGAGGATGTCAGCTCATCACTTGTTGTTGGACCGAAAGGTAGCGTCGAACAGCTCGCTAGCGGAAATTTAGTCATTACGATTAAGGACTAATCTTTATGAACCAGACTAAGAAATCTACTCAAGCCAGTCGAGCCGCGGATCCAATTTTTTTGGAAGTATTTTGGACACGTGTACGGTCAGTTGCGGATGAAGCAGCCAAGCTAATTATCAGGACTTCGTTTTCAACGCTCTCGACCGAGGCCAATGACTTTGCGGTTGTTGTAACTGATTCTCAAGGAAGAGCTCTTGCAGAAAATAGCGGAAGCATTCCGTCATTTATAGGAACATTGCCCCGAACTGTCAGAGCAGCAATGTCAGTGATTGGTGTGAATGAGATGCGTCCAGGAGACATCTATATCACCAACAATCCATGGATTGGAACGGGGCATCTTAACGATGTGTGCTTGGTCAAACCAATTTTTCACCTTAATAAACTGATTGGTTTTGCAGCGACAGCGGGGCATGTTCCGGATATTGGTGGAAAAATTCGCTCGGTCGATGCCCGTGAATTGTACGAAGAGGGTTTTCATATACCGATCATGCGGTTTTTAAGAAAAGGAAAGCCCGATGATAGTTTGATCACACTGATTCGGACGAACGTTCGGACGCCCGAGCAGACGGTTGGTGATATCTGGTCTCAGGTTGGTGCCGTAGAGCTTGTGGCTGACAGGCTGAGTGACGTGTTGCAAGAGTATGCACTCGACGGTATCGATGAACTTGCTGAAGCTTTGTTTTCGCGCGGTGAGCAGGCAATGAGACAGTCGATACTTAAGCTCAAAGACGGTGTGTATCGCTATGAGATGCGGACAGATGGTTTTGACACTAATTTCACATTTTCTGTGGCAGTAAAAATCACTGGAAGCGAAATTGAATGCGATTTTTCAGGGACTTCGCTTCAACAGCCTCGTGCAATAAATTGTGTCATGGCTTATACCCAGGCGATGACCGTTTATGCGATCAAGTGTTTGTTATTGCCGGACCTTCCAAATAATGATGGCCTGTTTCGCCCAATACGCGTTTGCGCGCCCGAGGGGACACTTCTTAATCCTACGTCGCCGGC
Organism: Alcaligenaceae bacterium; assembly: GCA_013205565.1. Classification (GTDB taxonomy): domain Bacteria; phylum Pseudomonadota; class Gammaproteobacteria; order Burkholderiales; family Burkholderiaceae_B; genus Zwartia. The sequence continues at coordinate 1,336 of JABMMM010000299.1, read as the reverse complement.
GCCGGTAGGAGGGCGCTCTTGCACAGGCCATTATGTACCGATATTAATTTTTGGGGCACTTCAGTTTGTTTTGCCTGATCGTGTTATGGCTGGCGCCGGCTCACCGCTGTGGATTGCAAATTTAAGTGGAATCCGAGCCGATGGTAAGCCTTTTGCCACGGTATTGTTTTATAACGGTGGAATGGGTGCGACAGCGGGTAAGGATGGTTCGTCTGCGATGTCTTGGCCTAGTAATATTTCACCGACACCCGTTGAGGTTGCAGAGCGAGATTCTCCGATATTTTTTCAATATAAACAACTCAGGCCTGGCTCGGGCGGAAAAGGCCGCACACGTGGTGGCTTAGGTGAAGAGATCTGCTTTGTGAACAAGCACGAGGGACCACTATCGATCGTGTTTTTAACAGAAAGACTTCGTGTGCCAGCCCCAGGCCTTGGTGGTGGTGGCGATGGGGCATGCGGTGAGGTATTGATAAACGGATTAACTGTGGATAGTCGTCGACCTCATATTCTGGCTCCAGGAGACGCGGTGATCCTGCGTACGCCCGGCGGTGGGGGGTATGGTGCATCGAGCGAGAGGGCTGAGACATTGACGTCGTATGACCGCCTGCATCAATATGTCTAGGGTCGTCAGGCTTTAAGCTTAAATTAAATATGTTCTAACAGCAGTATTTATCTCACTATGCAACATGCAAGATCTTTTTACTCTAATGAATTGAAAAGGTATCTATATGAAACAGATCGTAGCGTTGGTTTCGTCCGTTGTAATGTGTTGCGGGCTGCTGCCTGCTAGCGTTTATGCTCAGACAGTTAAGGCTGAATTTCCAAGTAAGACTATTAAAATAATTGTTCCCTATGTTCCTGGCGGATCTACCGACCTGCTTGCCCGCACGCTTGGCAATGCCGTGGCTGAGAAACTCAAGCAGCCGGTGATTGTTGAGAATGTTCCAGGTGCCAGCGGAAATATCGCGGTGAGTCAACTGCTTAAGCAACCCGCAGATGGCTACTCTATATTTCTTGGAACCTCCGCTGCGCTTGCTGTGAATCCGCATCTTTACAAGGCAAATTCACCCTACGATCCCTTAAAGGATCTCGCGCCGATTATCCTTGCCACCAAGCAGGCAAGCCAAGTGCTCGTACACCCCTCGATCCCTGTAAAAACGATGCAAGAGTTGACTGCTTATCTGAAGAGCAGGCCAAATCGGGACAATTACGCAACCGCAGGCAATGGTTCTCCGGGCCATCTCGGCAATGAGATGTATAAATTAATGACCGGCATAGAGATGGCGCACATACCTTACAAAGGCGGTGCCCCCGCACTCGCAGGGCTGGCCGGTGG
>JABMMM010000298.1 GCA_013205565.1 Alcaligenaceae bacterium | reverse complement strand
TCGATCGTGATGCCATCATATAAACCGTAGGTGAGTGTCAAGCTTGGGTCGATGCTGACAACGGTCGTTGTACCACGCTGAATGATCGTTGTGTCTGCACCATTGCTATGTAAGTCCTGTGCGACGTCGTGCGCGCTTGTGCCCGTACCAAGTACGAGCGCTCTTTTGCCTTTCCAGTTTGCGCCGCTACTAAAGGCGCTAGTGTGCATCACCTCGCCTTTAAAGTCTTTAAGCCCTGGCAAGTCAGGCATGCTTGGCTTGCCTACCAAGCCGTTTGCAAAAATCAAATGACGCGGGCGTACAGTACGCTCGGTACCATCATTGTTGCGCAGCACGGCTGTCCAGCGACCTTCGCTGTCATCGTAGGTGGCGCTAGCAAGCTCAGTATTGGTCCAGTTATTGATCTCCATCGTTTGCGCATAGACTTCAAGCCAGTTACCCAGCATGTCTTTGGGCAAGTATGAAGGCCAGTGCGGTGGAAACGGCAAGTGGGGCAAATTGTTGAGGTCGGTGATGTTGTGTAAGGCCAGTGAGTGATAGCGCTTGCGCCAGCTATCACCAATGCGTGGATATTTGTCGATCAGTAAGGTGTCGATCCCTAATAAGACAAGCGAGGCTGCGACACTTAGACCAGACTGGCCACCCCCCACGATTAAAACGGTAGGCTCGCGATCTTTGTAGACCTGACTTTCAAGGCGTTGATCTTGCCAGTTAGTGCCACCAAAGTTGCGCGAATAGGCTGCACCTGTCGGACGACGTTTGCCGGTTTGCTCTTCAAAGCCTGTGAGCTCATTTAGGCTGGTGAGTAGTTGAAAGGCTTTTGAGGAGTCGCTGGCTAATAATCGGAGAACTCCGAAACAGTGACCGATGTCGGTTTCAAACTGAAAAAACACCTCGAGTACATCGACACCAATCCGCTTCAAACGGCGGGGCCCTTGACGACCTTCGGCCAGTTTAAAGTCGCGTGCCTTGACGCTGGCTTGCTTGATCAAGATCAAGTTTGCGATATTGTCGACGCCTTCGCTTGGTGTGATCGACCAGGTAAAGGCAAACAAGTCGCGCCAGTGGCAGTCGGCGTCAAACAAGCCCCTGATACCAGGTTTATCTAGTTGCGCAAGCGCGGCGCCAAACTGACTGAGCCATTGGGTGGCAAGGGAGTGATCAGGTGTAAGGGGCGCGGCGACAAAGGCGGGTTGACCAAGGTTCATAAAAGCTGTCTCGTTAATTTTTGTTTGATACTGAAAGAGTATTACATTTGCTAACCATTTTCTACTTGTTCATTGGCGTGTGGGTCGGTAGAGTGCTCACTATGCGAAACTTGTAGAGGTGAAAATGGCTTTTCGAACGGTGAATACAGTATTGAACGCAAGGTTGGAGGCGGCTGAGGCGCGCACAGATGCTCGCGTGGCTGATCTTAAAGGGGAAATCAATGCTCTTTCAGAGAAAGTGGCTGGTATGGACGCCCGCATGGATGAGCGTGCCGCACACACAAAAGAAGAGTTTTCCAGGATAAGGCAAGATTTAGGTGACTTCAAAGTGCAATTCACTAAGCAGATCACAAACTTAAAATATATTGTTGTCACCACGGGTGTAGCGTCTGTGATCGGGCTTTACTCGGCAAATGTGGCGACGATGCAAGCTCTGTTAGCCGCTTATGATTCGGGTAAAGCCATGGCGACACAATTTGCTAAAACAGCCGATCGACTCGATCGAATTTCAGAGCGACTGGATGCCCAAGAGCAAAAGGTCAGCCAGCGACTCAATTCTCAGTAATTGACCGGCTGAGGAAACCTGCAGATCATGCGCTTACCGATGTTTCGGATCAAGCGCATCGCGCAGGCCATCGCCCAACAAGTTAAACGACAGCACCAATACAAAAATTGCCAGACCTGGCCACACCGCCATCCAGGGTGCAGTCTCCATAAAATTTTTCGCTGTATTGAGCATACTGCCCCAGCTCGGATCCGGCGGTTGTTGGCCTAGACCTAAAAATGACAAGCTGGCTTCTGCGATCACGGCTGATGCGATGGCCAGAGACGCTTGCACGATCAAGGGCGCGGTCACGTTAGGCAAGATATGAGACACGGCAATTCGAAATGGATGGCAACCCACGGCGCGGGCTGCTTCAACATAATCCTCAACCTTGATCTGCAACACTTGCGCGCGGGTTAAGCGTACAAATATCGGCGAAGCGGATACGCCAATGGCAATCATGGCGTTGGTGAGGCTGGGCCCTAAAAACGCGGCAAGTGCGATCGCAAGAATCAAAAAAGGGCAGGCTAAAAACGCATCGGTTGCGCGTGAGATCAGGCTATCAACAGTGCCACCTAAAAAGCCCGCCAGCATACCAATGGTGACACCGGTGAGCAGGGAAATCGCCACGGACACCACGCCCGCTAACAGCGACGCGCGTGCACCCCAGATGACACGCGCCAGCACATCGCGGCCGAGTTCATCGGTACCAAACCAATGCGTGCCGGTAGGGGCCTTGCGAATCGCACCCCAGCTTGCTTCGATCGGATCGAAAGGCGAAATCAATGGTGCAAAAATTGCCATCGCGATAAAAAGTAGCACGACGTAAAGCCCAAACATACCTTTACGATTGCGCCTGAGTTTGCGCCAGGCGCGTAGCCATGGCCCTGGCTCTTTTTTGGGGGTTGTTGGTGCGGCAGAGGTCGTTGAGATTGTTGCGTGATTCATCATTTGCGCAGGCGAGGATTCAACATAACGTAGGCCATGTCTGCAAATAAGTTGAGCATGATATAGGTGGTGGCGGTCACCAGTACGACGCCTTGCACCACCGCATAATCGCGATTAAAAACGGCATCAATGATAAGTTTGCCGAAACCAGGAATCGTAAACACTTGCTCGGTTAGTACGGCACCTGATAACAAGGTGCCAAGTTCAAGCGCACCTAAGGTAATCACGGGTGTCAGCGCATTACGCAACGCATGTTTGAGCACCACAACGCGTTCGCTTAAACCTTTGGCACGTGCCGTGCGTACGTAATCTGCACCGAGTTCTTGCAGCATCGAGCTACGCATATGTCGCATCAGAGAGGCGGCGATTGCGTTACCCAAGACAAAGGCAGGCATGATCATCGAGGCGAGGTTGGCGCGCAGGTTCTCGAAAGGGCTGACATAGCCTGAGGCGGGTAGCCACCCGAGCTCAACTGAAAATAGCAAGATCAGCATAATCCCAAGCCAAAAATTTGGTGTGGATAAGCCGGTGAGAGCAAAGACGGTTGCCCCTGTGTCAACAGCACTGCCTTTGTAGACGGCCGACACAATGCCTGCGGGGATACTAATTACTAACGCAATCAGCAAAGCCAAAAAAGCCAACTCGATCGTGACCGGAAGCTTTTGCAAGATCAACTCAAGCACCGGTTGATGCGTGCGTGCCGACTCACCCAGATCGCCCTGCAGGACACCTGCGATCCAGTACCCGTAGCGTACAGGTAGCGGATCATCAAGATGTAGTTTGGCGCGAATGTGGGCGATCGCTTCAGGGCTAGGATCTTCTCCGGCGAGCACTAACGCTGGGTCGCCCGGCAGCAATTGCTGCAGGCTAAAAATCAGCATGGATACGAACACGAGTGTTGGTACCAAGGTGACCAGGCGACGCACGAAGAAGGTGAACATGAAGCGGTCTTGTTGGCGACTTTAGTTGAGCTTTAAGCCGGTTACGCGCAGCAACCCGTCAGGAACTTCGCGAAGACCAGAAAGCTTGTTTGAGTAGGCCCACAACCAATCACGGTGATACAAATAAATCAAAGGACGATCTTTATTCAATTGCGCAGCGATGGCTTGGTAGGCAGCTAAGCGTTCGGCGGGTTGCAATTTGCTGCGTGAGTCATTCAGCAAGGCGTCTACTTCAGGCACGCAGTAGCCCGCGTAGTTGTTTGGCTGTTTACAACCAATAAAGCTAAACAGATTGCCATCGGGATCGGCACGACCACTCCAGCTAAGCACATAAGCATCAAAGTCGCCCTTATCGGCCAGGCTCAGTGAGGTGGCAAACTCAGTCGATTGAATTTTGATGTTGAACCCTGCTTCTTTGGCCATGGCCTGCACCACCTGCGCGATTTTTTGCGCGTCAGAAGTGGTGGGCGTCATGAGCGTAAAGGTTGGGTTCGTGACACCAGCTTCTTTGAGTAACGCGCGTGCGCGCACCAGATCACGCTTAGGCACGGGTACGTTTTTTGCGTAATAGCTGTTGTTTGGCGCGACCCACTGGTTACCAGGGGTTGCTTGCCCATCCATCGCCACTTGTACGATGCCTGCCCGATCAAGTGACAGCTCAAACGCTTCACGCACCTTGGCTAATTGCCCAAGTGGTTGGCTTTGCGCGCGCTCGCTTTTACCTGTGTTGATGGTAATACCTTGATAGCCGATTTCAGTGATCTTGCTAAATTTTAGTTTTGGGTCTTTTTGAATCGACGCAATATCACTTGACGCTGCGCGCTCAATAAAATCGAATTGTCCTGAACGCAAGTTCGCCAAACGTACAGTGGCATCGGTGATTGGTGTGTAGATCACCTTGTCAAAATGTACCGCGCCTTTGTTCCAGTAAGCGCCAAAGCGTTCGAGTGTGATGCGGTCTTGTGCTACGCGATCGACAAACTTGAAGGGGCCCGAGCATACCGGGCTGCTGCTGAACTTCTCGCCCAGTGCTTTTCCGGCTTTGGGCGATATGATCATGCCTGCCCGATCGGCTAGTACTGAGAGCAGAGGCGAGAATGGTGCGCTTAAGTTTAAGCGTACCGTGTTGGCGTCGAGCACGTCTATCGAGGTCACAGGGCGCAGTTCGCCCGAGCGACTCGAACCCTTGAGTGTTTTATGGCGCTCTAGACTGTATTTAACAGCCTCGGCATCCATTTTTTCGCCATCATGAAACGTGACGCCTTCACGCAGCTTAAGTGTCAACGCTTTGCTGTCAGATGACCATTCATAACTGGTTGCCAGTTGTGGCACGATATTAAGTTTTTCATCGATGTCAAAAAGCTTGTCGCATAACGACATAAACACTAGTCGCCCGACAAACGAGCGTGCTAGCGTTGGGTCAAGCAGGTCAGGGTCTTCTGCCAGGCCAATGCGTAAGGTCTGCGCGCTTGCGACAAGCGGCAAGCAGGCGATCAACGCGGTGGCAAGCAAGTTTCGGTATCTTAATTTCATGAGATTTCCTTTCAAAATATATTGGTGGTGAGTCGCTGTTACATCCAGCTCAAGGTGTTTGGTAGAAACCGCCTTACTTGCAATATCAACTTTTAATCAGACACTATTCAATCATTCGACTTTGACTTCAAAAATTTAGCTAAGACTTTAACGTTATTTGCCTCGTGTGTGATGCCTTGGTAATTCTCTATCATTTAATCGACGTCGGTTTTAACCTTTGTCTGAAAAGCAGATTGCAAGCGTTGCAAACGCAGACGCGAGGGTGTTAACGCGGGCTGTAAGTGTTGCGCTGTGGTGGTCATGCTCAACGGAAAATGACAGGCCACCGCGTGCTCGCGATTACCCGTCAAAATCGGTGTCACCTGACTGCACTTATCTTGCGCATAGAGGCAACGCGTGTGCAAGTGACAGCCTGAGGGCGGCTTGAGCGGGCTGGGCACATCACCTGTTAATAGTACGCCTTGTCGGGTGATAGTTGGATCAGGCAACGGGATGGCTTGCATCAGGGCGTGCGTATAAGGGTGTTCGGGCGCAGCGAATAAGCGCTTTTTATCGCCGATCTCGACAATGCGCCCTAAATACATGACGGCCACACGGGTCGCGATATGCTTCACAACGGCCAGATCGTGCGCAATGAATAGGTACGATAAGCCAAACTGTTGTTGCAAGTCTTGCAACAGGTTAATGACCTGTGCCTGCACCGAGACATCAAGCGCCGAGACTGCCTCGTCGCAGACGATAAGTTTGGGTTCAACAGCCAAGGCACGCGCGATCCCAACGCGCTGACGTTGCCCGCCTGAAAATTCGTGGGCATAGCGCTGTGCATGTTCAGGCCTTAACCCAACGGTACGCAGCAATTCAGCGACTCGTGCCGCTTCATTTCCCGAGTGCAAGCCGTGTACTTTTAACGGTTCGGTCAGCATTTGGCCAATTGTCATACGCGGATTTAATGACGAATATGGATCTTGAAAGATCAATTGCATTTTGCGCCGTTCAGCGCGTAAGGCTTTTGTACTCAAGGAACGCAGATCTTGCTGATCAAAGTGCACGCTGCCGCCGGTTGGCTCGAGCAGGCGCAGCAGTACGCGACCAAGCGTTGATTTACCACAGCCCGACTCGCCGACAAGACCAAGGATTTCACCATGCTCTAGCGTGAGGTCCACGCCGTCGACCGCGCGAACATAATCCTGAACTTGGCCAAAAAATCCGCGCCGCACCGGAAAATGTTTTTCTAAACCTTTGGCCTGCAACAACGGCGCTGACCGTGACGGTGTTGAGGTCGTCATAAGCTGGCCTCATCGACTGCGCCGCGCAAGAGTTCGTCAGCCTCAAGCGGAGCGCGCAGGCATGCTGAAAAATGCGCTTCGCCCACCTCGCGAAGGGCAGGCACCTGCGTTTTGCATGCGGGTTGCACAAATGGGCAGCGTGGGGCAAAGCTGCAGCCCGAGAGTGGCTGTGCTGGGCTCGGTACTTGGCCCTCAATCGAAACCAAGCGCGTTTGCTCAAGGTCGAGGCGCGGAATCGCTCCCAGCAAGCCAACGGTGTATGGGTGCTGCGGCATATCAAACAGGGCATGCACCGGGGCGCGTTCGACCACACGGCCGGCATACATGACAAGGACCTCGTTGGCGACTTCAGCGACCACGCCCAAATCGTGGGTGATTAAGATGATAGCTGTGCCCGTATCTTGCTGTAGCGTACGCATCAGTTCAAGAATTTGTGCCTGAATGGTGACATCCAACGCAGTGGTGGGTTCATCTGCAATCAATACGCGCGGCTCGCACACAAGTGCCATCGCGATCATGACACGTTGGCGCATGCCGCCACTCAGTTTGTGTGGAAATTCATCCAAGCGTTGTTCGGGTGACGGGATGCGCACCTTACGCAAAATGTCGATAGCCTTTTCGCGCGCCTGTATTCGGCTGAGCTTACGGTGCTTAATCAAGCCTTCAATAATTTGCTCGCCGACGGTATAACTTGGGTTGAGCGAGGTCATGGGCTCTTGAAAGATCATCGACATGCCGTTGCCGCGCAAATCTTGCAGCACATTTTCTGGCGCACCAACGAGTTCTTGGCCCTCAAAACAAATCGAGCCCTGTTGGATGCGCCCGGCAGGTTTGGCTAACAAACCCATGATCGATAACGCGGTGACGCTTTTGCCGCAACCAGATTCGCCTACGATCGCGAGTGTGTGAGCGGCGTGCACGCTAAAGCTCACGTCATTGACGATCGTGACCTCACCTTCTTCGGTGACGAAGCTTGTCTTTAAATTCGAGACCTCCAGCAGCGCAGTCACCTAAGCGCCTTTGATACGAGCAAGATACTGTTCAATGTGCGCGTCGATTTCACTGCGCTCGGTGATGCCAGAGGACCGGTGACGGCTCGGCAAACATTCTAGAAAAGGCTGAAAGCGCTCAAGGCTTTTGTTGTAGAGACGTCTGAGTTCAACGAAAGGTTCTGCGTGGTCATCCACACGCAAATCTAGTTGCAAGTAATCTTCATCGTTATGAATTTTGAGCGCGGCCGCCTGTTTGCCGCGTTTATCACCCCCAGCAGCCTGACCAGCGTCGAGCGCCGCGAGCAGACGTTCTCCCATCGGCTCGCCACGGGTGTCTTTGAAGGCTTGCACCGTGTGTTCAATCACCTTAGGGCCCGCGAGCATATTGCCCGCGACACTTAAGCCCTCTTCAAGCAGATGCCCACACCAATCCACGCAAGCCGAGCCGGTATGTGCGGCAGGTAAGCCCTTGAAAGGCAGAATGTGCAGCTGCCTTTGATCGCGCCCTTGATCGTTGGTAATCAGCTTTGCAATCGTTTGCTCGGGCGATCGCTGCTGTGAGAGCAAATCTAATCCTGCCGGACCATACAGCGGATTCAGCAGCGCCTGACTCGAGAGCGCGCCTACACCGCGTCGGCTGTGCACACAAAGAGAGCCCACGGCAAAGAATCGGCTGGCGATCGCCATACCAAAATATCCCAATTCGTCACGCGCTAAGATCGACCAGGTCATTGAAATTCTCTTTTGTTCATTCGGGTAAGGCTATCACGAGACCACGCCAAGAGAGCGAAGCCGCCAAATACGCAAGCAATTTGTGTGCCAGACTGAGGCTGATCAATAATGATTCTAGCGACTGCTGACCCGAAGGTATGCAGGGCCAACCCTAGGCACATGCGCCTGCTCGAGGCAAATAATGAAGTTGGAAATGTACCGTTTCAGCTCTCGAAGCGCTAAGATTAGTTTTTGAAACGCTGTGCGTCGCGCAGCGCGATCC
>JABMMM010000297.1 GCA_013205565.1 Alcaligenaceae bacterium | reverse complement strand
TCACACACCTGCGCGTCAGGTGCGCTCAATTGCGCAGGACGAGGTGCCGGGATCATGGACACTCTGCAAGCAATGACCAAAGGCGTGATCTGGTATCCCGTGTCGCCTAGTGTCCGCTACGAATTTCATGGTGTCATGCCAGAACATGTAAGCGGAAAGGATGTCTTCTTTCATATCGCCCAAGAGTACGGTGGCCATACCAACATGAGTGTGGAGTTTGGCGGGCCTGGGCTCAAGACAATGCCGATGTCAGACAGGCGAACGATCGCCACCATGTGCGCTGAAATTAGTGCCGAATTCGCCTTATTTGAATTTGACGAGATCACGGCAGAGTATTTAGAGGGCCGCATGGATCGGCCCGCCACGCCAGTAGCCCCCGATCCTGGCGCCAACTATGTTGCGATCCGACGCATCGACCTCGATCAACTTGAACCTTATGTCGTGATGCCAGATGCGGTCCCTAACAACGCAAAACGCATTTCAGCTTTCGAAGACGGGGTGCAAATCCATCAAGCCTTCATCGGTTCGTGCGCAAACGGAAAGATCGAAGACCTGCGTGTTGCAGCAGACATCGTACGCGGCAAAAAAGTCGCTGCTGGCGTACGCTTGATCGTGACGCCAGGCTCTCAATCGGTCTATCTTCAAGCCGTACAAGAGGGTGTGGTTGAGACCCTGCTCAAAGCGGGTGCTGTCGTCACAAACGCAACCTGTGGGGCGTGCTTTGGGGGTCACATGGGAGTGCTCGCCGCCGGCGAGGTCTGCATCACGGCAAGTACACGAAACTTTAAAGGCCGTATGGGGAGCGCCTCTGCCAAAATTTATATGGGTTCACCTGCTACGGTTGCTGCCTCTGCCTTGGCCGGCTTCATTACCGACCCTCGCAGCGTTTTAATCTCAATGAACGACTGAGCCTAAATGAATGACTGAGTCTAAATAAACCAATGTGCTGTTCTTACGAATTTGATGGAGAATGAAAATGACAACAATCGTTGAAGGTCGCGTCTGGAAGTTCGGCGACAACATCAATACAGATTTAATCTACCCGAATACTGCCTTTCGTGCCCCAGAAAAAGAACAACATCGTCTTACCTTTAGCAGCAACCGACCAGGCTGGGTAGATTTAGTCAAACCAGGTGATTTAATTGTAGGTGGCAAGAATTTTGGGATGGGTTCAGGGCGCCCATCAGGCAAGCAATTTGTCGAATGTGGCATTCGTGCCGTGGTCTCTGAAACGCTTAACGGCTTGTGCTTGCGTAACTGTGTCGTAGCCGGCTTGCCTGCTACCGAATGCACAGGCGTCGTTGAACTATTTAGCGAGGGTGATATCGGTCGCTTTGATTTTAACTCGGGCCTTATCACCAACCTGACGACTGGAAAATCATTGCAAGGGGTGCCTATGCCACCACTGTTGCTTGAGACTGTCGAGGCGGGCGGGGTGCTATCGATGTTGGTACGCGAGGGTTATGTTGAAGAGGTCGCCTTTGTAGCGTCATCGACTTAAATGGGTGTGTCAGGCTACTACTGCTGCATCTTAAGATCTTTTGAAATCAATGAATTGATTACGTATTCCTCGTCGATAATCTTGCGCATCGCGCGTGCGTTGAGCTGGGTTGCCTGCATACCCACCGTTTGAAGATACTCCTTGAACGAAGTTGAGGCGGCGGCTTGTTGAAAAATAGATTCCAACTTAGCGACGATAGCCGCTGGCGTTGCGCTAGGTGCGATGATCCCATACCAAATGTAGGTTGCCGCGTTTGCCACGCCCATCGCGTCCAAACCAGACGCTTGGGGGACTGCTGCATTGTCTTGGGCCAAACTTACCAGCAGGCACTTAGCCGCACCAGACCCCATCGAACCTTTGATTGCAACAGCCGACGCGCCGGTATAGATGTCAACCGAACCGCTTAAAAATCCCTGCAAGGTCGCCGGCGTACTATTGGTCAGTTTGTAGGTCACAGGCACCATCAACGGTGCCATCGTAAGAGGGCCATTCCAAACTCCGCCTCGGGTGTAACCATCAGGCTTTGCCTGCGTCACGAAATGAATACCCCTGGTGGCACTCGCGCCCGGCTTGTTCATCACAATAAAAATATTTCCGGTAATTGCTCGCGCCGCCGCGGCAAGCTTACGAAACACCACAAGGCGTCGCTCGCTGTGCAAACTTATCAACTTGCAGACCTCAAAACGGTAATGACCAAGACCAGCCCCTTACGCTCTGGCATTTTTTTTATCTGGCGCGGGGTGTAAAACAACTACCCCAACACATAGCCTCCATCTGCAATGACAGTTTCACCCGTCACATAAGACGCTGCATCTGAAACCAGAAATACGATCATCTTAGCAATCTCTTCTGCCGTACCCCATCGGCCAAGCGGCACACGACTTAAGCCGCGATCCAACGTACTCCCTGGCAAGGCTGTCGAAGTCATCGTCATACGGGTCAGTGCGCGTC
>JABMMM010000296.1 GCA_013205565.1 Alcaligenaceae bacterium | reverse complement strand
GATCTGCGCGTTGGATCACTTCACCATCAAGCTCTAGCACCAGGCGCAAGACGCCATGTGCAGCAGGATGCTGTGGACCAAAGTTCAGTGTGTAGTTTTTAATTTCAGCCATGATTAACGCCCTATTCCGTAGCCGTCTTCGCGAATCACACGCGGAATAATCTCGCGCGGTTCAATCGAAACGGGTTGATACACCACACGGCCTTGCTCGGGGTCGTAACGCATTTCGACGTTGCCATACACCGGAAAATCTTTGCGAAACGGGTGGCCAATAAAACCATAATCGGTCAGAATCCGTCGCAGATCAGGATGACCTTCAAAAATAATGCCAAACAAATCGAAGGCTTCACGCTCAAACCAGTTCACGCTTGGCCAGACATTGACCAACGAATGAACAAGAGGGAAATCGCCACTGACGGCAAACGCGCGCACACGCAAACGCCAGTTGTGCGTAAGCGACAGCAGGTGTGCCACCACCGCGAATCGCCCCGCAGGGACTAAGGCAGCTTGCGGGGCTTCGCCTGCGCGCCCAACACCATAGGTCAAATAATCAACACCACACAAATCCACGCACATCTCAAAACGCAAAGACGGCTCGTCGCGTAAGCGCAAACAGGTCGCTTCCCACTGCTCGGCTGCAATTTCAAGCGTGATTTCGTCGGTAGACAAAGTGAGTTGGGCCTGCTCACCGAGCAGTATCACCAATTGTTGGTGCAGGTTTTCTAGCCTGGACATGTGTTTTTAAACCTGATTAAACCGACGCACAAACCTAGGTCTGCACGCCGTCTGGATTTAACGAGCGATGGTATTGGTTTGGCGAATTTTGTTTTGCATTTGCAGTAGGCCATACACCAAGGCCTCTGCCGTAGGCGGGCAGCCCGGCACGTAGACATCAACCGGAACAATACGATCACAGCCACGCACCACAGAATACGAATAGTGGTAATAGCCACCACCGTTCGCACAGGACCCCATCGACACCACCCAGCGAGGCTCTGGCATTTGGTCATAGACCTTGCGCAAGGCCGGCGCCATTTTGTTGCATAACGTGCCCGCCACAATCATCAGATCAGACTGACGCGGACTTGGTCGAAAGATGATGCCAAACTGATCCAGATCGTAACGCGCCGCGCCTGCGTGCATCATTTCGACCGCACAACAAGCTAAGCCAAATGTCATTGGCCACATCGAACCCGTTTTTGCCCAGTTAATAAATTTGTCAGCGCTTGTGGTGACAAAACCTTGCTTAAGAATGCCGTCAATTGCCATGTGTGTTTTCGCGACTTGATGCGTAGGAGATTATTCCCAGTCAAGCGCGCCTTTTTTCCACTCGTAGATGAACCCGACCGTGAGGATTGTTAAAAAAATCATCACTGTCACAAAACCAACCATGCCGACGGCGCTATTAGCAATTGCCCACGGAAACAAGAATGCGATTTCTAAATCGAACAAAATAAACAAAATCGCCACAAGATAGTAGCGCACGTCAAATTTCATTCTGGAATCACCAAATGCTTCAAAACCGCATTCATACGGAGAGAGCTTTTGGGCGTCAGGGCGATTCGGACCGATCAGCGAACCCGCCGCGATGAGGGCAAAACCAATGCCGCTACCGACCACGATAAACAGTAAAACGGGAAAGTATTGTTGCAGATTCATCCAGAGGCTCGGCAGTTATCCAAACCCTAAGAGTATACACCGCGGTTAGGGTTTTTACCTGAAGGCGTCTTGCGCGCGCGGTAGGGCTAAATATAAAAAACGCGAATATAAAACGAGCGGACAGAAAAAAGGACCACTCTTGCAAGTGATCCTTTTTAAGTCTCTCGACTAAGCCAACCTAGGTCAGCTTAGCTACTCAAAGCGATTGCTTAGAATGTGTGACGCATACCGACATATGCAGCGTTGCCTGACAAGCCTGAGATACCTAAGTAGTTATTGACATAGGTATAAATTGCATAGCCCGTTGTGCGCTTGCTGAAGTCATACTGGTACCCGAGACCATATGTGTTTTGGGTACTTGTTAGCCCTAGTTCGCTCAACACGCCCTCGTTCTTTTGGGCTGAATAAGCTGCCATTACTCTGCCTGCCGCGCCCACCGGAACCAACAAGTTAATGTTATAGGCACTGTTCTTTGCGCCATCTGCAAAAACTACACCACCATTAACCAGAGGGTTTGTAATGGTAGATGACACTGTACTCATGCTACCGCCGTTGACGTAGCCGTTGTTCGTAATGCCGTAAGCTGCACCGATTTTAACGACTTTGGCGTCGTACGAACCACCAACAACCCAAGCAGTGACACCAATTCCATTAGCACCAGATAGTGTATTTGTGGCAGGGGTGATACGGTCATACGAACCGGCGACGTAGATTGGACCGTTGGTATAGCTCAAGGCACCAGTTGCGGCGCGCATGTTGTTGCCTGTCTCAAACGCGCTACCAGTTGCTGTATCGGAAGCTGCCCCACCGGTTGCCAATTGACGGTTTGAAGTCAAGCCGGTATTGAACGAATAGCCTAAACCGACTTTGAAGCCTGCTAACGAGGGTGACTGATACATCAATAAGTTGCTGTAACGTACGGCAGTAATGCCTAAAACACCAGAGATGTTGATAATTGGTACGTTTGTATTAAACGCACTGTCAATCGGTCCACCGGTAAATTTGAAGGCGGTACCGAGTTGGCGACCAATATCAAATTGACCCCAGGCGTTGTTACGCACACCAACGATTGAAGTACGGCTCCAAAGACCCAATGAGTTAGTTGAACCTTCGTTCACGTTGACTTGCGACTCAAGGTTCCAAACAACTTGGTTACCTGAACCGAGATCCTCAACACCCTTGATGCCGAAGCGCGAGGTTGACAGCGCGCCAGAAGCGACTGCAATGCTGCTAGTTGATACGTCGGCGCTAGCCAAACCACCGCTAGATAAATTCCAACTTTGATAACGAACAGAGGCGTCGAGGACACCGTATAAAGTTACTGATGATTGAGCCGATGCGGCACCAGCAAAGCTGGTTAACAGGGCGGCAGCAAGCAGAGTCTTTTTCATTTAAGAAATCTCCGTAAATTTGAGTGACAAGAGCAACAAACGGATGTTTTGTTCGCTGCCCCCCTAACTCCGCTAAGGGAAGTTATCGCTATTGCATCAAAAAACGGAGGCTGTGGCTATGCTTCTCGGCAGAAACCTCTGATAACCGAGGTATTTTGTTGGTTCAGTGCAACATTTCGTTGTTTTTACCTCAAGAAGAATAGGGTTTACCCTTATTTTTACTTTGACCATCGTTCTCACTAAAACACGTGTCGCAAACCAACAGAAACCGCGTTGCCAGACAGACCAGGGTTGTGTTGATAGTTATTCACGTAGCTGTAAAAGGCATACACGTTGGTGCGAGCACTGAACTTATACGAATAGCCCAAACCGAACGTACTTTGTGTTGCACCGCCCGCGTCGTCCACCGCTCCGAGGGCAGACATGCCTTGATATCCGGCCATCACCGTCCCGCTTGCCCCAACGGGGGCCGTTACGTTTATGTTCCAGGCATTCGTGCCCGCGCCGGCAGCAAACACTACACCACCATTTACCATGGTGTTGGTAATGTCGCTCGACACAGACGACATGCTAGCCCCGTTAATAAGGCCACCACGCACTTGGTTGTAGGCGAGCCCGACTTTCATTACCTTGGCGTCATAAGACGCACCAACGATCCAAGAGCTCACATCAAGGCCGCTATGACCCGCAAGGGTGTTGCTTGCCGGCGTGAACAGGTCGTACACCACGGCGGCATAGAACGGTCCGTTGGTATAACTCATCGCAGCCGAGATATTACGCATATTATTGCCGGTCTCGAAGGAGCTACCACCAGCCGGATCCGAGGCAACACCGCCCGTCTCGAGCTGGCGATGCGAAGTCAAGCCAGTATTAAATGAATACTGCGCACCAAATTTAAAGCCCGCCAAGGTGGGCGATTGATACATCAGCATATTGCTTTGACGCACCCCCGTTACCCCCATCACGCCAGAGATGTTAATGATCGGCACATTGACGCCAAACGCGCTGTCGATCGGTGCGCCAGCAAATTTATAGGCCAAATTCTGCTGACGACCGAGATCAAACTGACCCCAAGCGCTGTTACGCACGCCGATTGTCGATTGACGCTGCCACAACGAATATGACCCAGCGCTGCCGTCTTGCAGGTTCACTTGCGACTCAAGCACCCAAACGACCTGATTGCCTGAGCCAAGATCCTCAACCCCCTTGACACCAAAGCGTGACGTCGACTGCGTACCAGACACCACGGCAATGCTGCTAGCGTCAACGTCTGATTTCGCAAACGGTCCCGCGGGAACTCGCCAATCTTGATAACGGAGCCCGCCGTCCAACACGCCGTACAACGTCACCGATGATTGCGCTGAGGCTATGGCTGTGAAGCCACTAAACAAGACAGTAGAAATCAATACGTTTTTCAATT
>JABMMM010000295.1 GCA_013205565.1 Alcaligenaceae bacterium | reverse complement strand
GCGTATGCAGCGGGCAACTCAGCAGCTCACCAACCACAGTCAATTCCGTAAGGTTCGCCGCGACATCGCGCGTGTTCATACGTTGTTGTCTGAGAAGGCCGGAAACTAATATGACCACCACACAAGCAGCTAAGCCAAAACGTCAACGTACGCTCGTTGGTAAAGTCGTTAGCAACAAGATGAACAAAACCATTGTCGTCATGGTTGAGCGTCGGGTTAAACACCCGGTACTTGGCAAGATCATTATGCGCTCTGCTAAATACAAAGCGCATGATGAAACCAATCAGTTCAACGAAGGCGATACGGTTGAAATCGCTGAAGGCCGCCCAATCTCGCGTTCGAAATCTTGGACCGCGACTAAGCTACTAGAAGCTGCTCGCATTATTTAACTCGCAAAGCAGTGTAGAAAAAAAGCGACGAGAACTTCGTCGCTTTTTTATTTGGGATCTTGTTCATTTGGGGTCGTGTTCTAACGCCCCAAACCCATCCTAGATATGAGTCACAAATTTGGTGACCAAGTAGCCGTCAAAGGTTTCAGTGCCGCCCTCGCTTCCAATACCGCTGTCCTTGATCCCACCAAACGGAGTCTCGGGCAACGCGCTGCCGAAGTGGTTAATGTTAACCATGCCTGCCTCAATCGAGTTCGACACTTTTGTTGCAGTTTGCAACGAGTTAGTGAAAACGTAAGACGACAACCCGAACGGCAAGCTATTTGCCCGGGCAATCACCTCGTCTGTGTCGCTAAACGGTACAACAGGTGCGATCGGCCCAAAGGGCTCTTCGGTCATAAGCAGCGCATCGTCTTTTAAACCGGTAATCACCGTGGGCGGGAAAAAGAAGCCTTTACCAACAACAGCGTCCCCGCCCATTACGATTTGCGCCCCACGCTTGCGCGCATCCTCAACGAAGCGTGCAATCGCCGGAACGCGACGTTCGTGCGCCAAGGGCCCCATTTCTACGCCCTCGTCTAAGCCGTTACCGACTTTGATGCCCTTGAGGACATCGGTAAACTTTGCCAAGAAGTTGTCGTAAATCTTTTTGTGAACATAAAACCGGGTGGGTGATACGCAAACTTGACCGGCATTGCGGATTTTAAATTTAGCGAGCATCGTAGCGGCCCGGTCGACGTCGGCATCTTCAAACACCAGTACCGGCGAGTGGCCACCGAGCTCCATTGTTGCTCGCTTCATGTGGGCGCCGGCTAAGGCTGCCAATTGTTTCCCGACGGGTACGGAGCCAGTAAACGACACTTTGCGCGAGATCGGCGAGCGAATCAGATAATCCGACACTTTTGCGGGTTCGCCCCAGACCAGGTTAAGCACGCCAGGTGGTAAGCCCGCGTCTTGAAACATTTGTGCAATGGCCATCACTGCGCTTGGAGAGTCTTCAGGGCCTTTCAGAATAATCGTACAACCTGAGCCTATCGCCGCGCAGATTTTACGAATTGCCTGGTTGTACGGAAAGTTCCAGGGCGTAAATGCCACACACACACCGACAGGCTCTTTAAGCACCAGTTGACGCACGTCAGAGCTGCGGGGTAAAACGACGCGCCCGTAAATACGACGGCATTCTTCGGCATGCCAATCGCAATGGTCAGCGCAGCTAACTACCTCACCAAGTGCCTCGGCTAAGGGCTTGCCCTGATCGAGCGTCATGTTGCGCGCGATATCCTTTGCCCGATCGCGGGTTAATTGCCCGACCTTTCGCAAAATCGCCGAACGATCCATTGGGGAAGATTTTTTCCAGGTTACAAAAGCCTTCTCAGCGGCCTGTAGTGCGGCGTCGAGGTCGCCCTGAGATGCGTGCGGCAATTTACCAAGCACCTCTTGAGTGGCAGGGTTGATGACATCTTGCATGGCGCGGCCATCTTCTGAGACGAACTGACCGTTAATGTACAGCGACAGTTTTGGGTACATAGGGGTTCCAATACAACAAAAAGGTTCGAAAACAAACACTGATTACAATGATACAACTTGACAGCACTTGCATAAACAAAAATACTGTTATATACTAGACAACTTCTTTGCGGCAATGCTTCAAATCATTGGCCAGAGCTGTAAAACAAGCAATAAGTAGTACGTTGTCAAGCACTCCAATGTCGTAAAAAAGTGCCGTAAAAAGTAGCGTAGCAAACAGCAGTACAAAAATAGCGGTACAAATTTTATTAGCAGATTCAGCCTAGGGTGCCCTGTGGCACCTAACGGGACCAAAACTGATCTATTTAGTTGCTAGCCCTCAAGTTAGCAAAAAAGTAGATTAAGTTGGAACAGGAAAAATCATGATCCAAATGCAGACCACGCTAGATGTGGCCGATAACACCGGCGCACGCTCAGTCATGTGCATCAAGGTGCTCGGCGGCTCAAAGCGCCGTTATGCCTCAATCGGTGATGTTATCAAGGTCACCGTAAAAGACGCAGCCCCTCGTGGCCGTGTGAAAAAAGGCGAAATCTATAACGCAGTAGTCGTGCGCACAGCCAAGGGCGTACGTCGTAAAGACGGCTCGCTAATTAAGTTTGGTGGTAACGCCGCTGTGCTGCTCAACGCCAAACTCGAGCCCATTGGCACGCGTATCTTCGGACCCGTCACGCGCGAATTGCGCGGTGAAAAGTTCATGAAGATTGTGTCCCTGGCGCCCGAGGTCCTGTAAGGAGCCACTATGAACAAAATCCGTAAAGGCGACGAAGTCGTCATCTTAACTGGCCGCGACAAAAAACGCCGTGGCACAGTACTTGATCGTGTCGATGCCGAGCATGTATTGGTTGAAGGCATCAACATGGTTAAAAAACATGTTCGCCCTAACCCAATGCAGGGTACAACAGGCGGCATTATCGAAAAGACAATGCCGATTCATATTTCGAACGTTGCGCTGTTTAACCCCGCCACCGGCAAAGGTGATCGCGTAGGGATTAAAGAAGTCGACGGTCGCAACGTGCGCGTGTTTCGCTCCAGCGGCGAACCCGTTGGCGCGAAAGCATAAGGAGCGATCTAAATGGCTCGTTTTCACGACCTCTACCAGAACACGATCGCGCCAGCAATGCGCGAACAGTTCAAGTACCAAAGCGCGATGCAGGTACCTCGCATCACAAAAATCACCCTGAACATGGGTGTATCAGAAGCTGTTTCTGATAAAAAAGTGATTGAACACGCCGTATCAGACTTGACAAAAATTGCAGGCCAAAAGCCAGTGATCACAAAAACCAAAAAGGCGATTGCGGGCTTCAAAATCCGTGAAGATTATCCGATTGGTTGCATGGTGACACTACGTGGTCAGCGGATGTACGAATTTCTCGATCGGCTCGTCTCTGTGGCTCTGCCACGCGTACGTGACTTCCGCGGAATTTCCGGGCGTGCGTTTGACGGCCGCGGTAACTACAACATCGGTGTAAAAGAGCAGATCATTTTCCCCGAAATCGAATACGACAAAATCGATGTGTTGCGTGGGATGAATATCAGCATCACCACCACCGCAAAGACAGACGAAGAAGCCAAGGCGCTGTTGACAGCCTTTAGCTTCCCGTTCCGCAACTAAGGGGCGCAGACGTGGCTAAACTTTCAATGATCAATCGCGATGTCAAACGCGTCAAAACAGCCGAGAAATTTGCTGCTAAACGTGCGGCCCTCAAAGCCGTCATCGATAATTCATCCAAATCCGACGAAGACCGTTACGAAGCGCGGCTGAAATTGCAGCAGCTGCCGCGCAACGCGAGTCCCACCCGCCAGCGTAACCGCTGTGCGATTACTGGCCGCTCACGCGGTGTGTTCCGCAAATTCGGCCTTGGCCGTATGAAACTACGCGAATTGGCTATGAAGGGTGAAATCCCCGGCATGACCAAAGCTAGCTGGTAGGAGAATAAAACATGAGCATGAGCGACCCAATCGCCGATATGCTGACTCGCATTCGCAATGCGCAGCAGGTAGATAAACCAACGGTGACCATGCCCTCCTCTAAGCTGAAGGCAGCAATTGCTGCCGTGCTTCAGGACGAAGGTTATGTCGACGGTTTTCAGATTAAAGGAACGGCTCAAAAGCCTGAACTCGAAATCGCTTTGAAGTATTACGCCGGACGTCCTGTGATCGAGCGCATCGAACGCGTTTCGCGCCCTGGCTTGCGTATCTACAAAGGTCACGGAAGCATTCCTCAGGTGATGAATGGCTTAGGTGTGGCAATCGTCTCGACTTCACGTGGTGTCATGACTGACCGCAAAGCTCGCGCCAATGGCGTTGGCGGCGAAGTCTTGTGCTACGTGGCTTAAGGAGAATACTAAATGTCACGTATCGCAAAATATCCCGTCGAAATCCCTAAGGGTGTCGAAGCGTCGATCAAGCCAGACTTGATCACTGTGAAAGGTCCCTTGGGCACACTGACACAAACGCTAACCGGTAATGTGGTCATTAATGAAGACGGCGGCAAGCTGTCATTCATCGTTACAAATGACTCACGTGAAGCTAAAGCAATGTCAGGCACTTTGCGTGCACTTGTCGCCAATATGGTTGTCGGCGTAAGCAAAGGCTTCGAACGCAAGTTGACCTTGGTGGGTGTGGGCTATCGTGCCGCCGTCCAAGGTGATGCGGTTAAATTACAACTCGGTTTTTCGCATGATGTGATTCATACGATGCCTGCTGGCGTAAAAGCCGAATGTCCAACACAGACGGAAATTGTCTTAAAGGGCTCGAACAAGCAAGTCGTTGGTCAGGTGGCTGCAGAACTCCGCGCGTATCGCCCGCCAGAGCCTTACAAAGGCAAAGGCGTTCGTTATGTTGACGAGCATGTCATCATCAAAGAAACCAAGAAGAAATAATCGCGCAAACAAGGAAACATCATGGACAAAAAAATTTCCCGTTTGCGTCGTGCAATCCCGACGCGTAAAAAAATCGCCGAATTGCGAGTTAATCGCCTTCAGATTTTTCGCTCGAATCAGCACATTTACGCAAACATTATTTCGCCTGACGGTGATCGTGTTTTGGTTTCGGCCTCAACCGTTGAACCTGAAGTGCGCCAACAACTTGCAACTCAAACGGGCTTGGGTGGTAATGCCGCTGCAGCATCTTTGATTGGCAAGCGTGTCGCCGAAAAAGCTAAGGCCGCCGGTATTGAACTGGTTGCTTTCGATCGTTCGGGTTTCCGTTACCACGGCCGTGTAAAAGCCCTGGCCGATGCCGCGCGTGAAGCCGGTCTGAAGTTTTAAGCGAGGAACAAGTCAAAATGGCTAAAGAACAACGTAAGAGCGGTCCTGAAGAGCGGGATGACGGTCTTCGCGAGAAAATGATTGCGGTCAATCGCGTCAGCAAAGTCGTTAAGGGTGGACGCACCATGAGCTTTGCCGCACTGACAGTCGTTGGTGATGGTGATGGTCGC
The DNA here is from genome assembly GCA_013205565.1 of Alcaligenaceae bacterium. Lineage (GTDB taxonomy): Bacteria > Pseudomonadota > Gammaproteobacteria > Burkholderiales > Burkholderiaceae_B > Zwartia. The sequence goes on along the minus strand of JABMMM010000295.1, from coordinate 2,371 downwards.
ATCGGAATGGGTAAGGGTAAGGCGCGTGAAGTGCCCGTTGCAGTTCAAAAGGCCATGGAACAGGCGCGTCGCGAACTGTTTAAGGTTTCTTTGAAAAACGGCACCTTATTTCATACCGTTGTCGGCAAGCACGGCGCTTCAACTGTACTGATTTCTCCCGCAGCAGAAGGTACCGGCGTGATTGCTGGTGGCCCAATGCGTGCGATTTTTGATGTGATGGGAGTGCGTAACGTCGTGGCGAAAAGCCTCGGTTCAAGCAACCCCTACAACATGGTTCGTGCAACACTGAATGGTTTGCGCGCGTCTCTCACCCCGTCGGAAGTTGCTGCTAAACGCGGCAAAACCGTCGAAGAGATCTTGGGGTAAGTCATGGCTGAAAAACAAGTCAAAGTCACTTTATTGCGCTCTACCATTGGTTGCAAAAAAGATCACCGCGAAACAGTGCGTGGTTTGGGTTTGCGTCGGATTAACAGCACAAAAGTACTCAAAGACACGCCTGAAGTGCGCGGAATGATCAACAAAGTTGATTATCTCGTGACAGCGACAGAAGTCTGAAAGGGAACATGATGTCTATTACACAACTGAATACGCTCAAACCAGCTGAAGGCTCGACACACTACAAGCGTCGTGTCGGTCGTGGTATTGGTTCGGGTTTAGGTAAAACAGCAGGTCGTGGTCACAAAGGCCAAAGCTCACGCGCTGGTGGTTTTCATAAAGTCGGCTTTGAGGGCGGTCAAATGCCTTTGCAACGTCGCTTGCCAAAACGCGGCTTTGTCACCATTGATGACCATCTGTACGCGCAAGTGCGCTTATCAGACTTGCAAGCCTTGCCTGTTGATGAGATCGATGTTCAGGTCTTAAAGCAAGCTGGCGTAGTGGGCACACAAGTCCGTTATGCAAAAGTTTTTAAATCAGGTGAGCTGACTCGCAAAATTACCCTTAAGGGTATTGGTGCAACAGCTGGCGCGCGTGCTTCGATTGAAGCCGCTGGTGGCACAGTCGCTTAAGACGGATAAAGAATGGCATCAGCACAACCTCAGGGCAAAGCAGGACCACGTTTCGGCGACTTAAGGCGCCGTCTCGTCTTTCTCGTGCTCGCCTTGGTGGTATACCGTTTAGGCACGCATATTCCGGTGCCTGGTATCAACCCAGATGCGTTGGCAGATCTCTTTCGCCAGAATGAAGGCGGAATTCTCGGTTTGTTTAATATGTTTTCGGGCGGTGCGCTAGAGCGCTTTTCTATCTTCGCCTTGGGGATCATGCCCTACATCTCTGCATCGATCATCATGCAGTTGATGTCTGTGGTCGTGCCAACCCTAGAAGCCATTAAAAAAGACGGTGAAGCTGGCCGTCGCAAAATTACGCAGTACACACGTTACGGTACCGTCGGGCTTGCCTTAATTCAGGCTATTGGTATTTCAGTGGCGCTTGAGTCGCAGCCGGGCCTTGTAATCGACCCAGGCATGTTGTTTCGGGTCACAACAATCGTCACTTTAGTGACCGGCACGATGTTTGTGATGTGGCTTGGCGAGCAGATTACCGAACGCGGATTGGGCAATGGCATTTCGATTTTGATCTTCGCTGGCATTGTGGCTGGCTTGCCAAGTGCGTTAGCTGGTTTGTTAGATTTAGTGCGTACCAACGCGATGTCTGCCTTCTCGGCTTTATTCATCCTGGCCTTGGTCATCTTAGTCACGGGCTTTGTTGTGCTGGTCGAACGAGGTCAGCGCAAGATCACGGTGAATTACGCCAAGCGTCAGGTCGGCAACAAGGTGTACGGTGGCCAAACATCCCATCTGCCCCTAAAGCTGAACATGGCAGGTGTGATTCCTCCGATCTTTGCGTCTTCGATCATTCTGTTTCCAGCGACGATTACGAGTTGGTTTTCAAATACAGAGGGTATGCGTTGGTTAGGTGATTTGGCTGCAGCCCTAGCGCCACGTCAGCCGCTTTACATTACGCTCTACGCCACCGCGATTATCTTCTTTTGTTTCTTTTATACGGCCTTAGTGTTTAACAGCCGTGAGACAGCAGATAACTTAAAGAAAAGTGGTGCCTTTGTACCTGGGATACGTCCCGGTGAGCAAACGGCACGGTTTATTGACAAGATTTTAATGCGCCTGACTTTAGCCGGCGCACTGTACATCACCGTGGTGTGCTTATTGCCCGAGTTCTTGGTCATGCGCTGGAATGTGCCGTTTTACTTTGGTGGCACCTCTTTGCTGATTATTGTTGTAGTTACGATGGACTTCATGGCCCAGGTGCAAGCCTACATGATGTCACACCAGTACGATTCACTGCTCAAGAAGTCTAACTTCAAGGGCGCGAATCTACCAATGAGATAAGCGAGAGTAATGTCAAAGGACGACGT
>JABMMM010000294.1 GCA_013205565.1 Alcaligenaceae bacterium | reverse complement strand
GACTGCATACGAGATCACCATCGGCCGCTTAAATAAAGCCGTCTCTAAGGTCGCCGTCCCGCTGGCAACTAGCGCCACGTCGCAGGCCTCGAGCGCCTCCCAGGCAATCGGACGTGCTGGAGCGCCGCGCACATCTTGCCCTGACTGTGCCGAGGTGGCGAGCACATGCAAGTGCTTGACGGGATAAAGCTGTAGAAGCTGATTGAACTCTTTGAGGCGCGCAGCATTCACCATTGGCACCAGCACCTGGAGTTGCGGGTCACGTTTTTGCAATCGCTGAACTGCCTGTAAAAATCTGGGCGCGATCCATTTAATTTCTGACGCACGACTGCCAGGCAGCACCGCTAAAATACGCGCTTGAGGATCCAGCCCCAAGCGTGCGCGGGCGGCATCCCGATCGGGCTCTTGCGCAATCGCATCGGCCAAAGGATGTCCGACAAACGTGACCGGAATATTTTCTTTTTGGTAGATCGCCTCTTCAAACGGAAACATCACTAACATGTGCGAAACCGCTTCTTTGATGTGATGTATACGCGAATAACGCCAAGCCCAGATCGAAGGACTCACCAAATGTACCGTTGGGATACCAGAGGCCTTTAGTTTGTGTTCAAGACGCAAATTGAAATCGGGCGCATCCACGCCCAAAAAAACCTGTGGCGGTTGCGCCAGCCAGCGATTTTTAACATCTTGGTACGTGCGCACTAAGGTGGGAATTTGTTTAAGTGCATCCAAATAGCCAAACACGGTTAAGGCTTGCATTGGATGCCAAAGTTCGAGGCCTTGCGCGGCAAGTTGCGGTCCACCAATGCCCGACGCCTGAACCTCGGGGTCGGCCTGCTGCACTCCCGCCAACACCCTCGCTGCGATCAGATCGCCCGAAGGCTCGCCCGCAACAAGTCCAAGCCGCCAGGTCATGGACGGATGATGCCTCGGGTACTTGAATCCAGAAAATCAAGCAACACCTGCAGCGCAGGGGCAACCGCGGGCTCTTGGGCCTGGCGCTCGCGCATCTGCGCACGAGCCTCATCGAGCGCTAAGCCACGCCGATAGATTAACTTGTAGGCATCGCGTAAGGCGCTGATGTCTTCGGGTGAGAAGCCTCTGCGTTTTAAACCCTCAGCGTTCACGCCCACGGGCACGCAGGGATTGCCTGAGCTCATCACGTAGGGTGGTACATCCATATGCAGCGCACTTTGACCGCCCGTCATGCTGTGCGCACCGATGCGACCAAACTGGTGAATGGCCGCCAGCCCCCCAACAATCGCCCAGTCGCCGATGTGGACATGACCGCCCATTTGTACGCCATTAGCCAAAATGACATTGCTACCGATCTGACAGTCGTGCGCCACGTGCACATACGCCATTACCCAATTATCAGATCCTAAACGCGTGACGCCCACGTCTTGTACGGTACCGGTGTTGATCGTGACATATTCGCGCACCATGTTGCGGTCACCGATTTCAAGTCGAGTCGGTTCGCCAGAATATTTTTTATCTTGTGGCATACCGCCGACAGAGCAAAACCGATAAAAATGATTGTTTTGTCCGATTGTTGTGTGGCCATCAATCACGCAATGTGAGCCAATTTTAGTATTGGCGTCAATTTTTACGTGCGGACCGACAATCGAGTAAGGCCCCACGCTCACAGTTGGATGAAGCTGAGCCAGAGGGTCGACCAAAGCGGTCGTATGGATAAGCGCTGACATTTTTATTCCACAGGTCGAATCGCACACATCAACTTTGCCTCTGCAACGACTTGTCCATCGACAAAGGCACGGCCTTGATACTTGCAGATTTTGCTACCCAAGCGCTCGGCGACGACTTCGATATGTAGTTGATCGCCAGGTAAGACCGGTTTACGAAAGCGCGCGCCATCGATACCGACAAAGTAATACACGCTTTCTTGATCTTTGGGTTTAAGTCCTGTTTCTTCTGCGAACGAAAAAATAGCGGCGGCCTGCGCCATTGCCTCTAAAATCAAAACGCCTGGCATGACTGGATGGTGCGGAAAATGCCCAACAAAAAAAGGCTCGTTAATCGAGACGTTTTTAAGTGCCTTGATAGATTTTCCGGGTACCATTTCAAGGACACGATCAATTAACAGCATCGGATAGCGATGCGGCAAGCGTTCAAGAATGCTTTTAATATCGAGTTGCATAGAGCTTCCAGTAATCCTGCAAAGGACTGACACTAAACTAACCAATCAGACCGCCGAGCGGGCTTAGGCCGCTATTCGCGCTCGAGTTTACGCAGGCGTTTGCGCATCACCGACAGTTGCGAGATCACAGCCGCGTTGCGCTGCCAGTCAGAGTGTGGCGCAAACGGAAACACCCCGGTATAACGCCCGGGCTCTGTTACGTCGGATGTAATGCCCGTACCACCCGAAACAAATACATCGTCGCAAATGGTTAAATGCCCCGCAATCCCTGCTGCGCCAGCAATCGTGCAACGCGCACCGATGGTCGTTGAACCGGCTACAGCAGTACAGGCTGCGATCGCCGTGTGGGTGCCAATGCGGCAATTGTGCGCAATCATAATTTGATTGTCGAGCTTCACACCGTCTTCAATAACAGTGTTTTCGAGAGCACCCCGATCAATCGTGGTGTTGGCACCGATTTCAACGTCGTTGCCAATGACTAAACCGCCGAGTTGAGGGATTTTCCCCCAGGCGCCTTTTGCAAGGCTTGGGTCAGGGGCAAAGCCAAAGCCGTCAGCCCCCAGCACTGCACCACTATGAATGATGACACGCGCGCCAATTTGTACACCGTCGTAAATCGATACGCGTGGCTGTATCGTGCTAGATGCACCAACGGTGACGTCAGCCCCAAGCACGCAGCCTGCACCAATTTGTACCATCGCTTCGAGGCGACAACGCGCACCAATGACGGCTAAAGGCCCAACTGTGACACTCGGTGCCAACACCGCCGTAGGATCAACCACCGCCGATGGGTGCACGCTGATCTCGCGGGCAGGTTGACGTGCCCAGTCAAACCACTGAGCAATACGTGCATACAGCAGATAAGGGTGTTTACACACGACGCGTGCGTAGGCAGGCTGAATCGGAGCCTGCGATAACAGCTCGTCGATCTCGGGCAACACAATCACCACGGCAGCTTTGGTGCTGGCGAGTTGCTCAAGGTATTTGGGGTGGACAATAAAAGAGGCTTCGTATTGACCCGCCGTCGGCAAGGCGCCAAGGCCTGCCACCACCGGATCCAAAAATTGCCCGCTCCCCGGGACAATTTTTTGCACTAAGCCCCCCGGTATCGCTTTGAGTAACTGAGACAGTAAGGGTGCGCGGTCGGGGGCTAATAAAACTGGCATCGGTCGATTTATTTGCTCAGTGCCTGAATCACCTTGTCGGTGATGTCAACACGTGGGTTCACAGTCACGGCATCCTGAATGACAATGTCATAGCTTTCGGCTTCTGCAATTTTTTTGATCGCTGCGTTTGCTTTTTCGATGATGGTTGCGAATTCTTCGTTGCGACGGCGGCTTGAGTCTTCTTGAATCTCGCGACGCTTGCGTTGTAAATCGGCGTCGATATTCGCTAATTCGCGCTGACGTTTGTTGCGCTCTGACTCAGACAGAACGGGGGCATCTTTTTCAAGTTTTTGCGCAAGCCCACGTAAATTATTCACTTGTTTTTCGAGTTCTTCGGCGCGTTTTTTAAACTCGTTTTCAATCTTTGTTTGCGCAGCCTTTGCGGGAACTGAATCACGCAAAATACGCTCAGTGTTCACAAAGCCGATCTTGGTGCCCTGCCCCTGTGCTAGCGCCGGAGCAGCAATCGTCAGGCTCAGCGCCAGGCTCGCGGCCGCCGTGACCGAGAATAAACGCGAAGTCAAACGACCGAGGGTTGGGCAAGTCGTGGTAATCATTAAAGCAGACATTATTAAAGTCTCACAAAAAAACAAATTTCAGCACGCAATTGTGCAAATAATAAAACTTAGAAGCCTGTACCGATCTGGAACTGGAACACCTGCAAGTTATCGCCTTCTTTGGCGTTAAGCGCCTTAGCTAGCGACAATTGCAACGGACCGAGCGGCGACACCCACGACAAACCAACACCAGCGGAATAACGGATCTTACTGAAATCAATCGCCGTGTCGTTACCATAGCCATCGGTGCCAAACACTTGGCCGCCATCCACAAAGGTAAACCAACGCAAGGTACGATCATTTTGTGTGCCAGGCATTGGCAGATAAAACTGCACGTTACCCACCACGCGTTTTGAGCCACCAAGGTAGGTGCCTGTAATTAAATCACGTGGGCCTAAAGAGTTTTGTGAAAAACCCCGAACAGTACCGATACCACCGGCATAGACGTTTTTAAAGATTGGGTACTGCAAATCACTGTAGCTTTTGCCGTAGTCGAATAAGGCGTTAAACGCCAAGGTGTAGTCGCGACCAATTGGCACATATAACTGCTGCTGAGCACCCAACATGTAATACTTGAGATTCACCGTGCCTAAGTCAGCCTTCAAGCGCGTAAAGCTACCACGCGTTGGGGCAATTGCACTGTCGCGCGTATCTTTAGACCAGCCTGTGTTCAAAATCACAGCGGTCGTCGTGTCGCCATAGCTATTAACGTATTCGCGGTAAGCCAGCGGCGAATTATCGTACAAGCCGATGGTGTTGCGTTCGACGTTCGCGCCACCATAGATACGGTCAAACTCAGAGATGGGTACACCAAAGCTTAAGCCAGTACCGAGGGTCGTGACCTGATACATGCCGGGGTTGTTCGAATAAGGCGTCATCGTACGGTAATAAACCGAGGTCGTACGGCTAATCCCGTCGTTTGTAAAATAAGGGTCGGTGTGCGCCAACACAGCTGACCGGTTGTACAAACTGGTGTTCACGTTAAGCGTTAGGTTAGTGCCACTACCAAAAACGTTATCTTCAGTTAAACCTGCAGACAAAATCACACCATCCACCTGCCCGTAACCAACGCCCAAATTAATCATGCCGGTGGGTTTTTCAGCGACGGTTAAGTTGATGTCAACTTGGTCGGGCGAGTTTGGCACGGGTTCAGTACCAACCTTCACCTCTTTAAAGTACCCTAAACGATCTAGTCGATCACGCGAAAGCTTGATTTTGCCGGAGTCGTACCACGCAGCCTCAGGCTGGCGAAGCTCCCGGCGCACGACTTCATCACGCGTACGGTGGTTACCGGTAATTTGAATTTTGCGCACGTATACGCGTCGGCTCGGGTCTATGTAAAAGGTTAACTCGGCAGTTTGATTTTCGCGGTTCAGAACGGGGTTGGGGTTTACGTTTGCAAACGCGTAACCAAGTCCACCCAAATAATCGCTGATACTTTTTGCTGTGGCGTTGGTTTTTTCGCCAGAGAATGTCTCGCCAGCCTTGACCTGTACTAAGGTGTTGACCTCGTTTTCGAGGCCAAGCAAATTACCCGCCAGATTCACGCTGGTCACTTTGTAGGGCTTACCTTCGCTAATCGTAAGAGTAATAAAAATATCTTTTCGATCGCCCGAGATCGTCACCTGTGGCGGCTCGGCTTTGTACTCAAGGTAGCCGCGATCTAAGTAAAACGAGCGCAACGTTTCAAGATCGCGTTCGAGTTTCTCACGCGAATATTTGTCACTATCGGTATACCAAGATAACCAGCCTGGCGTTGTCATCTTAAACAAGCCGAGCAGATTACTTTCGGTAAACATTTCGTTGCCAATCACTTTAATTTCGCGGATGCGGGCGACCTCGCCTTCGAACACATCAAAATTAATCCCTACCCGGTTACGGGGCAAAGGCGTGACCGTTGAGGTGATTTCGGCTGAGTACTTGCCTTTGGCAAGATACTGTTGGCGTAGTTCAAACTCTGCCTGCTCGAGCATCGATTGATCGAAGACGCGTCCATCGCCAAAACCAATCTGGCGCAAAGAGTCTGTCATGCCTTTGGGTTCGAATTCGCGCATGCCGCTAAACGACAGCGAGGCGATAGTCGCGCGCTCTTGCACGACGACAACCACCACGCGATTGGCAGTTTCAATGCGCACGTCAGAGAACAGACCGGTTGCATACAGACGGCGCACGGCTTCGGTGGCCAGATCATCGGTGAATTGTTGGCCGACTTTCACGGGTAATTGCCCAAAAATAGTGCCAGGCTCAGTGCGTTGCATGCCTTCGATGCGGATATCGCCAATCACAAAAGGGGTGAAAGCGTTTGCCGCCAACGGAATCGCTAAACACACTGCGAGCGCAGCGCGTGCAAACAGGGTCAACAGCAGTTGCCGGCAACGGGCGCGAAAACAATCCAAGCTGACGGGCATTCTAAACAATCCTTGAAACAGACTAATCATCATTGAGTGGGGCACACGCGATTTTAAAGCAGAATCGATCTACGTAAAAATGCGGACAAGGTCGTTAAAAAGAGCAACGGCCATCAAGGCTGCAAGTATCCCCATGCCCGCTCTTTGCCCCCAGTCGACCGAGCGCGCCGAGGGGGGACTTCCACGTACGATTTCAATGAGATAGTACAGCAGATGCCCCCCGTCTAGCATAGGAATTGGCAGTAAATTCAACACGCCGAGGCTCACACTGACCAAAGCAAGAAACGAAACGTAGGCCACCCACCCTATTCTTGCGGTCTGACCCGCATAATCTGCAATCGTCACGGGGCCGCTGATATTTTTGACTGACACCTCGCCTGTCAACATTTTTCCCATCATCTTGAGCGAAAACCAGGCCGTATCGAAGGTTTTGGTTATCCCAAGCCACACGCTGTCAAACAAGCCGTAGCTCACTTCAACCATTGGTAAATCTCCACCGAGCTGAAAACCCGCCCGCCCGACGACTTTGCCGCTTTCTAGGGTGACGGCCGCTGGCGTGAGCGACAAACGTCTGGTCTGGCCCTCGCGCTCAATTTCGAGCGCAAGCGGCTTGTTTGGATGAGCCTGAATCACTCGAATCACCTGGCCCACGTCGGGTTGACGCTCGTCGGCTACGGCGACGATCAAATCGCGCGCCAACAAGCCTGCACTCTGGGCCACGCTACCGTCAACCACCGAGCGAATCTGGGGGGTTGCTCCACCAACGGTCAAACCCAAGCGAGTAATCGGATCGGCAGCGCTAGGGTCTGCAGAAGCCGCAACCTCAAGCACCCGTATCAAGGCGCTACCGCCGCGTTCTACGGTAATTTCAACCTGTCCGCCATCTGCCGAGCGTTGCAGTAACACCCAGCGCGCCTGAGGCCAAGAGGCGATCGGCTGTCGATCGATTGCGGTGATCTTATCGCCACCCTGTAAACCAGCAACTGCCGCCATACTGCCCGCGGGCGGTTTGGACAAAATTGACGCTGGCTCTTGGGCACCAAGCAGATTGATTGCGGCATAAAACGCCACTGCCAGAATCAAATTAAAAATGGGGCCTGCCGCAACAATTGCAAACCGCTTACCCACCGGTTGCGACTGAAAACTTTGCGAGCGATGTGGTGAGCCTGCCGTCGTGGCTTGGGCGCCCTGTGGCT
>JABMMM010000293.1 GCA_013205565.1 Alcaligenaceae bacterium | reverse complement strand
GCGATCGTGCCGCCAGCACCCCCTTTGTAATCCAGCACAATGGTTTGGCCTAACACTTTTTGTAAGTCGGGCAGCATCGGGCGTGCCAACATGTCTGCGCTGCCACCGGGCGGATACGGAATAATCAAGGTGATGGGTTGCGTGGCTGTGCTTTGTGCTAGCACCGCGCTGCTGAAGGCCAAGGCGCCTACGCTTAGCGCGTGACGCAGTCTTCGCAAGATTTGTCTCTGAAGCATGGAGTTTCCTTTGTTGGTGAGTGTCGTCCGATAAGAGTGAGCTTATCCGATCTGGCACGGGGCGCGTTGTTTTTTCGCGAGGGTTTGTGCGCCCCGGTACATCTGGGCATGCCTAATCCAACTGGAGCTTGGCCGCTTCGACAATTTTTCTCCAGCTGGCTTGTTCTTTGTCCATGAAGGCGCCGAATTCTGCAGGTGTCCCGCCGCCAGGCGTGCCGCCCATGTCGGCAAAGCGTAGCCTGATGTCAGGCATCTCAAGTACTTTCTTGGTCGCTTGTTGGATTTTATTGATGACGTCAGCAGGCGTTCCGGCCGGCGCAACGAAACCAAACCAAGCGGTTACGACCATGTCTTTGATACCAGCCTCGGCCATGGTGGGGACGTCAGGCAATTGTGGCGAGCGCTGCTCGCCCGTAATGGCCAACGCGCGAAACTGCCCAGAACGAATAAAGGGGATTGAACTCGGCAGGTTGTCGAAGACAAAAGTCACTTGCTCACCCAGCAGCGCCGCAACGGCAGGCCCCATCCCCTTATAGGGTACGTGAGTGAGCGTCAAGCCAGTACGCTGAGAAAACATCTCGGATGACATGTGGGGCGATTGCCCCGTACCGGGTGAACCATAGGAATAGTTTCCCTTGGGGTCATTCTTGATCGAGTCGACGAGCTCTTTAACCGATTTATAAGGCAACTTGCTGTTGACGACCAAAATATTTGGTACTGAAATCACCAAAGTAATTGGTGCAAAGTCAGTCGACTTATAGGGAAGATTTTTATAGAGGCTGTAGTTAATACCGTTTGGACCAATGTTGCCAAAGCCGATGGTGTAGCCGTCAGGCGCTGAACGCAACAACGCCTGTGTGCCGATGATTCCGGCCGCACCCGCGCGATTTTCAATGACAACCGTTGTGCCTAAAGCCGCCCCAAGCTTTTCGCTCAGTAAGCGGGCCGTGATGTCTGTTGTGCCGCCTGGTGCCGCAGGCACAATCAAGGTGATGGGCCTTTCGGGCCAGGCTGCCATGACGGGGGCGCTTAGCCCCAACGCTGCAACCGCGAGCGCGCAGGCGCGAATTAGGGTTTTCATGAGTGTCTCCTCAGACATTGTTTAGACAGTGATCGCACGATTGTAGGTGCATTTGGGCTTCTAGAACGCAGTCTTCCAAAATCCGAGATTCCCTGACGGAGTCGGGGCGTTAAGATGGCGTATCGAGGAGAAAACCTATGAATCTGACCTGGACCACCGAAGAACGCGCCTTTCGCAAAGAGGTGCAAGATTTTGTTCACGCTAAATTACCCGCTGCGCTGCGTGCAAAAGCGTTTGCACACCACCGTGTCACGCGCGAGGAGTTTGTGTTTTGGCACAATACGTTGACTGATCATGGCTGGGGTGCGCCGAGTTGGCCCAAAGAATACGGTGGCACAGGCTGGAACCCCGTTCAGCGTTTGATTTTTGAGATTGAGTCGTTTAAGGCTGGGGCGCCACGCTTGATTCCGTTCGGGCTCAGCATGATTGGCCCCGTGCTCATGAAATATGGCACGCAAGCTCAAAAAGATCATTTCTTGCCGCGCATGTTGCGGTTAGAAGACTGGTGGTGTCAGGGTTACTCAGAGCCGGGCTCTGGCTCTGACCTGGCCTCCTTAAAGACCCGCGCAGAGCGGGTAGGGGACCACTACGTCATTAACGGCCAAAAAACTTGGACGACCTTGGCGCATCACGCGGACTGGATCTTTTGTTTGACGCGCACCGACTCGAGCGCCAAAGCGCAGCGCGGTATCTCGATGATCTTGATTGATATGAAGCAGCCGGGCGTCACCGTACGTCCAATCCGAACCTTGGATGGCGGTGCTGAGGTCAATGAGGTTTGGCTTGAAAACGTCGAAGCGCCGCTAGAAAACCTAGTGGGTGAAGAAAACCATGGTTGGACCTACGCAAAATATTTGTTAGGACATGAGCGAGGCGGGATCGCCGGCATCGGTCATTGCCACCGGGAACTTGCGATCTTGAAATCTTTGGCCGAGCGGACGATGGCAAGCGGAGAGTCGCTAAGCTTAAGTTCAAGGGTACGTGACAGCATTAACCGCGCCGAAGGCCAGTTGCTCGCGCTTGAGCTGATGGTGTTGCGCGTGGCGGCGGACGAAACGGATCCAGGGCCAAAGGCGTCGATCTTAAAAATTCGTGGTTCTGAACTACAGATGGAACTTGCGCGTTTGCAAATGCAAGTAGCGGGCGCGGATGCCTGGCCCTACGACCCCGAGTGGATGTTTGCGCAGTCCGAGGATCATGGGCCAAGCCCCGAGTACTCGCCTGCCGCGGCGGCTGCATACTTTGATATGCGCAAGACGGCCATTTATGGTGGTACCAACGAAGTTCAAAAAGGCATCATTGCCAAACAAATCATCGGGGTATAAAAAACATCATGGATTTTACATACTCACAAGAACAGCGCATGTTGACCGATAGCTTGCGCAGGTTGGTCGAAGATAATTGGTCGCGACCCAAGCGTCGCGAGCGCCAAAAGGCTGGCGTGTTGAATCGCAATGCTTGGGCGAGCTTGGTTGAACTGGGCGTGGGCGGCTTATTGGTGCCCGAAGAATTCGGTGGGTTTGCTGAGACACCTGCCACGATGCTTGCGGTTCACCAAGAGCTTGGGCGCGGTCTTGTCAGTGAACCTGCGATTTCAAGCGCAGTGATTGCTGTGACGCTACTGGCCAATAGCGAAAATCAGGTGCTCAAGCAGCGTTGGCTGACCGCTCATGCTGAGGGTGACGCAGTCTTGGCAGTTGCGTGGCAAGAGCAGGGTGAGCGCGACTCGCAGCGCCCACTGTGCACGCGCGCGACAGCGTCTAAAGAGGGCTACTCGCTTGAAGGTCGCAAGATCTTGGTTTGGCACGGTGCGGGTTCTCAGGCGGTGATTGTGTCGGCGTTGCTCGACGGCGCAGTGGCATTATTTTTGGTGCCCTCAGATACCCCTGGTGTGTCGGTTCAAGATTACCCAACCTTTGACGGCGCGCGCGCGGCCACGATCCACTTTAAAGACGTGAGTGTGTCAGCCGAGCACCTGATCGCAAGCGGAGCGCAGGCCGAGCAATTGTTGGCGCTGGCGCTTGATTACGGCATTACCGCTTTGTGCGCGCACGCCTGCGGTGCGATGGCCTATCTGACCGACAGCACGATTCAATATTTAAAAACACGTCAGCAATTCGGTCAGCCACTTGCCTCGTTTCAGGTGCTGCAGCATCGTTTAGGCGACATGTTGATTCAATCTGAAATGGGTTTGTCGATGACCTATGTTGCAGCGATTGCGCTTGGCGAACCAGATGTCGCGAAGCGCAGTCGTTTGGTCTCGATGAGTAAAGTCGAGGTCGCAGCGGCTGCGCGGCTGGTGGGCGAGATCGCCGTGCAGTTGCATGGCGGGATGGGGATGACCGATGAGCTTGAGGTCGGAGATTATTTCAAGCGACTCACTTACACCGATATGCTGCTCGGCGATACAAACTTTCACCTGCAACGCATGCAAGAACTCGAGGCGGCATAGTTTGAAGTGAGATGTCAGGCACGTCGACGTGAACGCTGGATAGAGTATCTGTTGTTTTAAGGATGTTAGATGTCAACGACTGATTTGAGTGCGTGGTTGGGTAAATCACAAACTGTTATAGACCGCCTGGATCCGGGGCATGCAGCGCGTATCGCTGTCACGCTCGGGCGTCCAATCCCAGAATTGGGGGCGGTGTTGCCTTCGTTATGGCATTGGGCGTTTTTTTTAGAGACCGTGCCAATCGCGCAGACCGGTACCGACGGGCATCCTGCACGCGGAAGCTTCTTGCCACCCGCTGAAAACCGCAATCGTATGTGGGCCGGTGGTCGGGTGAAGTTTGATGGTGGTTTGGTTGTTGGTACAGACGCGCAAAAAACTTCGACAGTGACTGCAATCAAAGAAAAAGCCGGTCGCACAGGTTCGTTGTTATTTGTGACGGTTAAGCATGAGATTGTGCAAAACGGCAAACTGGTTGTGAGCGAAGAGCAAGACATTGTTTATCGCGAACCTAGCGCGCCAAAGCTTCAGGGCACTGAGCCAGCACCCGAGTCACAATGGAAGCAAGCTGTAGATCCCAGCGCCGTTTTGCTTTTTAGGTACTCGGCTGTCACCTTCAATAGTCATCGCATTCACTACGACTACCCTTACGTCACCGAGAAAGAAGGCTATCCAGGTTTGGTGATTCATGGGCCATTGATCGCGACGTTAATGTGTCAGGCGTTTGCACAGGCTCACCCTCGTGCAACGCTCAAGTATTTGTCGTACCGAGGCTTGCGGCCGCTGATTGCTCCGACTGCCTTTGACGTTGCTGGCACCGTCACCGCGCCAGGCGAGGCCAAACTTTGGGCCGAGCAAGATGGCACACTCGCACATCAAGCTGAACTGAGGTTCTTAGCATGAGCACCACTCCTTTACCTTCAACGGATTCAACAGGCCGTAAAAAAGGCCCCCTTCCGTTAGCTGGCATCACTGTAATCAGCCTTGAACACGCGATTGCTGCACCTTTTTGCACGCGCCAGCTCGCGGACATGGGTGCGCGTGTCATTAAGATTGAGCGCCCAGGTGTTGGCGACTTTGCGCGCAAGTACGACGAGCGCACGCGCGGGATGGCGTCGCATTTTGTCTGGACTAACCGTTCGAAAGAAAGCCTCACGCTTGATTTGAAACACGCTGATGCGGGCCCGATCCTTGAGCAGTTGTTGGCGCAGGCCGATGTGTTGGTGCAAAATTTGGCGCCGGGTGCTGCCGCTCGGATGGGCTTATCGTTTGGGGCGTTGCATGCCAAGTTTCCTAAACTCATAGTGTGCGATATCTCTGGGTACGGAGAAGGCGGGCCTTATGAAACTAAAAAGGCCTACGACCTGCTGATTCAAAGCGAAAGTGGCTTTGTGTCGGTGACTGGTTCGGCCGATGAGCCCTCAAAGGCGGGCTGTTCGATTGCAGATATCTCTGCGGGCTCGTATGCGTATTCAAGTATTTTGAACGCGCTGCTGTTGCGCCACAAAACAGGGCTGGGTAGCCATCTTGATGTGTCGATGCTTGAAAGCATGGTCGAATGGATGAGTTTTCCGATGTATTACGCGTTTGAAGGGGCTACGCCCCCGCCGCGCTCGGGCGCTTCGCATGCCACCATTTATCCGTATGGTCCATTTCCGGTTGGTGATGGCAACACGATCATGCTGGGTCTACAAAACGAGCGCGAGTGGGTGATTTTTTGCGAAAAAGTCCTTCAGCAAAAATCACTGGCGATTGATCCAGAGTTTGATAGCAACACAAAACGTGCTGCGAATCGCGCGCGTTTGCGCGCAGTCATTGTCGAACTGTTTTCTAATATGACGATTGCCCAAGTCGAGCAAAAACTTGAAGACGCACAAATCGCCAATGCGCGCGTCAATGAGATGAAAGATGTCTGGGCGCACCCACAACTCAAGGCGCGTAATCGCTGGACCGAGGTGCAGAGCCCCGTTGGTCTGTTACCGGCGCTGTTGCCGCCCGCCACGAACAATCAGTTCGACGCGCGTATGGATCCGATCCCAGGTATCGGTGAGCACACCAGGGCTATCCTCAAAGAGCTGGGTGTGAATGAGGCTGCCGTAGCGAGGCTGCTCGCCGACAAAGCGATTTAGGTTGTTAGGCTTGAGGTCGATCGATCAACTCATTAACCAATCATTCGGTTAGTCGGTCGGTCGCTCAATTCACTAATCGATCTAACTTTTGCTCTTGGCACCCAGCAAGCAAGGTTGTGAAGTTTCCTTGTACGAGTTGCAAGTCGGGTGTCAGGTCTTGTAGCGGACGCAGTACAAACGCGCGTTGGTGCATGCGTGGATGAGGCACGCTTAAGCGTGGTGTGTCGATTGTCTGTGTGCCGTAAAGCAGCAGGTCAAGATCAAGCGTGCGCGGCGCGTTGCGGTAGGGGCGCTCGCGTCCGTGCTGTTGCTCAATCGCTTGCAGTAGGTCGAGCAAGCTTAAGGGTTCAAGCGTTGTATCAATCGCGACAACGGTATTGATGAAAATGGGGCCTTGCGCATCGACAGGGTCACTACTGTAGAGCGGCGCTTGTTTCAGCGTCAAGACGCCACTCGAATGACCGAGCATGTCAATTGCGGCTGCGATCGTTTGCCGAGCATTACCTAAATTCGCCCCAAGCCCGATATACGCGAGAGTGCTCATCGGTTTATGTACGAGCGAATCAGCATGTACTCAAGGCCGATAGACGTAGGCGCGCTCATGGTCGCTGGCCGAGCTTATTCAACAAACGGTGCGTCTTGTTGCCCAGTCACAGCTCTAGGGCTGCGTCGACGTCGGCGCGCGCGCGGTGCGCCTGTCGCGCTTTCGCGCGGTAAATTATTTAACTCTTCGATCATATCGGCCTTGCCAGAATCATCGGCATTCGCCAGATCCATCCACCACTGCGCCAACACGCTGTCAAAGTCGCCGGCAGCTGCGCGCAACTGCAGAAAATCAACCGCCGCCCGAAAGCGAGGTTGCTCGATCATGCGCCAGATGGATTTGGGTAGGCGACGATCAAAGCGAGGCTGCATAAACCAGATCTCGCGCATGTCAGCGCTAAAACGCTTTTGAATCGCAAGTTTTTCGGTTTGTTCGTCAAGTACTGAGTCAGCCGCTTGCATTAAGGCCGGGATGCCGGTCTCGCCCTGCTTAAGTAGTTGTTGCCAGCGCAATTCGACTTGATGCCACAGCAACGCGGCGAATAAAAAGCTTGGGCTGACAGTTTTTCCGGCACGCACGCGATGGTCAGTTCGATCCAAAGCAAGTTCAATGAAGGCCTCGCCACCGGGCTGCTCAAGCACGACATCAAGCAGAGGCAGCATACCTTGATGCAAGCCATCTTGGCGCAGCCGTTGCAGGCAATCCATGGCATGCCCACAGGTGAGCAATTTGAGCATCTCGTCAAACAAACGCGAGGCAGGTACGTTTTCGATCAAACCCGCCATCGATTGCAAAGGCTCTTCAGAGGCCGGATCAATTTTGCCATTGAGCTTGACGGCAAAGCGCACGGCGCGCAGCATGCGGACAGGGTCTTCGCGATAGCGCGTGCGTGGGTCACCAATCATACGCACGACACGGTGCTTCAGATCTTCAACGCCTTGGTGGTAATCGATGACATCTTCGGTGGTGGGGTCGTAATACAGTGCGTTAATCGTGAAATCACGGCGCGCCGCATCTTGCGCGTGGGTACCGAATTCGTTGTCGCGCAGAATGCGGCCATTTTCGTCGGTAGCCTGCGATTCAGAGGCCGGGGCACGAAAAGTCGAGGTTTCGATGATCTCTTGACCAAAGACAACATGTACTAGTTGAAAACGTCTGCCGATGATGCGCGCGCGCCTAAATAAGGGGCGCACTTGTTCAGGCGTGGCGTTAGTTGCTACGTCAAAATCTTTTGGTTCAAGCCCAACGATCAGATCACGCACGGCTCCGCCCACGATATAAGCTTGGTAGCCCTCGTGTTGCAAAACTTCGCAGACTTTGATGGCGTGGCGCGAGACATTGCGGCGATCGATGCCGTGTCTGTCGCGACCAATTCGCTGCATACCGGTTGAGCGTTGGCCAAAGAGTT
Organism: Alcaligenaceae bacterium; assembly: GCA_013205565.1. GTDB lineage: Bacteria > Pseudomonadota > Gammaproteobacteria > Burkholderiales > Burkholderiaceae_B > Zwartia. The sequence goes on along the minus strand of JABMMM010000293.1, from coordinate 12,849 downwards.
TTCCAACAAAACGTTTGAGAGTGTCTGTAATCATTAGGATTTATGCTCGGCCTGCTGAGTAAACATATTCAAGACTGGCCAATTGCGTTCTTGCGCAACGCTGAGCAGGCTGGGGCTTGGGTTGGTCACAATTGGATGTGTGACCACCTCAAGCAAGGGCAGGTCGTTAATCGAATCACTGTAAAAATAAGACTCGCTAAAATCCTCAAGCTTGCGATTGAGTGTTGCAAGCCAGGCCTTTACGCGTAACACTTTGCCCTCTTTAAAGCTGGGCGTGCCGTCGATTTTTCCGGTGTAACGGCCTGAAAGGTATTCGGGCTCTGTGGCAATTAAGGTGTGCACGCCGAAGGCGCGAGCAATCGGCGCGGTGACAAAACTGTTGGTTGCCGTGACGATTGCACAAAGATCACCCGCTTCAAGATGCTGTTGTACAAGACTAAGCGCCTGTTCGGTTATGGCTGGGCGAATCACGCGTTGCATATAGTCTTCGTGCCAGGCTGCCAACAGATGCGGCGGATGCGCGGCCAATAAGCCAAGCATAAATTCAGCAGCCTGTTCGGCCGTCAGTGCGCCCGCGTTGTAGCGATTCATTAAGTCTTCGTTACGCGCGAGTGCCACGACCGGATCGCCTGCACGGCCCGTTTGGGCAAGGTATTGAGCCCACTGATGATCGCTATCCAAAGGCAAAAGGGTGTGATCCAGATCAAAGAGGGCCAGTCGTTGGCTAAGCATGGGTATGTGTGGTTAACAGCGTGAAAAGTCAGGCAAAAGGAAGTGAAGACTGTAAAAAATCGCGATCGGCTAGCATCAGACGTAAAAGCGGCACCGTCACACTGCGGTGCTTTGACAGCGAATACCGGTCAAGCGCATCGACTAACGCAAATAACTGACGAATGTCGCGTGAATAATGCGTCAACATCCAGTCAAGCACGTCGCCAGACAAAGGCAAGCCTTGTCTTTGCGCATAAATCTGTAGCGCTTCAAATTTTTCTTGATCAGAGAGTGGGTCAAGGCGAAAAACCAGATCCCAACCCAAACGCGTACGCAGATCTTCGCGCAGTGACATCATCATGGGCGCTTGCTCGCCCGTCACCGCCAGCGCAAAAGCGTCTGCGGTCGTTGCAAGTTCGCGCCAACGATTGTACAGGGCAAAGACGCAAGCCTGCTGTTCTGGGGGCATTTCTTGGATATCGTCGACACAGACCAGTTGCAGGCGTGCGCCAGAAAGTGGGCGGGTCGCCCAGGCCATCATCTCAGCCGGTGAACTTGCTAAGTCAAAGAAGACAGAGGGTTTTTCGGCGGCAAGGGCTCGCAGAACGTGGCTACGCCCAGAACCAGGAGGCCCCCAAAGATACAAGGCGCGCCCGGGCGCAAGCTGTCGTGCCGCTTCAATGGCGGCCGCATTTGACCCCACGACGGTGTTGTCCAAAGTGGGGGCTGGCGCGGGAATGATTTCTAGAAGTAACTGCCGACTCATCGACTCGTCGTAAAATTGGGTATAAACACGGGGAAACCCCGCAATTGTCACACAACCTCGGCTTTTTCTTATGACGCAACCACAAGCACCCCTCACTTACCGCGACGCAGGCGTTGACATCGATGCTGGAGACGCGCTCGTTGACCGCATCAAGCCGTTGGCTGCGCGCACCATGCGAGAGGGTGTCTTAGCAGGGATTGGTGGCTTTGGCGCGCTGTTTGAAGTGCCCAAGCGCTATAAAGAGCCGGTTTTGGTGTCGGGCACCGACGGGGTCGGTACTAAGCTTAAACTAGCCTTCGACTGGCAGCGCCACGACACGGTGGGCATCGACTTGGTGGCGATGAGCGTAAACGATATTTTGGTGCAGGGTGCTGAGCCTTTGTTTTTTCTGGATTACTTTGCCTGCGGCAAATTGTCGGTCGACGTGGCGGCCCAAGTGATCGGTGGCATTGCCCGGGGTTGCGAGTTATCAGGTTGCGCCTTGATTGGTGGTGAAACAGCCGAAATGCCGGGCATGTATCCCGATGGTGAATACGATTTAGCAGGCTTTGCTGTGGGTGCCGCCGAAAAATCTAAACTGATCGATGGCAAATCGATTCGACCGGGTGACGTTGTGTTGGGCCTCGCTTCAAGTGGCGCACACTCAAACGGGTTTTCGTTGTTGCGCAAGATTTTGCAACGCGCAGGCGCTCGACCCGAACAAGATTTTCATGGTCAGCCCTTGGGTGATGTTGTGATGGCCCCCACCCACCTTTACGTTAAACCGGTGTTAGCGGTGTTGGCACAGTTTGAGGGTCAGATCAAAGGCTTAGCGCATATTACGGGCGGCGGCTTGCTTGATAACGTGCCACGCATTTTGCAGAAAGGTCTACAAGCACATTTGCACCGTGATGCCTGGCAAATGCCTCAGCTCTTTTCTTGGCTACAACAGCAGGGCGGCGTTGCTGATGCTGAAATGTATCGTGTGTTTAACTGCGGCATTGGTATGGTTGCCGTGGTGGCACCTGAACATGCACAAGCGATTAGCGTGGCATTACGTGCGCAGGGCGAAACGGTATACCAGCTGGGCGATATTCGCGAGTCTGCAGAAGGTGCGGCGCAAACTGTCGTAATTTAAGAAAATTAAAGGCACGGCACAAAGGATCGCCCAGGCCTTGCACCCTTGCACGGCACAACGCAAGAGTTTGCTGCGTTGATCGCGAAAGACTTTGATTTTTGGGGTAAAGCGATTCGCGATGCCGGGATTAAGGTCGATCAGTAATTTTTGAAATTGCCTGTACCACCTGATCGATTGCGCTCGGCGAACAGGCGTCGATAATGCGTCGGTCGGGTTGGCTACGCAGCCAGGTGATTTGGCGCTTTGCCAGTTGACGGGTGGCTGAAATGGCTTGCTCTCTAGCCTGATTCAGGTCAAGTTCGCCCTCGAGCATTGCCCAGAGTTGCCGGTACCCGACGCAGCGAACCGAGGGCAGACCTGGATGCAAATCACCCCGAGCATGCAGCGCTTGCACCTCTGCCAATAAACCGAGTTTAAGCATCTGATCAAAGCGCTCGGCGATGCGCCCATGTAGCAGGCTGCGCTCGAGTGGTTCGAGGCTTAAGGTGATTGTTGCGACCGGTTCGTCGGCGGGTTGTGTGGCGCCTAACAGCGCAGACATGGGCTGACCGCTAATATGCCAGATCTCAAGCGCGCGACCAATACGCTGACTATCGTTCGGTGACAGGCGTTGCGCGGTGATTGGATCAATCGTTTTTAGCCAGGTATGCATCGCCGGCCAACCCTCAAGTGCTGCACGCGCCTCAAGTGTCTTGCGAATCTCTGGATCGGCTGCAGGCAGGTCGTTCAAGCCATCACGCAAGGCTTTGAAGTACATCATCGTGCCACCCACCAACAGTGGAAGGTGGCCGCGTGCTTGAATGTCACGCACGCATTGCAAGGCGTCGCGTCGAAAGCTTGCCACCGAATAAGAGTCGGCTGGATCAAGAATGTCTAGCAAGTGATGGGTGACCTCACCACGCTCGTGCGCAGTGGGCTTGGCAGTGCCAATATCCATGCCGTGATAGATGGTTGCCGAGTCAACATTAATAATCTCAACCGGCCAGCGTTGAGCAATCGCGCGCGCAGCTGCGCTTTTACCAGACGCGGTGGGCCCGGCAAGGCAAATGAGCGGTGCCTGCGAGGGCAAGCTCATTGGCCTCGCAAAAATAATTTGTCGAGGTCTGACACGCTAAAGTGCACCCAGGTTGGGCGTCCGTGATTACATTGATCTGCGCGTTCGGTCTGCTCCATCTGGCGCAAGAGCGCGTTCATTTCTTCGAGGGTGAGTTGCCGGTTTGCGCGCACTGCACCATGACACGCCATGGTGGCCAGTAGGGTATTGCGTTGCTCGGTTAGTAAGCGACTGGCACCCACCTGTTCGATGTCGCGCAGTACGCCGCGGGCCAAGGCCTCGAGATCGCCGCGGGCAAGCATGGCTGGTACCGAGCGCAGAGTCATTGATTGTGGGCCAGCAGCAGCCAGTTCAAACCCGAGTGCACTGAGTTGCTCGGCACATTCTTCGGCGAGTGCGAGCTCTTTTTCAGTGACTCGAAACACCACTGGCACCAAGAGTGTTTGCTGTGGCAAGGTTTGCGCGTCGATGGCCGTTTTGAGTTGCTCATAGACCACACGTTCATGCGCGGCATGCATGTCAATCAACGCTAGCCCAGAGGATGTTTGTGACAGGATATAAATGCCGTGCACTTGCGCCAGCGCGCGGCCTAGCGGCCAAGTCTCGTTGCTGTCAGTCCTTGCGTTCTCAGACGTATGACTTTCATTGAGTGGTTGATAAAGTGCTTTCCAGGCGCCAGGTTGTTCAAGGCCGTTCGAGGCAGGCTCTCGCAGTGCGAAGGCCGCTTGCGCACCCGGATTCCAGCGCGGTGCAAACGCCTGCGCGCAGCCTCGTGCTGCCAAGCCATCAGCCGTCAGGGCGTTGGACCAACTGCCGCCAGGAATTGAGTCACTATTCAGGGGCATCGCAAACGCACCAAGTGTCGCACTGTTTTCACTTTGCGAAATTTGATGGGTACCTGCCGTCCCGGCTAAGGCTTGCGTGATGGTTTGTGCGACGAAGCGGTGTACTGCACCGGTGTCACGAAATCTGACCTCGTGTTTGGCAGGATGGACGTTGACATCAACGGCTAGCGGATCAATTTGCAAAAACAACACAAAGGCGGGCTGGCGATCGCCGTGCAAGACATCGGCGTAGGCGCTGCGAATGGCGTGCGACACGGTGCGATCGCGCACATGACGACCATTGACGAATAAAAATTGCCGATCAGCACGCGCGCGTGCGGCCGTCGGGCGGGTGGTCACCCCCATCATGGATATGGGCCCAGCTTGCGCGTTGACTTCAATGCCGTGTTCGTTGAATTCGGAACCCAGCACATCGCTAATGCGTTGCAGGGCAGAGGTGGGTAGCCACTGCCGCACAGCACGTTCGTTATGAAACACTCGGAAGCCGACTTCAGGAAACGCCAACGCCACCCGCTCAATTGCGTCGATGCAATGACCAAACTCAGTGGCCTCGGCACGTAAAAACTTGCGTCGTGCAGGCACAGCATCAAATAAATATTTAACTTCGACCGTGGTGCCCAGGGCGCCCGCAGCCGCCACGGGCTCAGTCATGCCACTTGCGAAGCTAAAAGCGTGTGTGGCTTCGCGGGTGCGCGACGTGATGGTTAATTGCGAGACCGCTGCAATGGATGCCAAGGCTTCGCCGCGAAACCCCATCGAGTCCACCGACTCAAGTTCGGCAAGAGAGGTGATTTTGCTGGTGGCATGGCGCGTCAGTGCCAGTGACAGTTCTTCGGCGCGGATGCCGCTGCCATCATCAATCACGGCGATGCGGCGAATGCCGCCGGCTTCAAGGCGCACCTCAATCGACTGCGCACCCGAGTCGACGGCATTTTCGACTAACTCTTTGAGGACTGAAGCCGGACGCTCGATGACTTCGCCTGCTGCGATTTGGCTAATCAATAAATCGGGTAGGGGGCAGATCGGGCGATGTGTCGACATGGCAGGCACGATGAGGAGGAAGTCTGTATTTTAGAGCTTTGCGCGCGCTCGCGGTTCACTGGCGCTTGCGGGTGTCGAGACCTTAGCCAATTGAGGCCAAGTGAGGGTTTGCAGAAAAGTAACGCGAGATGCCACCGAGCAAGGCCACTGCAAACTTTTCCTGATCGGCACTGTTGCGTAGCATACGCTCTTCGTCAGGGTTACTGATGAAGGCGGTCTCGACCAGAATAGACGGGATATCTGGTGCTTTTAAGACAGCAAAGCCTGCATGCTCGACCTGTGGCTTGTGCAGACGATAGACGTTCTTGAGTTCGCCGAGCATGGTGTTAGCAACTTTGGTCGAGTCTTTAATCTGCGCCGTTGTCGATAAATCTAGTAAGACTCTTGCCAGCTTGGGATCTTGCACGTTTAGGTTCACACCACCAATGAGGTCGGCGGCGTTCTCTTTGTCGGCCAGCCAGCGCGCGGCTGTGCTTGAGGCACCACCGTCCGATAGAACGTAGACAGAGCTGCCGCCTGCGGTCGGTCGCACGAAGGCGTCGGCGTGAATGGAGACAAACAAATCTGCCTTGACGCGTCTGGCTTTTTCGACGCGTACGTGCAGCGGAACAAAATAGTCGCCATCGCGCGTCAGGTACGCGCGCATTCCCGGCGTGGCGTCAATCTTTGCTTTCAATCTTTGTGCAATAGCAAGTACCACGTCCTTTTCGCGAGTGCCGCCCTTACCAATAGCGCCTGGATCCTCGCCGCCATGGCCCGGATCCAGTGCGATGGTAACGACACGACGACCACGTTCGAGCTTGTAGGGCGCGGGCTTGCTTGCGCCAGGCAAGGGTGCGATCGAGCTTGGCAATACAGGCAGGCTTGCCATCGACGAGCCCTTTGAACTGCGACTGATATCGGCAAGAATTTGCGCAAGCGGATCTTCATCCGTTTTTTGCAGATTATTTTTCAGTAACGCCGCGAGTGGATCGTGTGCCACCTTTGGATAAAAATCGAGTACGAGTCTGAACTTGTAGTTGCCCGCAGGTTTAAGGGTGAACACCTGTGGCGCAATCGCTTGTTTTAAATCAAACACAATGCGTACAACGTTCGGACGATTTTGAGCGACACGCAAAGTGCTGATGTAGGGGTCGTCAGTGCGCACCTTGCGCACGAGTTCGTTTAACGCTGGCGTGACGTCGATCCCTTGGATATCGACGACCATGCGGTGTGGAGTTTCGAGCGTGAAATGTTCAGCTTTGAGTTCGCTATCAAGCTCAAGAGTGACGCGCGTGTATTCTTCGGCAGGCCAGGTGCGCACAGCCAGTAATTGCGCTGCCATGGCCAGGCGAGGGATGAGAGGAAGCAATAGAAGGGTGGACGCAACGCCTAGCAGGCGGCGTCGGCTCAGCGCTCGGGTGGGCGACGATACTGTGTCGCGCTTTGAGGCAAAGCGGTAAGCCATTGAATCCCTTTTTCTGTAAAAGCACTGAGCGTGACGTGACGTCCTGCACCTGCGTACGCCAACTCAATCAGTAAGTCTGGCGCGCTAAGTAAATCACCGGCCCGCTCGGGCCATTCGATCAAAATTAACGCCTGATTTTTAAAGAGATCGCGAAAGCCTGCATCTAACCATTCTGCGGGATCGCTAAATCTATAAAAATCAAGATGATACAAGTATAAGTTAGAAACTTCGTAAGATTCAAGTAGTGCGTAGCTTGGGCTTTTAATTCGTCCAGAAACACTGCACTGCCGCAAAAAAGCTCGGACGAGTGCTGTTTTACCTGCGCCAAGTTCGCCCTGAAGGTGAATTCGCCCTTGGGCGCCTGGGCCGGGCGTCAGTGTGCCCGCGGCGTTTGGGCTGAGTTCTGCGGCGACTTCGGCTAAGGCCTGTCCAAGCGCCTCGGTGGCGGCTTCGTTTGGCAGGTCGAGGCTCAGTGTTGGGCTCAGTGGTGTCATAGCGCGTGGTTGGGTAGGCAAAACACTCAGGCGCAAAAGCCTAAAGTGTCCTCGGTGGCTCAGTTTAGTGTACGCAGCGAGCCTGCGTACGCGCCCGTGGCCGGGGGACTCGCGGCGAATAAACTAAGCATCTGTCGCCTTAGGGAATCGAGTCCAAGCGAGGATTTACGCTAGTCGTTGTGACGCATTCAAAATTTGCTGTAAAAAGAGACCTTACGTTCAAGGAGGGCGGCGACTTGTCTATGACAGCAACAGAATCCGCTTCGATCGGCGAATTTATCGACGCAGTGTGGCTTGAAGATGGGTTGGCTGCCAATACTCTTGCCGCCTATCGGCTGGATTTAATCGGCTTTGAAGAATGGCTCAGGCAAGCCTGCGGTCTTGAACTCGAAGCGGCAACGGGCGGCAATATTGAGGCTTGGTTTGCAGCCAAGCACGCGCAAACCAAGCCTAGCACTGCGAATCGTCGCCTCGCAACCTTGCGCCGTTACTACCTGTGGGCGCTACGGCAGCAGCGCGTCGCCGCAGATCCCTGTTTGCAATTAACCACCGCGCGCCAACCTTTGCGCGTGCCTAAAACCTTGTCCGAGAGGCAGGTTGAGGCTCTCTTGCAGCAACCACCGGTGCACACCTCGCGAGGCTTACGCGATCGCGCCATGCTTGAGGTCTTGTACGCAACCGGGTTGCGGGTTTCAGAGTTGGTGGGAGTGGGCGTGCTCGAAGTGAGCTTGAGCGACGGTGTGGTAAGGGTGGTGCAGGGCAAAGGTGGTAAAGATCGTCTAGTGCCGTTGGGTGCCGAGGCCGCCCACTGGATCGCTCGCTACCTCGCCGAGTCGCGCCCGCAGTTAATGGGCCAAAGAACCAGCGCCGCGCTTTTTGTGACCGCGCGCGCAGCCCCGATGACGCGACAGTCTTTTTGGTTGTTGATAAAAAAATACGCAGTCTTGGCGGGGGTCAATGCGCCGCTTTCACCGCACGTCTTGAGGCACGCCTTCGCCACACATTTACTGAATCACGGCGCAGATCTGCGCGTGGTGCAGCTCCTGTTGGGGCATTCTGATATTTCAACGACTCAAATTTATACCCATGTCGCACGCGAACGCCTGAAAAGCTTGCACGCGCAGCACCACCCCCGAGGCTAACGCCTGCCTGTGGTGCTCCTCTGGTCGCGGCTCTTGTTAAACTACGCCTTGACGTAAGATCTAACAGGCAGTGGGCCGTTCGAAGACCTCATGAATTCTCGCCGTAGCACAGTGGATAGTGCACATGCCTCCTAAGCGTGGGACACTGGTTCGATTCCAGTCGGCGGGACCAGCTTGCCTGAAAGCAGTCTTTTTCTTGCAAACGAGAGTTTTTTTACAAGGCTTTTCGTTATGATCAGAAGAAAGCGACTGCGACCGTCCGGCCGCAGCCAAAAAATTAGAATCGTTCACCCGGCAACATGACGCAGACTCACACCCCCGAAGCACCCAAGCCCCAATTACTCGACGATCCTCTTGCCTTACGCACGATTTTGATTGGCACCTTGATTGTGTTGCTGGCGATGGGCGTTCGTGCCACGATTGGCTTGTTTATTCAGCCCATGGGGCTTGAGCGTGGTTGGGCGCGCGACGTCTTTTCAATGGCCTTTGCGATTCAAAACTTAGCGTGGGGGTTTGGTGCGATCGGTGCTGGCATGATGGCCGATCGGTTGGGCGCGGGCCGCACGATCGCGTTATGCGCAGGTTTATATGCGCTAGGGTTGCTTGGTACGCGCTATTCAAGCACCGAATTTGAGCTGTATATGACCGCGGGCGTGTTAGTTGGCTTGGGACAGGCGGGTACGACCTTTGCGGTGATTTTGCCTGTGATTGCGCGCACCGTCCCCTCAAGTTCTCGCAGTATGGCGATGGGTATCGCGAGCGCCGGCGGCTCGCTCGGCCAATTCTTAGTGGTGCCGACGGGTCAATTGTTGATTGACACCTTAAACTGGACCGGCGCGTACTGGGTGCTTTCGCTGACGCTGGCGATGACGATTCCCTTAGCGTGGTTTTTGCGCGGCACACCGAACTCCGACACCGGCCCACAGCAAACGATGTTTGAGGCGATCAACCAAGCGCTCAAGCACCCGACCTATCACTTAATTTTCTGGGGCTATTTTGTGTGCGGCTTTCATACCGCCTTCATTACGCTGCACTTACCGGCGTTTGTCGTCGACAAGGGCTTGAACGCAAGCACGGGCGCCATCGCGATTGGCTTAATTGGTTTGTTTAATGTGTTCGGCTCTTTTACCGCGGGCAAACTCGGCGGCACGTACAGCAAAAAGAATTTGCTGGCGGGTTTGTATGCCTTGCGCTCGGTCGGCTTGATTTGGATTTTGGTCATGCCCACTTCGCCTTGGGTGGTGTATGTTTTTGCGGCTTGGATGGGCGTATTTTGGTTGGGCACCGTGCCGCTGACGCAGGGCCTGATCGGTCATATCTATGGGCTACGGTTTGGCGCAACGTTAATGGGTATGACGTTTTTAGGGCACCAATTAGGTAGTTTTAGTGGCGCTTGGTTTGGCGGCTATGTGCAGGCTGTAACGGGTAGCTATGATTTAGTGTGGTGGCTTGGCATTGCTTTGTCTTTACTTGCGGCTGCACTTTACTTACCCGTTCGCGAAGTCGAGCTTAATCCGTCAGTGATGGCTAAACCCGCTTAACGCAACGCTGATGCCGACTCTTGCGCGCAAAACTAATTTTTTGGTGCGAGCCGGACTCGCGCTATTGCTGTGCACTGCGTTGGGTATCGGTTTTTTGGGCTACTTATCGCCCGGTATGCTCCTAAGCTGGGAAAACATCGCCTCAATGTGCGGTTTCTAGGGCCTTAGCGATGCAAAATTTATTCGAGCTGCCTCAGATCGACTACGTCGGGCTCGCTCATTTAGTTGCGCGCGACACCACGATTCTCACTGTCAATAATCGGCTAGCGCGCGGTGTGCTTCAAGCGCTCGCCCGTCAACAAACGGCTCGGGCACAACAAGTGTCTGAAATACCTGCGGTCGTTCCTTGGTCGGGTTGGCTCGCGCAGCAGCTTGGGCGCGCGGTATTTCAAGACGGGTTGCTCGAGCGGCGCCTGTTGCTCGATAACTTTGCCGCGCAGACGCTGTGGGTTGAGGTGATTACAGAGATCGAACAAGACCGCGTGCTGCTTGATGTGACGCAAGCCGCCACGGGGGCGATGCAAGCCGCTCAGTTGATCGACGAATGGCATATCACGGTCGATGAGTCTGTCCAGACGCAAGAGTATAAAAATTTTGTCGGCTGGCGCGATGCCTATCGTAGCCGTCTGCATGCCTTAGACGCGCTTGACCCAAACTCGACGGTGGCGGCTTTACTGCAGCATATTCGCGCCGGGTTGGCGTTGCCTCAAAATATTGTGCTGGCTGGATTTGCCGAAGTTTCACCACGGTTCGGGCTTTTGCTTGAAGCCCTTGTGGCACGCGGCGTTCAACTTTTAGTGCTTCAAAAACCGGCCGTAGCGACGGGAGAACTGCGTCGCGTGGTCGCGCCTAATGCGCAGACCGAGTGGCTTGCGGCCGCGCAGTGGGCGCGTGCCCAACTTGCGTCTCAGCCTGAGGGTCGTTATGCAATCGTCGCTGTTTCTTTAGATGCTCAGGTGCCGTTCGCGCGCCGAGTGTTAAGCAAAGTACTCAGCGATGCGCAAGGGGTCTCTGAATATGCTTTCAATATTGCAGTAGCTCGGCCCCTGGCCGACTGGCAGGTCGGGCGCGCCGCTTTGGCGTGGTTGCGCACGTTTGTTCTGTTCAAAGAGCAAAACGGTGGCGCACCTGCTGAGTTCAGCGCAGCACTGTTGGCGGGCTATTGTGCGGGTCATGCAACCGAGCTCGGCGCACGCGCTTTAATCGACGCACGTTGGCGACAGAGCTACATAGGTCACGTGAACCTCGCAAGCTGGACAGCGTCTCTGTCTAAGCTTGCGCAACTCTCACCCGCTTGGCAGCGCGCCTGGCAAAACTGGCAGTCGCTTGAGGCGACGGCGTCTTGTGACTTTTGGTCTCAACACTTTCGCGCGACGCTCGCTTTGCTGGGATTTCCCGGTCAGACGCAGCAAAGTTCGGCGGTCTATCAAGCGGTCGAGGCGCTCGACGCCTTATTCGAACGATTTGAGTCGCTCTCGGCGATCTTGGGTGCTTTGACGGCAGGCGACGCGTTGAAACTTTTAAGTCGGCTCGTGCGCAGCACCCCGTTTCAGCCGCAGCGTGCGGCCAACGCCCGTCTCGACGTCTTGGGTTTGCTTGAGGCCGAGGGTGGGCAGTGGGATGGCGTTTGGTTGCTGGGTCTGACAGATGAGGTCTTGCCTGCAGTCGCCAAGCCAAACCCTTTTATACCGATCTCGGCGTTGCGCCAAGCGCAAGCGCCCCGTTCAACCCCCGAGCGCGAGCGTCATTGGGCTGAGCAGATTTTTGCCAATCTATGCCAGACTGCACCATACATCGTGCTGAGTTCTGCGCAGTTTGAGGGTGAACGCCGGTTGCGCGCCTCGCCCTTGATCGCGTCGCTTGAGCCCAGTTCAGAGACCTGGACTGCGGCGAAGCTTGTGTTCGCGCCCGCTGAGCTCGAACGTCAACGCGACGACCAAGGCCCCGCGGTTGGCGAGCACGAAAAAATCTCGGGGGGGATCGCCCTGCTCGAAACTCAGGCGCGTAACCCTCTTTGGGCATTCTTGCGGTACCGCCTGTTTGCCAGAGGATTGCCTGCTTACACTGAGCTTGCTGACAAAATGCAGCGTGGTTTGTTTTTGCACGGTGTATTAGAGTGTCTCTGGCGAGAACTTGGTACGCAAGAGGCGTTGCACGAGGCCATCGCAAACCGGACGCTAGACGCGCAACTTGAGCGGATCGCCAGCGAGGTTGGGTGCAAAGAGTTGCGCGCTTTTGGCGAGACCTTGCGAGAACTCGAAATCGCTCGTGGAATTGACGTCGTCAGGCAATGGTTGGCGCTCGAAGAAGCCCGTCTGCCTTTTCGCGTTCTTGAGGTCGAACAAAAGCGCGTACTGTCAGTCAAGGGCTTGGCCCTTGAGGTGCGCCTGGATCGGCTCGACGCGGTCACGGGCGTTCGCAATAAAGTCATCATTGATTACAAAACCGGTGCGACCTTGCCCAACGTGTTGCGTGACTGGAAAACCGCCCGGCCGTTAAATTTACAGGTACCCGCTTATGCGATGATGCTTGAGCAGTCTGCGGCGCCTGAAACGCCAGGCGTCGACCAAATTGCCGACCCAAGCGCCGACCCAAGCACCAATCAAGTCGTCGGCTTAGTCTTGGTTCAGCTACATGCAAAAGAGATGGCGGTTGCGGGTTTAGTCAAACAGCAGTGTTTGGATTTAAAAG